>JAIOPR010000177.1 GCA_021413805.1 Planctomycetota bacterium
AACATCCATACTTTATAAAGTATAAAGACAGAGGGGATTCTGCAACCACTTCAGAACTTCGGAGAGGGCCCATGCTGAAAGCCATCATCACCGGGGCGGTCATCACCGCCGTCACCGTTTTCGCTTATTTCCGCGGGTGGCTCCCTGTCCACTCCCGTACCCCTGCCAACGTCGACGGCGCGCACTTCGCCCCGAACGAACCCGGCGGAACCCCGGGCAGCACGGCCGCTACTCCCGGCACCCACCCGACGCAGCCCGCCGGCGCACGGACCTCCGACGCCAAAGGCGGACTTGCCCTCTTCCAGCTCGGCGACTACGAAGCCGCCATCCCGGAACTGGTGAAGGACCTCGAGAAGAACAAAACGTCCAACGCGCTTCACTCGGCCCTCGCGACCTCCTACGAGAAAACCGGGCGTTCGGCCGAAGCGCTGGCGCAGTGGGCGAAGCTGGCGGAGGCGTGCCCGAAGGCGCCGGAGCGCGCTTCGGCAGTGGCGCGGGTTTACCTCGGCAGTGAAGGCGTGGCGCGGGTGGACGCGGGAATGAGGCTGCTGCGCGACCACCCGGAGTCGGCGGAGGCCGCGGCGAACGTGATCGCGATCGCGGATGCGTGCGACAAGAACGGCCGGCCGGTTGAAGCGTGGGAAGCCTGCACGCTGGCGGTGAACCTGGGCGCGGGGACGGAGACGGCGCTTGTGACGCGCTGCCTCGCCTATGCGGACGCCCTGGCCTTCAGCGGCAAGGATGTGCCGGAACTCGGGTCGGTGTACGTCGTGAAGTCCGGCGACCTGGTGCAGAACATCGCGAAGAAAAACAAGATCGACTCGGGCGTCATCTGCCGCGTGAACAAGCTCCAGAACGCGATGATCCGGCAGGGACAGCGCCTGAAAGTGCTGACGTGCAAGTCCACGATCGAGGTGAGCATCAAGAAGATGTGGCTCCGCCTCTACTACAACGGGAAGTTCCTCGCGCGGCAGTACCCGGTCTGCACGGGCAACCTCGAGGAGAGCCCGACGCCGATCGGCGATTTCTCGGTGTCCACCAAGCTCGTCAACCCGGAGTGGACGCGCGCCGGGACGCAGGCCGTCGCCGCGGACGACCCGGCCAACCCGCTCGGCACGCGCTGGATGGGGTTCGCGGAGCCCGGATTCACCAGCTACGGCATTCACGGGACGCGGAAGCCGGAAACGATCGGCACGCACGCTTCCAACGGGTGCGTCCGGATGCGGAACGAAAACGTCGAAGAGCTGTTCGACCTGGTGCCGGCGGGGACGGCGATCCACATCCACGAATAGAGCGATGGATTTCGAATCAAGAGGCCGGGGCGAAAAGCCCCGGCCTTTTTTGTTGGATCGCGAGGCTTTCTACCGCAGGAACTCCTCGATCGCTTCCCGCATCGAGGCCTTCCCTTCCTCGCCGAACCAGACCGCGTGCTGCCGCTCGGCCTGCCTCACGAACATTCCCACGCCTGAAATGGCTCGGCAGCCCTTCCCCTTGGATTCGCGGAGCAGCCGGGTTTCCCGCGGTGTGTACACGCAGTCGTAAACCGCACAGCCACCGGGGATTTCTTCCACCGGAAACGGTGTCTCCCCTGCGACAGGATCCATCCCGACCGAGGTCGTGTTCACCAGCAGGTCAAAGGCCATCCCGCCCGCACGTCCCCACGCGACCGGGGTCGCGTCGAACTCTCGGGCGAGTTCGGAGGTCTTGACGAGATTTCGCCCGACGAGGAACAGGACGTTCGGGCCCGCCAGCGCCGCCAGGATCGCCCGCGCGGCGCCGCCTGCCCCCAGCACGGCCACGCGCAGGTTTTTTGCCGGCCGCCCCAGCCCTTCTTCCAGCGACGCCAGGAAACCCGGCGCGTCGGTGTTCGTGGCGTCCCACGCCCCGCCGCGCCTTGTCAGCGTATTCGCCGCCCCGGCCCGCCTCGCCGCGGCGTCCGGCCGCGCGCCGTGGAACGCCTCGATCTTGTGAGGGATCGTGACGCTTGCGCCCTCCACTCCCAGCGCTTCCAGCATCGCGAACAACTGCCCCTCCGGCACCAGCGCGGGAACGTAGACGGCGTCGAGACCGGCGATTGCGAAGGCCCTGTTGAAAAGCCGCGGCGATTTCGAATGGCGGACAGGGTCGCCGGCGACGCAGAAGGCGCGGGTGGCAGGACCGATACCCTCGAATCGATAGAGCTCGTGAAGTTCGGTCTCTCCCCATTGTCCCGGTGCAGTGGATTCGCCGCCCTCGGCCACGGCGTAGGTCCATGGTGCGCCCAGGCGGGCGAAGAGAATCCGGGCGGCCGCACCAAGTTCGCCCATCGGCACCACGACGCCCCGCGGGCCGAGTTCGCGCTGGAGATCGAAGAGGAGCTTGACGTCGGCGGCATTTTTCGGGGTCGCCGCGATTTTCACGAAATCGGGTTTTTCGCTGAGCATCTGGCGGGCGAGGCTCGGGAGATCGGGGGGCATCCCTTCGAAATCGTGGCGGGAGAGAATCAACCGCACCCCCGGTGGCCGCGAAGGGCGCCACGCGGCCCGCACTTCCGCATCGACAGCCCACGCGCCGGCCTTCGCCGCCCGTTCGAGGGCCGCGCGGCGCTCTTCTTCCCCGCCGCCGAATGCCCCGCCTTCCCACGCCGCGCGGCAGGTCGCGATTGCTTCGCAACCCGCAGGGATGGCCGGCCAGGCACCCGTCCGGTCCAGGCGCACTTCCACGAACCGCCGCGCCCCGATCGGCCGCGCGTCCGCCAGCGACACGCAGATCCGGCTCATTTCGCCGCCTGGTCCGCAGGAGCCTCGCCCGGGGGGCCCTCGCTGGCCCGTTGCGCCAACTCGCGCTTCGCCGCGACCCGCTCGCGATGGTCTTTCCACAGGTGCCAGCCGACCGTGAGCACGATGACCACCAGCATGCCGCCGAAAATCCAGTGATTCGCGTTGTTCACGTTCTTCATGGCGCGGTCGAAATTATCCGAGAATTTGAACGCGATGAAGATCGATGTCGGGCCGCTGATGAGCGTGCCGGCGAGGTCGAGCAGGACGAAACGCACCGGGTTCATCTTGGTCATGCCGGCCGTGAAATAGACGGGCATGCGGATCCCGGCGAAGAACCGTGCGAAGAAAACGGTCTTCGAACCGTGCTTGTCGAAGTACCGGTGGACCTTTTCGAGGCGCGTCACGGGAAACAGCCAGGCGCCGAAGCGGGTTTTCAGGAGACGCCCCCCCCAGCGGCGGGCGATCAGGAACATCGTGAGGTCGCCCGCGAGGATGGCCGCCACGCAGAGCGCCATGATGAGCCAGAGATTGACCCAGCCGTGGTAGGCGGCGTACCCGGAAATGAGAAGCGTGATTTCCTCGGGAATCGGCACGCCGAGGCCGCAGACGTACAGGATGCCGACGATCGTCGGGTAGGCGTTGTGCTCGACGAGTCCGCGAAGGGCAAGCGTGAGGTGTTCGATCATGGCGTGGAGGGAGAGTCTATCACGGACGGCCGCACGTGGACTCCCGCCCGCGGCGCCGCTACAGTCCCCCCATGCCTCCCCCCGTCGCCATCATAGGAGCAGGCCGTGTCGGCTCGGCGCTCGGCGCCGCGCTGAAACGCGCTGGCTGGCCCGTCGTGGCCGTGGCTGCCCGGACTGCGGCCTCCGCAAGGCGTGCGGCGAAGTTTGTCGGCGCGCCCGCCATGGAAGTCCGACAGGCGGCGGCGCTGGCGAAGCTCGTGCTCGTCACCGTCCCCGATGATGCCGTCGCCGGGGTGGCACGCGAACTCGTCGGGCCCGTAAAGCGCGGCGCCGTGGTCGCCCACACCTCCGGCGCCCTTTCCTCCGACGCGCTGGCCGCCGTACGGCGATCCGGCGCCCGGGCGGCAAGCGTCCACCCGCTCATGACTTTCCCGACGCCGGCCAAGGGACTCGCGGCGCTTCGCGGAGCGCACTTTTTCTTCGAGGGCGACCGCGGCTCTTCCCCGCTCCTTCGCCGCATGATTCTCGCGGTCGGAGGCGTGCCGGTGCCGGTGTCGAAACGCGGCAAGGCGCTGTATCACGCGGGAGCGGTCCTGGCCTGCAACGACCTGGTGGCGCTCCTTGCGGAAGCCTTTGCACTGTTCCGGCAGGCCGGAATCCCCGGGAAAAAGGCGGCGGGGGCGCTCGGCCCGCTGGTGCGGCGCACCGTCGAGAACGTCCTCGCCCTCGGCCCGGCGCGCGCCCTGACCGGCCCCGTTGCCCGCGGCGACGCCGGCTCGGTCGCCCGCCATCTCAAGGCGCTTCACGGCCCGGTCCGCGAAATCTACCGCGTGCTCGGCCTCTCGACGCTTCGGCTGGCCCGTCTTTCGCCCGGGCGCCGCAGGGTTCTCGAAAGCCTGCTGCGGATCAGGTAGAATCCCCGGCGTGAGCAACATCGTCCTGATCGGGTTCCGCTGCTCGGGCAAGACCACCGTGGGCCGCTACCTCGGCACCCGGCTCAAGATGGAGTTTGTCGATTCGGACGAACTCATCGAACTGCGTTCGCGCAACAACATCCGCCAGATCTTCGAAACGAAGGGCGAGTCCTGGTTCCGCGACCGCGAGGCGGAGGTCCTCCTCGAGCTTTCCAAACGCGACAACCTGGTGATCGCGTCGGGCGGCGGGTGCGTCCTCCGCTACAAGACCATCCGCGAACTCAAGCGCAATGCCCGCGTCGTCCTCCTCGAGGCCACCGTCGAGACGCTTCATCGCCGCATCAAGGAAGATCCGCGAAGCGCGACGACGCGGCCGGCGCTGACCTCGATGAGCCTTTTCGACGAGATCAATTCGCAGCTCGAGCTCCGCCGCCCGTACTACGAGCAGGCGGCGGAAGTCCGGGTCGTGACGGAGAGCCGTCCGATCGACGACATCGCGGAGGACATCATCACGCAGCTCGGCCTGCGCAACATCACGAACCCGCCGCCGCGGCCACACCCGGAGAACGACCGCTAATCCGCTCCTTGTCGGGAGAACTCCATGCCCCTGCGCGACGGCCGCCTCTTCGCTGCCCTCACCCTGCTCTCCCTCGCCGCCGGGTGCGCTTCCCGCGAGCCCGGCCCCGGCGAACCCCCGTTCACGCCGGCCACGCAGGAAGAACTCGAACCGGTCGCGGGGATCTACCAGTTCGGGCTAGGGGGGATGCGGCAGATGGAGATCCAGGAGGATGGGGATTACGAGGAGACTTCGCAGGGGTGCTTCGATTCTCCGCCGGAAGAAGGACGGGTGGGGCGGGATGAAAAGGGATTCGTGCTGCGGCCGGACGCGCGGCCGATGGAGCGGCGGCGGATGGTGGCGGTGAGTTGGGGGAAGCGGCGGTATCTGCTGGAGGAGCAGGAAGGCGCGGAGTTCTGCATGCAGGTGAGGAGCGGCCAGGAGCCGCGCGGCCGGATGGAGGGCGTGTTTTTTCTTCGCGAGGGTGACTGGAACAAGTCCGCGACCGGGAGCCCCGTGATTCCGCGGAGGTGGAATGTTTTCCTCGCGCCTGGCGCGCGATTCGGGAAGGTGCGCACGGTGGAGGAGGACGGCCGGGCGTGGGTCACGCTGACGATGTCGGATGTTTCCGTGGGGACGATGGTTTACGTCGAGAGGGGGGAGGGCTGGGACGAGGCGAAGGTACTGGAAGCGAACGGGGTCCAGTGCGCGGTGAGGAAAGTTGTGGAAGGAGAACCGATTGAACCGGGAGCGCGGGTGGTGACGTTGAAACCCGGGGAGTGACGGCGGGCGGGGAGTGGTATACTGCCTGGGTCGCGTGTCATCCCATCGCGCTGAAATGTCCCGCTCTTCCCGCCGGCTACCCGTGTCGGCTTGCCGGGGCCCCGAGGATGTGCTGGTAGCGGCGTGGTACGGGCTCCGGTTTGCGCGCGAGGCGCTGCGAACGCTGGAAGGCGACGATGTGCGGGTGGAGTCGCCCGGCGTGCGGGAGGCGGGATCGGGGCCGGATTTCCACGACGCGCGGCTTGTGATCGGCGGGCGCGAGGTTCGGGGAGATGTGGAGCTCCACTGCGACCCGGCCGAGTGGAGCCGGCACGGGCACGACCGCGACCCGAGATACGACGCGGTCGTCCTGCACGTTTCGCTGACCGGGGGCGTCGAGGTGGTGACCTCGTCAGGGCGGCGGGTGCCGCGGCTGGTCGTCGCGCCGGTCGGTGCGGAACCGTCGGCGAGGCGGCGGGTGCCCGCGGTCGCGGCGGAGGCGGGAATCGGGCCGTGCCACGAGGAGGCGCCTGCGCGGCTTGTGAAGGCCCTCGAGGATTTCGGCGTCGAGCGAATGCAGCGGCGTGCGGCGCGGTTCGCCGAATGGGCACGCCAGGACGGGCCCGACGAGGCCGTGTGGCGCGCGCTCGCCGAGGTCATGGGGTATGGCGCCAATTACCAGGCGTTCCGCGCGCTGGCCCTGCACGTCCCGTGGAGTTCATTCGGCGACGCCCCCCCGGGACCCGGACGCGCCATCGCCGTCGAGGCGGCCCTGCTTCATGCGTCCGGTCTCTGGCCCGGCGAACCCGTGGATGCTCCCTCACGCGCCCGGCTGCTCGAGCTGTTCGCCACGCTCCCTCCCCGGCGGGTCGAACCGTTCGGGGCGGCGGCCTGGCGCCCCGCCGTGCGCCCCCCTGACGCGCCCGTCCGCCGGTTCGCCGCCCTCGCCGCCCTCGTCGCGGAGACCTCACCTTCCGGACTCCTCGACCGCTGGGCCGCGGACCCGGACCACGCCGCTGCATCCCTCCTCGTCCCTCCCCTGCCCTACTGGAATCTCCGCGCCGCCTGGGGACCCGCCGCCTTCGCGCGGCCTGTCTCCCTCCTCGGCGCCGGCCGCGCTCGCGTCGCCGCCGCTTCTGCAATTCTCCCTCTCGTCACGGCCCTCCGCCCCTCCGCCGCCGACTCCGCACGACGCGCGTTCCTCAATCTCGGCCCGCTCCCCGAGGACCACATCACCCGGTTCGTCCGGTTCCGCATCTTCGGCGCCCCCCGCGGCCGACGCCTCAGCGCCGCCGCCCAGCAGGGACTCCATCACCTCTACCGGGCCGGCTGCGCCCTCGGCAAACCTGCGTGCCCCCGGTGCCCCCTCCCCAGCCGTGTCAGGCTGCGCCGGACGGGCCGATGTCGCGGGCCGGAGGACGAATGTTTCTCACGCGCTCACATCCCGCGTGCATTCCCCGATCAGCCACCGCTACAATCACCGTTCTATGAAACAGATCGCCTGCCCCGCGTGCTCCGCCAAATTCGACGTTTCCGCCTACCCTCCCGGCAAGAAGTTCCGCTGCGGCCGGTGCAAAGAAATCCTCACCGTTCCTGAGGACTCCCTGGCGGACGAATTGATGGCGGAGCCGGATTACGAAGAAGCGCCCGCCGCGGAGGCCGCTGAAGAGTCCGCGGTCGAGGTTTCGGCCGTGGAGCAGGCACCGCCTGAAGAAGCGGAAGCGGCCCGGGCGGAGCCCGAACCGGAGCCCGAGCCGGAACCTGCACCCCGCCCCGCAGCCCGCGCCGGGGTCCGCAGCACCCGCGGCCGCGGCGGCCGTCCCGCCCCCCGTGCGATGGATACCGCTGAGGAAGGCGACGCGCCTGAGCCGCTTCCACAGAAGATGTCCCCCCTCCCGAAAATCCTCGCCGCGGTCGTGGTCCTC
>JAIOPR010000126.1 GCA_021413805.1 Planctomycetota bacterium
GGCCCGCGGAGTTGCTGGGCGAACTCTGGGGGGCGATCCCGGGGGGCGAGCGCGAAGCGATCCTCGCGGACTTCGAGCGGCTCCTGTCGGATCCGGACGGCGCGCGCCGCGTGATCGGGATCGCGGGCCTCAAGGAAGCCGCCGACTCGATGAGCCTCCCCGCGTTCGCGGCGACGCTTCGGCCCGCGGCCGACGTGCGTCTCCCGGTCGCGGGATCGTCGTCGCTCGAGAGCACGCGTTTCGAGGTCCGCTCCGAGCACGCCCGCGGGGGAATGGGACGGATCCTGATCGCCTGGGACGCGCGGCTCGGCCGCGAGGTCGCGCTCAAGGAACTTCTCCCCGGCATCGGGGCGACCGTCGCCGCGGGCGCCCCGGGACGCGCAACGGCGCTCGATGCGGCGGACCGCGAGAGGTTTTTCCGTGAAGCGCGGGTGACGGGGCAGCTGGAGCACCCGGGGATTGTGCCGGTGTACGAGATGGGGGAGCGCGACGGCTGCCCGTTCTACGCGATGCGCCTGGTCCGCGGAGAAACGCTGGGCGCGCGGCTCGACCGGATTTCGCGCGAGGAGAAGGACCCTGCGAAACGCGTCGAAGGGCGGCTGCGGCTGCTGGATGCGTTCGTGGACGTGTGCGACGCGGTCGCGTACGCGCACGCGCGAGGGGTCATCAACCGCGACCTCAAACCCGCGAACGTGATGCTCGGAGGACCGCGCGCTTCCCGACCTCCGCCGCGCCGCCGAATCGCTGCGCGCCGCCGCGGCCACCGGCGCCCCCGGGCTCACCCTCGACGGCTCGATCCTCGGCACCCCCGCCTACATGCCCCCCGAGCAGGCCCGCGGCGAACTCGACAAGATCGACGAGCGAAGCGACGTCTATGCGCTCGGCGCGATCCTTTTCGAGCTCCTCACCGGCCACCCGCCGCACGAGGGGCCGCACCCCGTGACGGTCCTCCAGTCCGTGATCCACGGCGCGCCGCCCCAGGCGACCACGATCGAGCCCCACGCGCCGCCCGACCTCGCCGCGATCGCCCACAAGGCGCTCTCCCGCGAACAGTCCGACCGCTTCCCGTCCGCCCGCGCACTGGCCGACGAAGTCCGCGCCCGCCGCGACGGCCGCGCACTGACGGTGTACCGCTACTCCCTCGTCGAGCAGATCCGCGGCTTCGTGCGCCGCAACCGCGCCCTCGCCGCCGCCCTCGCGTTCTCGATGATCACACTCGTCACGGGCACCGCCGCTTCCCTCTACTGGGGAGGAAAAGCGTCCCGCGAATCCGAAGCGGCCCGGCGCGCGCAGATCGAGACGGACAAGCGCGCCGCCGGGGAGCGCGTCGCGCTCAAGGAAACACGCGAGGCGCTTCGCCGCGCAGACGGCCTGAGGCTCGCGGCGACCGCCCTCACTCTGGAGCGCGACGCACCGTCTTCCGCCCTGGCGTTGGCGTTGGAAGCGGCGGATCGCGCCCCCGGGGCCGAAGCGAACAACGCGCTTCTCGCCGCGCTGTCCCGTCTCCAGGAACGCCGCCGTCTCTACGGCCACGATTTCTACGTGCTGGCGGTGGCGTGGAGTCCTTCCGGGGCGCGTGTCGCGACGGCCGGGCGCGAGTTCCAGGCGATGGTGTGGGATGCGGGAACGGGGCAGCCGCTTCGGCACCTGGCGGGACACCACGGAAGCGTGGTGCAGGTCGAATTCAGCCCGGACGGGACCCGGCTCCTGACGGGCGCTGAGGACGGGACGGTGCGCGTCTGGGACGTGGAGTCGGGCGCGGCGGTGGCGACGATGGGCCCTCTCCAACCGGGAGTTGCGAACGGCTCGTGGCACCCGCGCGGCACGCAGGTCCTTGTGTGGGGGCCGCGCACCGCGATCTGGCCCGCGGCGGGAGGAACGGCGACAGACCTGGAAGGAGTCGCCAGTCCCGCGGCCCATGCGGCGTGGAATCCTGCGGGCACACTCGTCGCGGTCGCCCCCGAAGAGGCCGACGCGGGAGTCTGGGATGCCGCCACGGGCCGTCGCCGCGCGGTCTTCGCCGGCTGCCGCGCCCTCAGCGTCCTCTGGACTCCCGACGGGACGCGCGTTGTCACGGCGGGCCCCGGTGGCGCGGCCCTGTGGGACCCGGTAGACGGCCGGCGCCTCGCGACGATCAGTCCGGGCACGGACCTTGCCGAAGCGGCCATCGACCCCGCGGGCAAGCAACTCGCCACACGCGACGTCGCCGGCAAGGTGCGTTTCTGGAACTTCGCCGACTTCACCGAAACCGCGCCCCCGATCGGGACGGTTTCGCTCCTCGCCGGCGCCTTTTCTCCCGACGGATCCCGCTTTCTCCGCACCGCCGATACCACCGTGGACGTCATCGACATCGCTTCCGGCGCCGTGCTCTCATCCCTCCGCGGACACGGCTACACCGTCTCAGCAGCCCGCTTCGATCCCACCGGCACCCGCATCGCTACCTCCTCTTGCGACCTCACCGCCTGCCTCTGGGACGCCTCTCCCGCCGGCGCCATCCCGCGGGTTGCGCTTCCACCGGAAGCGCCCGTCATTGCGATCGACGCCGCGCGGACGCGGGTGCTGGTCGCTCCGCGGGACGGCGACGCGCTGTGGGTGGACGGGAATGGCCGGACATCACGCGCGCCGTTCGGGGTGCTGAAAAGCGGGACGGATCGGCTCGAGATCGCGCCGGGGCATGCCGTGGCGGTGTCGAGCCGCGAAGGACTGGGTCCGTTCCGGCTCTGGGATCTCGAGACGGACCGCGAGCTCGGGCCGTGGCCCGCGGTGAAGGACGCCGACGGCGTCGCGCTGGCCGCGGACCGCGAACTTGTCGCCTGCTGGCATGCGCAGGGGGACACGACGGTGCTCGACGCGCGCACCGGCCGGGAGGTCTTTCGCAGGAAATCGACGCGGGAACGGGTCGGCGACATCCCCGCGGCCGATGGGGTGCGCCTGCTCGAGCTGAACCCTTCCCACGGCGAAGTCCGCCTCACGAACGCCGCAGACGAAACGCTCTCGACCCTGCGCGGTCACACCGGCAACATTCTTCAGGCCTACTTCCTGGCCGGCGAGCGCACGGCCGTCACGTTCGCTGAGGACAGCTCCATCCACAAATGGGATCTCGGCACGGGCCGGCGGCTCGCGACCCATACGCTCCAGCGCATGGG
Source organism: Planctomycetota bacterium (assembly GCA_021413805.1). Taxonomy (GTDB): domain Bacteria; phylum Planctomycetota; class MHYJ01; order WSZJ01; family WSZJ01; genus WSZJ01. The sequence continues at coordinate 3,147 of JAIOPR010000126.1, forward strand.
CGAAGGCCGCCTGGTGCGCAGCCGCGACGGGAAATACCTCGCGGTCGTCGCGTCCGACTTCATCCGCGTCATCGACACTTCAGATCTGCGCGAAGTCTTCACGCTTCCCGGCGACCAGGCCCTCGCGGCGGCGTTCTCGAACGACGGCACGACCCTGCTGGCCGCGGACCGCCCGGGATCGCTCGCCCTCGTCCCGCTCGACGTGCTCGCCTTCGCGCGCCGCCTCGCCCCTCGGTCGATTCTTCCCGGCGAACTGCGCCGGTACGAAGTCGGCTCTTCCGAAGAACGCCGCATCGCCGCGGAAGCGTGGGACGCCCGCTTCCCGTCGGGCGTCCGCACCATGCTGCTCGCCAACCAGGCGTTCAATGAAGGCCGCCTCGCTGACGCCCTGGTACTGGCGCGCCGGGCCACGGAAACCTGCCCCACCTACCCCGATTGCTGGGGATGCCTGCTCAGGATGACGCTCGCCCAGCCCGCGGAGACACGCGACCTCAAGGAAGCGCTCCGGGTGCTGAGGGAGTACCTGCGGCGGGGAATGGTGCACGCCGCCACTATCCGGAAGGACCCGATCCTCGACCCGCTGAAAAGCAGCCCGGAGTTTGAGGAGGTCCTGAAGGAAGCGCCGTTCGAGTAGCGGGTTACTTCGGCACCAGCAGCCGGCAGTCGCCACCCGATTTGTCCGGGTCGTCCCAGTCCCCGGCGCGGCTCTCCACCGAATCCTTCCAGACACTCCAGAGTTCGGTGCCGGTCTCAATCTGGCGGAAGCGCATCGGCGCGAGGTCGAACGGATCGAGCGGCCAGTCGGCGCCGCCCGGGGTCTCCCCGGCACGGACGCGGCCCGCCACGGACAGGAGGCGAAGGCGCGCCCGCACCTGGCGGTGACTTCCTTCCCCCGCCTGCAGCGCCGGTTTCAGCAGGTCGATGATCATCGCCCCGGGGTCGAGCCGACGGTCGGCGACCTCTTTGTAGGCCGCCTGTCCCTCCGGCCACGGGAGAATTTCGAGGCGCCTGATATCTGAAAGCAGGCGCCCATAAGCGCCGTCCGCGGCGCACACCGTTCCGCGGTAGGTGATCCCTTGCAGCCACGTCGAGGGCCCGGTGTTCACTGTCCCGTCCTTGAATCCCTCTTCGAGCCCCGCGAGGCCGATCAACTTTTCCGCGGCCATCGCTTCCGAGTAGGCGGGCATCCTCGCATCTGCGGACCGCGCGAGTTCCCCCAGCGCGGAGGCCGTCTCCGGCGTGCACTTTGGCGAAACCAGGATGCTCCGCATTTCAGACGCCATCGCAATCGCCATGGCATGGCCGATCAGCAGGTGGATCAGCGAAGGCCCGCGCATCATGTCGAGCGACGCCTGCAGGCCGACCGCGGCATCGGACACCGCGCCCGCTGTATCGCCCTCCGCAAATCTGCGGCGCACGGAAAGGCGCAGCAGCCGCCCGGCGTAGCGCGCGCCGGGAAGCGAATTGAGAGGGCTGGGAAGCGGCCGATCCACCGGCCAGGGGGAGGTCGCTTCGGCCCGCGCGGCACCTCTTCGGACCGTCCCCAGGATCAAGGCGCACCGCCCCAGGAGCTCGTCGGCTCGCGCGTCATTCTCGGCGGACGCTGCACCTTCCGCGGCTTCGTTCAGGAACTTATGGTCGCTCTCGGGAAGCGCCACGAGCGCCTCGTAGGCTTTGACGTACTCGTCCCAGGCATTCCCCGGCTCCACCGGCGCGACCAGCGAAGGACGCGCGCCCCACCGCGCCATGACGCTTTTCCGCTCTTCGGCTCGACGAATTTCGTACGCGGACCACGCGCGATCCGTGCGGCGCGAGGCGACCAGGCAAATCCCGCCACCCACGAGGAGGGCCATCGCGAGGGCGATGATCAGGCGAATGAGGTTGGACCAGCTGAAGATCTTCCAACCCGCAGCCGGGGCGGGGGCGGGCGTGCCCTCGGCGCCCCCGAGGCGGGACTTCCTGTCCTCAGCGTTCATCGAGCCGACCTTACGCCAACGCGGCCAGCGCCGTCTCCAGCCTCGGCAGCGCTTCCGCGATCTCCGCTTCGCCCGCCGCCCCGACGCTCAGCCGGAACCATCCATTCTCATCGGGCGCGCCGAAGGCCTGGAACGCGACGATGCCGATCTGGGCGTTGTCGAGGACGTAGCGGCGGATCTCGTCGTTGGTCTTGAGCGGGGCGCCGGCGCCGGCTTTCTTGCCGAAGGGATGGATGCGGACGGTGAGGTAGATGCCGCCCATGGGGGCGATGCTTTCGACGGGGAGGCCGCGGGATTTCATTTTCTGGAAGCCGGCGTGAAGGGCGTCGAGGCGGCGGGTGACGCCGGCCATGAAGACTTTTGAGAACTCGGCGCAGGCGGCGGGGTCGTCGAGGAGGGCGACCGTCGCGACCTGTTCGGCGCGCGGGGCCCAGGCGCCGACGTGGCCGAGGATGGCGGACATGCGCTCGATGACATCGACGGGGCCGACCGCCCAGCCGACGCGGACGCCCGTCGCGGCGAAAGCCTTGGAAATGCCATCGACGAAGACCGTGTACCGCGCCATCTCCGGGACGAGCTCCGGCGGCGTGACGTGCTTCGTCCCGCCGACGCACAGCGGCCAGTAGACCTGGTCGTACATCAGGAACAGCGGGCGCTCGCCCTTTTCCTCTCGGCGCCGGTTCTCGGCGAGAATCCCTTCGCAGATCTTCCGCAGTTCCCCCGGCTCGATCGCAGTCCCGGTAGGGTTCAGCGGCGAATTCAGGCACACGAGCCGCGCCCCCGCGAACGCCGGCTGCAGGTCGGCCAGCGTCGGCAGGAACTTGTTCTCGGGCGTGCACGGCACCTTCACACCGATCGCGCCCATCTGGTGCACGTAGTGGTTGTTGTTCCACGACGGAAGCGGATACACGACCTTGTCGCCCGGGTCCACCAGCGTGCGGTACGTGCCGTAAATCGCCGGCCGCGCGCCGCCGCAGATCAGGAACGACTCGACCGGGTATTTCAGGCCCAGCTCGCGCTCGTAATACCGCTGCACCGCCTGCCGCAGCTCCAGCACGCCGTCCGAGGGCGGATAGTTCGTCTCGCCCTTGTCCAGCGCCTTCCCGATCTCCGTCTTCAGCTTCACCGGGATCGGGAACTGCTTCGGGTCGAAATCGCCGACCGTCAAATTGCAGATCTTCTTCCCGCCGCGGATCATCGCGCGGATGTCCGCGGCGATCTTCAGGATCTCGGAGCCGACAAGGCCCGAGGCCATCTTCGAGACGCGGTTCGGGGACGACTGCTTCGCAAGCGCGGTGCAGTCCACAAGCGGGTGCTGGGTCGCGGTGGTCATGGGGGAATCATCGCTTCCCCGCGGTGGAAAACTCAAGAACTGTAAGAACCTCTACCCGACGATCGCCTCCGCCTCGATCTCCACCAGCATGTCCGTCCCCACCAGCCGCCCCACCTCCACCATCGTCGAGGCCGGCCGGATCTTCCGGAACGCTTCACCGTGCGCTTTCCCCACCTTCTGCCAGTCGTTCACATTCGTGAGGTAGATCCGCGTCCGGACGACGTCCTTCATGGAAGCGCCGGCGGCGTGCAGCGCCTTTTCAATGATCTCGAGGATGCGTTTCGCCTGCCGGTAGGCGTCGCCGACCCCGACGATCTTCCCGTCCGCGCCGACCGCGGTCGTCCCCGCGACATGCACGACGTCGCCGACGCGCACGGCCCGGGAATAACCGACCGTCGCCTCCCACGGCGCGCCGCTGGAAATGTTCTGGCGGCCGCTCATCGGCCGTAGACGACGAAAAAGCCGTCCTTGCGCTTCTTGACCTCGAAAGAAGTCCCGTCACCTTTCCCGTCCTTGTCCACCATGTCGAACTTCACGGTAAAGACCGTCTCGTCCTTCGTCTCGGCCTTGACCGCGATCGACTTGAAACGCAGCCCGGGCCGCTTCGTCGCGGCTTCCTTGCCTTCCCTCATCACGCTCGCGGTCTGTTCCTCGGTCGCGCCGGAGTCGTGGAAGGGGAGCATCACGCTGGTGGCGGCGTTCGCATCGTTGTCCTGGAAGGCTTTCCACATCTTCCGGAGAGCCGCGCGGCACGCCTCGCGGTCCGCGAACACTTCGAGAGCCTTTGCTGCGAGCTTGTCGATCGCTTCCTTTGACTCCTTCTCGAAGCGCGCGAGCACCCTGTCCGGTTTTTCCTCGAGGCCGGGATCGAGGAAGAGGATGGCGCCATCAAGGTTCTTCACGCCGTATTGCGTTCGCGCCGCATCGGCGTCCGCCTTGCAGTCGCGCACGGCAAAGTGGAATTTCGCCGCCTGCTCCCCGAACATTTCTTCGAGGCTCTTTGCAATGTCCCCGCCGGCGCCCTCGTGCAGGCAGAGGACCACGGGTTTGGGGTCCTTCTGGGCGGTCTCAATGGCCTTGTCGATCGTCAGCAACTGGATCGCGAAGAACACATGCAGCAGGGTCATTCCGGTCTCCGTTTCGCTAGTCCAACGAAAAAGGGCCGCCGGTTTCCCGGCAGCCCTGAAATCACGCTGTTGTCCCTATCCCCTATCCCCTCTCTACTTTCCTTCAACATCCGCCACGCACCGGAAACCAACGGTCCGCTTCGCCTCCATCACCGCATCTCCGCTCGCACGGTCAAAAGCGCGGACTTCGTAAGGGTGCGGCCCGAACGACCCGCCACGGACGACGCGCGCACGGCCGGCGGCCGGGCCACGCGGGTTTTCGGCAGAAGCGGAGGCATAGGCGTCAGGGGCGTACCAATCGGCGCACCATTCCCAGGCATTCCCCATGAGGTCGTGCACGCCCTCGTGGCTCGCGCCCGCCGGGTAGCTGCCGACCGTCCGGGGGCCGCCGGTGCCGGCGTCGCGCGTGCCGACGTTGGCCCGCGTCTCCGAACCCGCGAACGGCCCTTCATTGCCCCACGGGTAAGTCGTCCCGGCCACGCCGCGCGCGGCGCGCTCCCATTCGGCCTCCGTCGGGAGCCGCTTGCCAGCCCATTTGGCGTATGCGAACGCGTCGAACCAGTCCACGCCCAGCACGGGCCAGTCCTCCGTCATCGTCCCCGTCGCGCTCCACGTCCCCGGACGGTGGTCCTTGCCGGCCGCCTGGTCGGGATGGCGCCAGGCCTCGTCGCCGTTCGCCTTCACGTCCTCGAGGAACCGGCGGTACTGGCGGTTGGTGACTTCGCAGCGGTCCATCGCGAACGCGCTTAGGGTGATTTTCCGCGAAGGAGTCGCATCCGGGAAACCGGCGTCGTTCCCGAGCAGGAACTCGCCCGCCGGGATGGCGGCCAGGCCGAGCTCTTCGCACGTGAACTTCGCCGAAACCGTCTTGCCGGGCGCGACCTGGACGGTTTTCTCGACGTCGAGCACGCGGACCTTGTGCTCGCCGGGCTTGAGGTTGGCGAATGCCTGCGCCCCCGTGCCCCGCCGCTCACCGTCCATCCACACCGCGGCGCCCTTCGGCGCTACGAGGTCGATCGAGCAGGGAAGCGCCTTGAGGACGGCGTTGTGGGTGGTGACGTCCTTGGTCGTCACGGGAAGTTCGGTCGCGTACTCCTCGTACCCGTCCATCACGAACGTCACCTTGTGCGTGCCTTCGCGGAGGTGCTCGACGGAGAGCGCTTCTTTGGTGGAGCCGGCCGCGTTGCCATCGACGAAAACCCGCGCGCCGACGGGATCGCTCTCAAGGTAAAGCGTGCCGAAGCCGATTTCTTTGAGGACGAGCTTTCGTGCGGTGACGCGACCGCCATCGACCTCGACGTCGGTCTCGTACGCCGAACAACCGGCCAGCTCCGCACGGATCGCGTGGCGGCCGGCGGGGAGATTCCGCAGGTCGAGGGCGGGCGAAGCGGGGCCGTACTCCTTGCCATCGACGAAGATGATGGCGCCCGCGGGATCGGTGGTGAGGGACAGGCCGCCGATGAGGTGTTCGAGGCGATAAGTCGGGGCGAGCGATTCGCCCGGGCCGACGTTGAACTCCGTCGTGAGCTCGGCGAAGTCGCGGCGCTTGAAGACGACCACGTGCTTGCCGGCCGCCAGCCCGTCGATCGCGGCGGGGGACGGCCCGAAGTTGTGCCCGTCGATGACGACATCCGCGCCATCGGGGACCGACTTCATCGTGACGCGGCCGGCCTTCGCCGCGATGGGAACCGTCGTTTCCTCAGCCGGGGCGCCCGCGAAACTCGCGCGGACCGGCTCGGGGCCTTTCGCCGCCCGCTTGTGCAGCATCGGCGAAACGATCCCGGCCACGGCGACAGCCACAGTCGCGACGGCCGTCGCCGCAATCCAGCGCGATCCGCCGCGCGCCGCCCAGCCCGCCGGCCTTGCCGACGGCGCATCGCCGCGCAGCCAGGCTTCGAGGTCCGCCCGCATCGCCGCCGCGTTCGCGTAGCGCAGGCCGGCTTCCGACTTCATGGCCCGCTTCACAATCGCATCCAGCTCCGCCGGCACGCGGGGGTTCATTTCAGAAGGAAGGTCGCAACCGCTCGGCAGTTCGCCGGTCAGCATCTCGAACAGCACGACGCCCATCGCATAGACGTCGGCGCGCCCGTCAACGGCCTGCCCGCGCCGCTGCTCCGGCGCCATGTACAGCGCCGTTCCCGGTACCAGCCTCGGCGCCGCTCCCTTGAAGCCGCCCGAATGCTTCATCCCGCTTGCATCCACGTTCTGCACCTGCGACAGCCCGAAATCCGTCACCCGCACCCGCCCGTCCGAGCCGCAGATGATGTTTCCCGGTTTCACGTCGCGATGCACCACGCCGCGGGCATGGGCGAATTCGAGGGCTTCCAGCACCTGTGAAGCGATCCGCGCCGACTGCGCCGGCTGAAGGCGCTTCTTGCGCCGCACGAGGTCGCGCAGCGAGATTCCTTCCACGAACTCCATCACGAAGAAGGGGGGATCGTGACGGGTGTTGAGCCCGATGGTGCGCACGATGTTGGGGTGGACCAGCGCGCTCTGCAGGAACGCCTCGGCGCGCAACTCCCGGGTAAACGTCCGGTCGCTGGGCACCTTGATCGCCACCATCCGGCCCGCGATCTCCGCGTGCCGCGCAACCCAGACTTCGCCGAATCCTCCGCTTCCCACCCTCTCCACGAGGATGTATTCCGACAAGCGGAGGCCGGGGCGGAGTGACTGTTCGGACATGGGGCTTCTCCTGTGTCCCCCCCGGGACATGGGGACAGTGTAGAGAGCGGGGGAGGGGGGGTTCAAGGCGGAATTACGGCGAGGGAAAAAGCCAAGGGGCAAACGGCAACTTCCAAGGAAACTCCAAACGAAAAACTCCAACTCCGGCGATGCCGTATCTGCGGCTTTTCTGCGAGATCGGTTGTTATCTGCGTCGGCTTTGACTTTTCTTTGTCAAAAGGGCGGACGCAGATGACGACCGATTTCGCAGAAACAGCCGCGGATAAAACGGCAAAAACAACGCTCTACGGCCACGCTTCCGCCGAACAAGCCAGCCGGAACCCCACCAGCAGCGAAGCATTCGCCGGGTGCAGACTCTGCCGCATCGCTGCATGCGCCTGCGCTGGCGAAGCCCCCCAGGATCCACCACGGACGGCGCGGACGCGCGGCAACGCCGGGTCAAACAGGTTGAGGCACCACGTCGCCGCGCCGCCGGAGAGGTCGCGCACGCCGTAGACCGATTCGTCCGCCGCGAACGACCCCGCCGGCATCGGCCTGGCCGGGCCGACGAGCGAGACGTTCGTGTGGGAGTACGTGCCGTCGTAGGCCCTTCCGAACGAATACGCCCGGAGGTCCACGCCGCGCGCGGCCTTCTCGTACTCGTCCTCGTGCGGCAACCGGTAGGTGCGGCCTTCGCGTGCCGAGCGCCATTCGCAGTAGGCGATTGCGTCGCGCCAGGTGACGCCGAGGACCGGCCATCCCGGCTCCCACGCGAGCTCGGCGTCTTCTTCCGGAGTGGGGAGGCGGAAGCGCGCGTCGGGGCCGCTTCCCTCCAGGATCCAGAAGCGCCTCTCGGCCTCCTTGGGTCGGCGGCGTTCGGCGTCCTCGGCGCGGCCGCGGGCGCAGAGGTCGTTCAGGAAGACGAGCCAGTCGGCGCAAGTGACGGGGAGGCGTGAAATAAAAACATCGGCGGTGTCGGTGGACGGCGCCGGGCCCGCGTCCTCCTCCGTCCCGCGGCCCTTCACGAACGGCCCGCCCGGCACCAGCACGAAACCGTCGGGGACCTCGCTCGGCGAATAGAGCGTCACGTCCTGGCTCCAGAGCCCGTCGCGCGTGATCCGCACCGGGAGGCGGACCTCCGGAATCCCCTGGGCGCGAAGCGTGCAGACGTATTCGCCCTGAGGCAGCTCGATCGGCCCCAGCGGCGTCTTCCCCAGGAATCGCTCTTCGCGCGGCGAAAGCCGGCGGTCGGCCTCCTTGATTTTCGCGACCCAGACGTCCACGCCTTTGCGCTCGACCTTCTGGCATTCGGGCTTGTGCCCGTGCTTCGCGCCGCCGCCGCTCGACCAGATCGCGGGGACGGGAAGGTCGTCGGGGGCCACGGCAAGGTCGGGACGCGGCCGCCCGTCGCGCCACGGGACCGACGCCGTCTCCACGAACTCAATCCCGAATTCTCCCGCCGTCGCCGGCCGCAGGCACTGGCACGCGTAAACCCACGTCCGCAACTCCAGCCGCCCCGGCGCGTCCAGCAGGTACCGCCACTCGCCGCCTTTGTCGAACGGCCCGAACGAGTTCCAGACGTGCACCATCCCCGCCCGGTCCCCGCGCTGCTCCGCCTCGAGGTACCGCTCCACCATCAGCCCCGCAATCCCCGCCTGCGCTTCCGAATTCCCGGGATCCAGCCGCAACGCCTCCCGGAATTCCGCCGACCCTTGCGCGCGTTTTTCGATTTTCTCCTCGCGAAGCGCCTTCAATTTCGCCTCGGCATCCCACAGCGGCCGCTTGTCCGCGGGCGGCTGGTGGGGCTTGATCCGCCCGGTCATTTCTGCGACCGCCAGCTCCAGCTCCCGGATCGCCGCCGCCGCCTCGTCGCACCGCGCCAGGCACGCTCTTCCTCGATCGACGTGGTTCCTCGACTCCTTTGCAGCGCGTTCAATCTCCGAAGCGCCCTCCAGGAACTCGCGCACCGCCTCATGGATCTCCCGCGCCGACGTGTACCGGTCCGCCGGGCGTTTCGCCATCGCCTTGATGCAGATCGCCTCGAGCCCCGGGGGCACGCTCCCAGGGCGCGGGCCTTTCGTGTCGATCACGCGCTTTCCCGGCGGGATGAATTTCCAGTCCTTCACCCGCTGGATCACGTCGTCGCGCGATTTGCCATCGAAGGGCGCGCGCCACGTCAGGATCGCGTAGAGAATCGAGCCGAGCGCGTAGACGTCGCTCCGCTCGTCCATCGTGTCCGCGCGGCCCGTCGCCTGCTCCGGCGACATGTAGGACGGCGTGCCGACGACCTGCCCGACCATTGTGAGGTCCGCCAGGGGCATCGGCATGTTCGACGAAGCGTCGGTCCGCTCCGGCTCCGCTTCGCCCACGAATTTGGCGAGCCCCCAGTCCACGATCAGGACTTCGCCGTAGTCGCCGAGCATGACGTTGGCGGGCTTGAGGTCGCGGTGGAGCACGCCGCGGGAGTGGGCGTAGGCAATGCCGAGGCAGACGTCCTGGAAAATCCGCAGCAGGCGCGTCTGCGTCCATTCGTCCTCCGCCCGCGGATCGCCGGTCCCCAGGTCGAGCAGCACTTCTCCCAGGTCCCGCCCTTTCACTCGCTTCATCGCCAGGTACAGCTGCCGCCCGCCCGACGCTCCCGGCATGTCGCCGAAGTCGTACACGGGGACGACATTCGGATGGTCGAGCTTTCCCGAAATCCGCGCTTCCCGGACGAATCGCTCGACCGATTCCGCGTCGGCCGTCTCGGGAAGGAGCTTGAGCGCCACCTCGCGCCGCAGTTTCTTGTCGATCGCCTCGACGACGCGCCCGACGCCGCCCCGCGCGATCTCGGCGCCGAGGTCGTAGCGCACGTCCTTCGCCACGCGTTTCACGACGGTCTGCCCGCGGGCGCTGACGGGAAGGGACGCCAGCCAGTCGGCGACCGGTTTCGGCGGCTCCAGCTTGAGCAGGGATTTCCGCAGATCCTCGTCGATCCCCGTAGCGCCCTGCTTGAGGGCTTTCAGCACCGCCGCAAGCCCCGCGTCGTCGATCAGCCCCGACTCGTACAGCACGGTGTCCGGACGCCGCGCCTTCTTTCCCGGGGTTTCCCGCGCCCGCGCCATTTCGGCCAGCCACGTCTCGACGCACGCGAGCAGCTGCTTGCGGGAGATGATCCCGAGCTGGGTAGCGGCGAGCGCGAAACGGAGGTCGGTGTCCTTGGCCACGGAGAGCACAAGTTATCAGACGGCGGGCGTTTCGGGAGCCTAACCGTCCTGAACGACGTCGAGCATCCAGTCCAGGTTGCCGGCTCCACGGCGTGAATCCCCGGAGGAGGTCGAGATGTTCGAGACGAGAAATCGGCGGGTGGCGCCGATCATGTCGGCCACTTTATTCAGGCGTTCCCACTCCGACGTCGAAGGACTCGAGGAGAGCTTGATTTCAACCGCCCATTTCTCGCCCCCGGTCTCAAGCACGAGATCCAGTTCGTGTCCGTCGCTTGTCCGGAAGAAGTACGGCTCGAATGGCCGCCCGGTGAGCGCCATCGCGCCGATGACCTGCTCGATGACAAATCCTTCCCAGCTCGCCCCCGCCCACGGCTGGGCCAGTAGCGAGTCCCGGTCGGCGATGTTGAGCAACGAGTGGAGGAGCCCGGTGTCGCGCCAGTAGACCCGGGGGCTCTTCGTCACCCGCTTGCCGATGTTCGCATGGAAGGGCGCGAGACGGCGGATGAGAAACGCGCCGGCGAGGAAATCGAGGTGCGAGTTCACGGTGTGGTAGGAGTGCCCGAGACTCTGGCCGAACTGCGAGGCATTCCAGGCCTGACCATGGACCGCAGCAAGCATCCGGAGCATCCGGAGCGTTTCCTGCGGGCGCGACGGGAGCCCCCACGAAGGGAGATCGCGCTGCGCCAGGAGCGTCAGGTAGTCTGCCTGCCACGCCGGGAACCGGCGCGGCTTCAGCACGCCGCCGTCAGGAAATCCGCCGCAAAGCCAGAGCCGGTTGCGTTCCGCTTCGCCGGGAAGTTCGCCCCACTGGAGCGGCGTGAGTTCCACCATCGCGAGCCGTCCAGCCAGCGATTCCGAGACCCGGGTCATGAGGGCGGGCGAAACCGACCCGAGAAGCAGAAAACGGCCGTTCCGGCGCCGGTCCGCGTCGATCGCCCCGCGGAGACGGGGAAACAGTGGGGGCCAGGCCTGCGCTTCATCCAGGATCAATCGCTCCCGGGCCGAAACTCGGGACTCCCACTCGACGTCCAGCCGGACCCGCTCCGATTCCTGCTCAAGGTCGAAATACGCTCCCCCAAGCGAGCGGGCGAGGGTGGTCTTCCCGCACTGCCGTGGCCCGACGAGAGCGACGGCCGGGTTCGAGGCAAGGCGTTTCCGGACAAGCCGGGAAGCGGCGCGGCGGATCATTCTTGCATTTTAGAAATTCATTTCTAATTTGCAAGAGCCGTCTGTGGCAATGCCCGGAGCCCTCGTCCGCGCCAGTTTCGTACACTTCCCCAGGACCCATGGACGTCTCCGCCCTCTACTTCCCGTCAGCCGTCGCGCTCGGGGCCCTCCACGCCCTCGAGCCCGGCCACGCCAAGACGCTCACGGCGGCGTACCTCATCGGGACGAAAGGCACAAAACGCGACGCAATCGTCCTGGGCCTCTCGGTCGCCACGACGCACAGCTTCGTCGTGATCGCGCTCGCGGCAGCGGCGATCTGGATCGGCCAGAACGCGTTCACGGACCGCGCGACGACCTGGCTCCAGGTGGGAAGCGGCGTGGTGGTGGTCCTCCTGGGGATCTGGCTGGTCTGGAAGAGGTTGCGGGCGAAACGCGCCGTTCACTCAGCCGCGCATGCCCACTCCCACCACCACGCGCCGGAGCCGTTCGCGTTCGCGGGCGGAACGCTTTCGATCGTCGATACCGAAGCGGGGGAGCGCTTCCGCGTGATCGTGTCGGGCGAAGCGCCCCCCGACGAAATCACCGTACACATTCTTCGACCCGGAAATCGCGTCGAGCACTACGCGCTCAGGAAAGAGGGGGAGGCCTGGACCAGCGACGAACCCCCCGCCGAGCCGCACGAATTCGACGCGATGCTGGAAATTGTCCGCGGCGGTAAACGCGAAGAACTCCCGTTCCGGATGGTCGAGCCCGCCGGCCACGAACACTCGCACGACGGCCTCGACGACGATGCCCACGCCCGGGCCCATGCCGCGACGCTTCCGGAATACGTCCACCAGGGCCTTCGCCCGACGCTCGGGCAGATCGTGGCGTTCGGCGCGGCGGGCGGGATGATCCCGTGCCCCGCGGCCGTGACCGTCATGCTCCTCGCCGTGTCGATCCGCCGCACTTCCAGCGGCCTCCTCCTCGTCGCCGGCTTCAGCCTCGGCCTCGCCGTCACCCTCGTCGCGATCGGCCTGGCGGTCGTCGCCGGCCTGAAAGCCCTCGGCTCCACGGGGCGCTTCGCCTGGCTCTCGCGGAACGCCGGGATCGTCAGCGCGACCGTCGTGATCCTCTCGGGCGCGGTTTCGCTGGTGCTCGCGGCCTTGGGACACCACCACTAGCAGCTTCTTCGGAAGCGGGTAGGGTTCCGGGCCATCCCATCCGCTCATGACGTCAAGTCCCGCCTTTGTCCTGCCGTTGTCCTCCGCCAGCCGTTGTTTTCCGGTTCGTCCCCTTCGTGATTTCTGGAAAGGCATCAAAGGGCTACAACGGCTGGCGGAGGACAAAGGCAGGATAACGGCAGGACGGACGATCCGGACGATCTCGAAACAAACCCCCGCGGGACCCCTTACTTCAGTCCCCTCGCCTGCGCCAGCAAGTGCGCCAGCTCCGGGATCAGCAGCTTCTCCAGCGCCAGCCGCACGGCCTTCGGCGACCCCGGCGTCACGCACACCGCGCGACCTTTCACGAGGCCGAGCGAAGCGCGCGACAGCATGGCGGCGCTTCCCACCTGGTCCCACGAGAGCATGCGGAAAAGTTCACCGAAGCCGGGGAGTTCGCGGTCGAACAGGGAGGTGGCGGCCTGGATGGAGACGTCGCGCGGGCCGGCGCCGGTGCCGCCGGTGACGAGGACGAGGTCGCAGGTCTTGAGGCGGCGGCGGATGGCCGCGCGGATTTTCGCGAGCGAGTTCGGGATGAGGTCGCGCGAAGCCACGTTATGGCCGGCGCGCGTGAGCAGCTCCGTCGCGACGCGCCCGCTCTCATCGGTCCGCTCGGTGCGCGAGTCGGAAGTCGTGATGACCGCGCACGCCGCCCGCAACTGTCCCGCGGCCACCCTGTGTTCCCGAACTCCCACGCACCCTCCGCCGTTTTTGCCGTCCTCGCCGCTGGCCGCTCGCCGCTCGCCACTGCCGTTACTACACGTCGAGCACCTTCACCTCAAGCGCATGCTTCTCGATGAACGCTCTCCGCGGCTCAACTTCTTCTCCCATCAGGATCGTGAACATCTCGTCGGCCTTGATCTCGTCCTCGAGCCGGACCCTGAGAAGCGTCCGCGTCGTCGGGTCCATCGTCGTTTCCCACAGCTGGTCGGGGTTCATTTCTCCCAGACCCTTGTAGCGCTGGATGTCGATGCCCTTGCTGCCGAGTTTGCGAAGCGCCTTGACGAGCTCGCGCAGGGAAGCGACGGGGTTGGTGTCGCCGTCTGCGGAGAGGGTGAACTTGTCGGCGCCGGGATGGCCGAGGTAGTCCTCGACCTTGAACTGGGCGAAGGCGAGCTGCTGGAGTTCCTTTTCCATTTCGCCGGCCTCGTGGATTTCGCGGAGTTCGTAGGACTCGGCGTCCTCGGCCTTTTCGCCGAGGTCGCTGTCGTAGACCACGAGCTCCTTGCCGATTTCCTCGCGCTTGTCGCGGATCCACTGGTTGAGGTCCTCTTCGCTCTGGAGGAACTCGTCGCGTCCCTTGTAGACGACGCGGTAGATCGGGAGCTTGCCCTCGGTTGTGCGCATCCCGAGGTACGACTCGAGCTCGACCGCGCGCCGCGCGAGGCCGCGCGCCAGGTCCTCGATTTTCATCAGCCGCGTGATCAGGTCCTTGAGGTCCCCGCCCACCCACTCCCGGGCATCGCTCGAGCGCCGGAACTTCGCGCCGTCCACGCCGAGGGCGAGAAGCGTCTGGTCCATCTCCTTTTCGCTCCGGACGTACTCGACTTTCGATTTGCGCGCCACGCGGAAGAGCGGTGGGCAGGCGATGTAGATATGGCCCTTCTCGATCAGCTCGCGCATCTTGCGGAAGAAGAACGTCAGGAGAAGCGTCCGGAAGTGCGAGCCGTCCACGTCGGCGTCGCACATGATGATGATCTTCCCGTACTTGAGTTTCGTGTAGTCGAACTCGTCCTTGATCCCCGTGCCGATCGCGCCCATCAGCGCCTGGATTTCCTCGTGCTCGAGCATCTTGTCGATGCGCGCTTTTTCGACGTTCAGGATCTTTCCCTTCAGGGGAAGGATCGCCTGGTAACGGCGGTCGCGCCCCTGCTTCGCGCTGCCACCGGCGCTGTCACCTTCGACCATGTAGATCTCGCACTTCGCCATGTCGCGTTCCTGGCAGTCGGCGAGCTTCCCGGGTTTCGTGCCCGACAGCGCCCCGGCCCTCGCACGCTCCCGCGCTTTCCGCGCCTCTTCGCGCGCCTTCGCCGCGATCAGCGCCTTCTCCGCGATCTGCCTCGCCTGCTGCGGGTGCTCCTCGAGGTAGCTCCCCAGCTGCTCGTTCGTGATCGTCGTCACGAACGACTCCACCTCCGTGTTCGTCAGCTTCACCTTCGTCTGCGACTCGAACTGCGGGTTCGGCACTTTCACGTTCACGATCGCGGTCAGCCCTTCACGGTAGTCGTCCCCCGTCGGCAACTGCCCGTCCGCCCTCACGAACTCGTGCGCCCTCGAATACGCGTTCAATGTCCGCGTCAGCGCCGTCCGGAACCCCGACAGGTGCGTGCCCCCGTCGTGCGTGTTGATCGAGTTCGCGAAGCTGAAGACCGCTTCGTTGTAGCCTTCGTTGTACTGAAGCGCGATCTCGACGGTCATGCCGGATGATTCGGACTTCTCGAAGTAGATGACGTCGGCATGAAGCGGCTTGCGGGCTTCGTTCAGGTGCGACACGAACGCGCGGATACCGCCGTCGAACTTGAAGGTCTCGCTTTCGCCGGTGCGCTCGTCGGCGATCGAAATCGAGATTCCCTTGTTGAGGAACGCGAGCTCGCGCAGGCGCTTCGCGAGGACGTCGCGGGAGTAGGTCGTCGTCTCCGTGAAAATCGTCGGGTCGGGCTTGAACGTCACCTTCGTGCCGCGGCGCTGCGTCAGGCCGCGCGCCTCGAGCGGCGTCATCGTCACGCCGCGCTCGTACCGCTGGAAATGCTCGCGCCCGCTGCGCCAGACCTCGACCTCGCACCATTCCGACAGCGCGTTCACGGCCTTCACGCCGACGCCGTGCAGCCCGGCGCTCACCTTGTACGAGTTCTTGTCGAACTTCCCGCCGCCGTGCAGCTTCGTGAACGCGAGCTCCACGCCCGACAGCCCCGACTCCTGGTGGATGTCCGTCGGCACGCCGCGCCCGTCGTCGATCACCGTCAGCGACCCGTCCGTGTTGATCTTCACCTGCACGTTCTTGCAGAACCCCGCCTGCGCCTCGTCGATCGAGTTGTCCACCACCTCGAACACGAGATGGTGCAACCCCTTCGTCCCCGTGTCCCCGACGTACATCCCGGGGCGCTTCCGCACCGCGTCGAGTCCCTCGAGGATCTTCATCGACGAAGCGCCGTAATCCTCCGCGTCGGTGTTCTGCGCCTCGACGTGGAATTCCTTCATCGTGAACCGGAGGTCCACGACCGAAGCGCCGGCCGCGACGAGCTTCGCGATCAGCTCGACCTTGATCTTCTCGATCTTCTGCAGCCCGATCGCGCTGTCCACTTCGATGCCCAGCACCCCGGCGGCAACCGCCACGGGCCGCGATTCCTTGCCGAGATCTTCCCCGACCGCTTCTGCCCACGCCCTTGCGAGATCCGGCTGAGTCACTTCGCCCCTCCGTAGTGAGCCCGACGAACTACTCGATGCTGCCGATCACAAATTTCAGGTCCCGGATCCCGGCGCCCGGCGCCAGCTCGGCGAGTTTTTTCGACAGCTCGCGGCGGCGGAAATTGAGCTCCTGCAGGACGACCGGCGCGTCCACGACGACCTTGAGGATACCCGACCGGACCATGCCGGGGCGAGTGTGGGCTACGAGCCTCGGGTCGGCGACGGCCTGCGCCCACGCGGCCCCTATGCCGAGAACCTTGACACGCGTGTCCAGACCGCTCTTCTTCAGGAAGAACTTGATGTAGTCGCCGAGGCGGCGCGGGCCGTGGGGTGGGGACGGAGGCATGGGCGCGTCAGAGCAGGTCGTCGTCGTCCACGGCCGGTTTCGCCGG
>JAIOPR010000127.1 GCA_021413805.1 Planctomycetota bacterium
TCTCGTGCTGGTCCTGGGTGGCGGCGGCGGGTACTACGGAAACCGGCGCTGGGGTTACGGCGGCGGCGCGGGTATCGGGCTGGGATCGGTGCTCTTGATCCTGCTCATCGCGATGTTGCTGGGCGCGTTTCGATAGACCGGCGACAACGCAGGGGGCGGACTGCGCCGGCTACGAAATCGCCCGCGCCCGGAGTTGTCCGCACCCCGCAGCGATGTCGATTCCCTTTTCGGTCCGCACCGTGCTCGGAACGCCGTGCTCCCGGAGGATGACCTGGAATCCGGCCGACTGGGCTTCCGACGGCCTTCCGTACGGCCCGTCGTCCGTCGGGTTGACCGGGATCAGGTTGACGTGGCAATTCATCCCCCCCAGCAGCGTCCCCAGCGCGTGGGCCTGCCCCGGCGAATCGTTGCTCCCCGCCATGAGGACGTACTCGAAAAAGACTCGCCGGCCCGTCTCCTCAATGTAGCTCCGGCACGCATCCAGCAGCTCCGCCAGCGGATACCGCCGATTGATCGGGAGAATCGCCGCGCGGGTGGCGTCATCGGGGGCGTGGAGGGACACGGCGAGGTGGGTGGCGAGGGGTTTGCGGGCGAAGCGAATGATCTCGGGGACGAGGCCGACGGTCGAAACGGTGATGTGGCGCGACCCGATATGCAGCCCGCGGCCGTCGTTCAGGATGGCGATCGATTTCATCGTGCGGTCGTAGTTCGCGAACGGCTCACCCATTCCCATGTACACGACGTTCGTGACCTCGGCGTCCTCCCGCCGCGCAATCCGCGCCATCCAGACGACCTGCGCGACGATTTCGCCCGCGGACAGGTGGCGGCGGAACCCCTGCTGTCCCGTCGCGCAGAAGGTGCATCCCATCGCGCACCCGGCCTGCGTCGAAACGCACACCGTCCGGCGCCGGTGGCGGTGTTCGTCCTCCTCGTACCTCATCATCACCGTTTCAATCAGCTCGCCGTCCGGCAGCCGGAACAGCACTTTGTCCGTCGAGCCGTCCGCCGACGTCCGCTGCGTCACCGGGACGAGCGGGTCGATGGAGAAGCGCTCCTCCAGCCCCTTCGCCCCTTCGAACGTCGTCGCTCCTTCGCGATGCAGCGCCTTGAACAGCCGCTCCGCCGCGGGGCGCGCCAGCCGGTGCTCTGCCGCGGCCGCGACCAGTTCTTCGCGGGTGAGGTCGAGCACGGTCGGTTTCGCGGCGGCCATGGCGGAGATTCTACACTCTCCGGCGACTCGCGACCGGCCGCTGGCCGCGCCCCGGGACCCGTGTTAGGATTTTTCGCGTGAGCCTCTCCCCCGCTTCGCGCATCTCCATCCCCGAAAAAACGCTCATGCGCGTCGTGGACGGGCAGGCCGTGATCCTGAGCCTGGGCACGGAGCGCTACTACGGGCTGGACGAAATCGGGACGAGGATCTGGGAACTGCTCGCGAGCGGGAAGACCCTTGCCGAGACGGCCGAGGCCATGGCGAAGGAGTTCGACGCGCCGGCCGCGACGATCGAATCCGACATCCGCGCGCTTCTCGCCGAGCTGGTCCGCGAAGGGCTGATCGAGCCGGTGAAATGAAATTCGCCGCGTACGGAACAGTGCTGGATTCGCCGGTTGAAATCCCCGAGCTGCTTCGGACAGGCACACGCGCTGAGTGGACCCTCTTTGTCGCCCCGGCGGCTCCGCTGGCGAGGGAAGGCGGCTGGATCCGCACCTGGCGCGTCGGGGGCGTGCCGTGGCTCTCGGTGAAGCCTGCAAAACGCGGTTGGCGACTCCGATTCCACCGGACAGCGGTGTTCGAAGTGGACTCGAAGGCAAAGACCATCGCCTGGACCGCAGCACCGGGGGCCGGACCTGCGATGCTTCGCCATCTCCTCCTCGACCAGGTTCTTCCGCGAGCGCTTCACGCTCCCGCCACACCCGTTCTTCACGCCAGCGCCGTCGTCCTCCCGGGCGGGGTCGCCGCATTCACGGGCCGGACGGGACTCGGCAAGTCAACCCTCGCCGCCGCTTTCGCGCGGGCCGGGCGGCGGCTCTTCACCGACGACGCCCTTCGCCTCATTCCCCGCGCTGGCCGATTCCTCGCCTTCCCCGGCTATCCCGGCCTCCGGCTCGGCGGCGATTCCCTCGGGATCCTCGGCAAGCCAGGCGCGCGGGTGACGGAAGGACACTGGAAGCGTCGGGTGGTCCCGCCATGGGCGACGCGGCCAGCCCCGCTGCGGGCCGTCTACGTTCTCGAGCGCGGACGCCGGATCTCCATCGAGCCGCTCGGGGGGGCCGCCGCCGTGGTCGCGCTCTTCGGGGCCGGAATGCGGCTCGGCGATGGCCGGGAAGACGCCGCCGCTGAGTTTGAAGGCGCCGTCCGGCTGGCGCGCAGCGTTCCGGTGCGCCGGCTGAGGCTCCCACGCGGTCTCGAGTTGCTGCCGGAAGTCGTGGCGGCGGTGGAGCGCGACCTGGCCCGCACCTGACTCGCGAGCGCTACTCCCGCCCCTCGAGCGGCGGAAACTCGCCGCGCATCCCCGCCGCTTCCCCCACCGGCTCCCCGCCCACTTCCACCCACGCGTGCGCTTCGATCCCCTTCCCCGCCGCCTTCGCCCCGAACCGGATCCGGGATTCGATGCCGATGCGCCGGAGAAGCGCCCAGAGAATCAAGGACCGGGGAACACAGGTCGCGCGAGGCAGCGAACGGCGCGCGACTCCGTGGACAACCCGGGCGGCTTCCCGGGCACGGGCGACCGCTTCTTCGCCCTGCGGCCCTGTCTTCCGAAGCGGCGCGAGCGCGGAGACCATCGTTTTGACCTTCCCGAACCCGAACACTTTCAGCGCAGGGACGACGACGGCCTGAAGCGCAGCCGCCTTCGCGGCAAGGGTGCGTTCACGGGGAGAGAGGTCGCGGATCCGGGTCACGGGCTGAGATTCTACCCGCGGCCACACCGAACCAAGGTAAGCCTCTTCCCAGCCGCTTGCCTGGATTCAACGCGATCCTTCGACTCGCCCTGCGGGCTCGCTCAGGATAAGCCGGGCCGCGTGGGGCCACGGTGTGGGAAAACACTTTCTCGGCCCGGCTTAGAACGTGAGCTGAAAGATGAGGCCCATATCCCGCCGTGAGAGACCCAACTCGAAGCTGAAACGCCGCTCGAAGTCCAGCCCGAGAAAGGCATCGTGGAAGAACGCGGCGGCAAAGTGGCCGATGGCGGCGCCCACGAGGACGTCGGCCGGGAAGTGTTTTCCCGCCTCGACGCGAGCCCACCCGGTGGCGAAGGCATTGGCGTACGCGCCGACCTGGAACCCGAGGCGCAGTGCCGCAGGCATGTCGATGGAGTCCAGGTTCTTCGAAGTCACCGTGGCCGCATAGAAGGCCCCCACGGCATGTCCGGATGGAAAGCTCAAGCTGTCGAAGAAGTCCGGCCGCTGTCTCCGGAGAGTCCGCTTCCCCAACTCCGCGACTCCATAGGCGAACGCGAGCCCCGCGCCCTCGACTTCCAGCCCGCGGAGCTTGTACTGGAACCAGTCGGAGACGTTATCTCCGCCCGGGGTCGCGACGGTCGAGGCGAGCGCTTCGGCGAAACCAGCGGTCAGTAGCCAGGTGCTGGCGCGTTCAGCCTGGTCGTTGGAACCGAAAATGGGAGTATGGCCGATGGCCCACGAGGAAACCTTGCGGTCGCCGTGGTCGATCTGGAGCAGGGCGGCGCCGGCGGCCGGGGCCCAGGTCAAGGGGTCCGTGGCCGCGTGCAACGCCGAGCGCGCGATCCGGTCGAACGTGGGAAGCGGAGCGATGGCGTCCTGTCCCCATTCACGCCCGTTCGGCAGGGTTCCACAGCCGCAGAATCCTGCGGCCAGCGCTAACAACACGATGGATCTCCGGAGCACCCGGGTGGCTCTCCCGCTTGTCACGTTTATGGTTGGGCCTGACGTAGACGTAATTCTCACGGTAGACATGCCACGCCGAATGGTGAAAAAAGTGGCCACAGCCGGGGCCGTGATGGTGGCCGTGGAACCCGATCCACACCTGACCGTCCCACGCCCTTTCTTCTTCCACAACCACGACCGGGGCGGGACCGCTCACGATCACCCCGTGGTGCCAGCATCCGGCTGTAGCGAGGAGCAATGTGGCGAAAATCAGTGCATTTCTCACGGAAGCCTCCTTGCAGGATCCATCCCTGCGCGGTACGGAAACGCAACGATCGTGCCGGGCTCTCGCGCCTGCGGGCGGCGAGAACCCGTCCCACCATCGGAAATTCTTTCCTGTCCGGGTATCCCTTACGCGCTGAGATCGATGATCCGCCCTTCAAGCCTGCCCCGAGGTGGCGCATTGCGCCCGAAGAGGGCAAGATGCGGGGACGAGGGGCGGCGGGTCGTCACTGACGGGCAGGGACGATTTCTCGCCTGAACCCGGGAGCAAACATGAATCGCCGACGCTGGATCGCCGTGCCCGCGGGCCTCTTCGCCACCGCAGCATTGGCGGGTTGCGCTTACCCTAAAGCGGCCGAGCCCCCGGAGCGGTTCACCGAGGCCGAAGTCGAATCCCTGAAACCGCGGTTTCCGGATTCCACGGAAGTGTCCTTTTCGGCGGGCCGCAAACTGTTCGTCAACAAGTGCGGGAGTTGCCACGACTACTCCGATGTCATGGTCATCGACGACTCCAGGTGGCCCGGCATCATGAAAAGCATGGGCAAGGACGCGAAGCTCACCGAAGAACAGAGCGGCAAGGTGCTTCAGTGGATCCTCGCGGTGCGTGCCGCGCGGCGGGACGCTCCCGTTTCGAAATAGCGGCCAGGGCCCGCGCCGGGCGCACGGAAACCGTGATGTGGAATTGAATCTTTGCGCCGACTGGCGCGCCCGGTTTCCAGGGAGGCTGTCATCGCCGGCTCCGTCCCGACAGGCCGTGTCCTCCTCACCGGAGCCACGGGCTACATTGGAAATCTGCTCCTCACCACGTTCGTGGAGGACGGCCGCCCCGCGCGCTGCCTCGTGCGCCGGCCCATGAATTCCCCCGCCCCTCATATCGAGGTCGTGCTCGGGGACGTCGCCGACGAACTCGCCCTGCGCACCGCCTTGGACGGCTGCGCTTCCGCCATCTACCTGGTCCACGCCATGAGCACGGCGGGAGACTTCGCAGCGCGCGACCGGAAAGCGGCGCAGACGTTCGGGCGGGTGGCGCGGGAATCGGGCGTGGGACGGATCATTTACCTGGGAGGGCTGGGGCACGGAAGCGGCCTGTCGAAGCACCTCGCGAGCCGGCAGGAGGTGGGAAGACTGCTGGCGGAGAGCGGCGTGCCAGTCACGGAGTTCCGCGCTTCGATCGTGATCGGGGCAGGAAGCCTTTCGTTCGAAATGATCCGGGCGCTGGTTTCCCGTCTTCCGGTCATGACGACGCCGAGCTGGGTCCGGTCGCTGGCGCAGCCGATCGCGGCCTCGGACACGGTGGCGTACCTGCGGGCCGCCCTGGATGCCGATCCGCCGCGCCCCGGCGTTTTCGGAATCGGCGGGGCCGATCGAGTCTCGTACGCCGGCCTCATGAAGGAATTTGCGCGGCAGGAGAGACGCCCGGTCTTGCTGCTCCCGATTCCCCTCTTGACCCCGTGGCTCTCGTCCCTCTGGCTCAGCCTCGTCACGCCGCTTCAGTCCAGCGTCGGCGCCGCGATGATCGACTCCGTGCGGAACGACACCGTTGTCGTGGATGACGCCGCAAGCCGGGCATTCCCGGTCCGGCCGGTCGGGGTGGTGGAAGCGGTCCGCCGCGCCCGGGAAATGACGCTTCCCGAAATGCCCGCGCTGGCCGGGGCGTGGTCGTTCCTGGCGCTGGGCGCGTGCCTGCTGGCCGTGGCCGTGGCCGCAGGACTCGGGTCCCTCGCCACCGCTTCTTCCGTCAATGGCTGGTACAGCACGCTGAGGAAGCCCGCCTGGTCGCCACCCAACACCGTGTTCGGCCCCGTCTGGTCATCACTCTTCGCAATGATGGCCGTCGCCGCCTGGCTCGTCTGGAGGCGCGACGGTTTTCGCGGCGCCCGCCTTTCCGCGGTCGCTTTCGTGCTGCAACTCGCCCTCAACGTCCTCTGGTCCGTCCTCTTCTTCGGCCTCCACTCCCCCGCCGCGGCCCTGGGCGAAATCGCCGTCCTCTGGTTTGCGATCGCCGCCACGACGGTCATTTTTTTCGCGCGAAGCCTCCTTGCGGGAGCCCTGATGATCCCGTACGCGCTCTGGGTCGCGTTCGCCGCTTGCCTCAATGCATCCCTGTGGTGGCTCAACCGCTGACCAGGGACAGCCTCACCTCGCCGCTTCCGGGGAACGATGCGGGATCCCGAAGTGATCGAACTGGTACGCACGGCCGAAGATCCGGACGCTTCGCTCCGAGAAATGGCCGGCAATCCCGAGCAGGACGGTTGCGGCCATCGCCATCACCCCGACCGTGATGCAGACCGGTCGCTTCCGCGCCCGCCGCTCCGGGTTCCGGTCCAGGAACGGCAGCAGCAGGACCAGGAGCGGCGGAATCGTGGAGACCGCCAGCCCCAGCATCTTCGGGAAATACTTCAGGAACTGGTACCCGGGCAGGATGTACCACTCGGGCTTGATCGCCGCCGGCGTGACCAGCGGGTCCGCTTTCGCGCCGAGTTCCTGGGGCAGCAGAATGACCATCGTCGCCATGATCGCCAGGAACACGGAGAACACGACCATCTCCTTCAGGACATGATGCGGCCAGAACGGAATGACCGACTTCCCTTCCGGGATGACTTCCTTCCCCACGGGATCCATCGTCGCGAGTCCCTGGGTCCTCATGAGCACGATGTGGACCGCCGTCAGGAACACAACAACCCACGGCAGGACGATGACATGCACGACATAGAAGCGGGAAAGCGTTTCCCCGCTCACCGCGTCGCCCCCGAGCAGCAGGCGCTTCGCAAACGGCCCCACGAGCGGAACCGACCCGGCAACTTCGGTCCCGATCGTCGTCCCCCAGTAGGAAACCTGCGTCCACGGGAGGAGGTAACCGGTGAACCCGAACGTGACGACGGCGCCGAAGAGCAGCACACCGATGACCCAGGTCAACTCCCGCGGCTTCTTGTACGCGGCCATGAGGAAAGTGCGCGCCACGTGCAGGAGCAGCATGATGATCATCAGCGTCGAGCCCCAGGCATGCAGGCCGCGGATGAACCAGCCGAAAGCCGCTTTCGTGGAGATGAAATGGACGCTTTCGTACGCCCTCTCCGGCGTGGGGCGGTAATAGACCATCAGGAGAATGCCCGTGACAATCTGGTTCCCCAGCAGGAAAAGGCTCAGGCTCCCGAACGTGTGAAACCAGGAGACGTGGGGCGGAAGCGGCTTCCCGGCCTGCTTCGCCACGAAGTGCTCGATGTCATCCATCGGGAGGCGCTCGCCGAGCCACCGCCGGACGAAGGTCACCAGGTTCCGCGTGACGCTCACAGTTTCACCACCACTTCGCCCTCGACGACCGCGACGGAGTACGGCGGAAGCGGGCGCGGCGGCGGCCCCGAGACGTTCTTACCCTCCAGGTCGAAAATCCCGGCATGGCACGGACAGACAATCGTCCGCGTCTCGGCCTCCCATTTCACCAGGCAGCCCAGGTGCGAGCAGATGGGCGAGAAGGCGCGGAAGAGCTCTTCCGAGACCCGGATCACGATCACCGGCTTGCCCTCGGCCTGGAGCATCTTCGCGGTGCCGACGGCGAAGTCCTTCGCGGGGCCCGCGGACACGCTGGCCGCTTTTCCCGATCCCGAACGCGCCGGCCAGAGGTAGGCCACGGTGGGAACCGCCATCGCGGTACCCCAGGCGGCGAGGCCCCCGAAGATCACCATGTCGAGGAACGTGCGGCGGTCGGTTTTCACGGGGTCGTCGCTCATGCCGCCTCCTTCTTGATGCGGCCGAGTTTCAGCCAGAAAAGCCCCGCCATGCCCAGGAGGAATCCCCAGATCGGGAGGATGGATTTCTTCTTCCACGATTCCGCGCGCTCTTTGCCGTCGAGCCGCCGGTTGATTTCCGAGATCGTCGCTTCGGCCTCCTGCGCGGTCGCGAGGACTTTCGATTCGTCGAGCGTGTGCTGCATCGGCGCGAGCCGGAGAACTCCCGTCTTCGCTTCTTCCAGCAGGGCTTCCTCCTCGTCCACCGGGATCCCCGCGTGCCCGAGCCTCTGGACGCGATCTTTCGCGCCCTGGAAGAGAGCCTCAGCGCCGCGGATGGTCGCGAAGATGGATGTGAAGCGGATGCGGGCGGGATCGGTTTCGTCGCCGTGGCAGAGCTTGCACGATTTGCGGATGTCTTCCTGTTTTGTCCGGATGAGGTGGTTGCGGTGACAGGTCACGCACGACTGGAACTCGCCCTTTTCAGTGAGGGCAAAGTGTTTCGTCTGCGAGAACAGTTCCTGTTCCTTCACGTGGCACTTGCCGCAGACATGGATGATGTCGCGAACGCCGGGCGGGGTGGCGCCGTGATTTCCGTGGCAGGTGATGCACGTCGGGGCGGAGAGGTCGCCCTTCTCGAGAAGTTTCGCGTGAACGCTTTCCCCGTAATCTTTCGGGGCGTTGGATTTCAGGCCATGCCGCTTCATGAGGTCCGCGTCGGCGTGGCAGCGGGCGCAGGTCGCGGGAACGTTTTTCGGGAAGACGGGACTCTCGGGGTCCTTCACCTTCCGGATTCCATGGGCGCCGTGGCAGTCGGCGCAGGTGGCGACATCCTGGTCGCCCTCGGCCAGTTTCAGCCCGTGGCGCGAGGTCTGGTATTGCGCGAACTGGTCGGTCGCGATGCCGTAAGGGTTCATCAGGCGGACGTCGGAGTGGCATTTCGCGCAGAGCGCCGGAACCTCGGCGCGCGCGATTTTCCGCACCTGGCCGGCGTGGGATTTTTCCTTTTCGGTCGCTGCGGAATCGCCGCCGTGACAGGAAACGCACGTGACCTGTTCGCGAAAATGAACAGAGACGTGTTCCGGCGCCGCTTCCTTTTCGTGACACTTGACGCAGGCGTCCGGTGGCGTTTCTGCGACGGCGGCGCAAACGGAAAGCACGATGGACGTTACGACCCAGCTCACTCGAAGGGTCATTTTTCCGCCGCGCGGACAAATCCCCAGAATGGAAGCGTGGCAGGACTGCGGCCACTCCCGGAGGGAGAGTACGGCCGCGCAGCAGTGTTCAGGATATTCACGGACGGCCATCGTAGGCGGCAGTCCTCCTGGGGGTCAAGCACGGGTTCGGGAGGGCGCCCGGATCCTCCGTTCAAACTCCCCGTAACTTGTCTTGTGGGCAGAAGTGCGGGTAGCCTTCCTCCGCGAACCTTCACCCCCGCCCAGGAGTTCCTTCACGATGACAACCGCAACCACCCCGCCTGTTTCATCCTCGCACCCCGGCTCCCGGTTGGCCCGGGCCGCGCTGGAGAAGCGCTTCGGCGCAAAATTCGCCAAAGACATCGCCCGGGGAGTGGATTTCGGCTCGCGGGTGTGGGACTGGAAAGGCTCCGACGCGGCAGCGTTCGTGGAGTTCTGCGAGAAGCACTACCACCCGCCGGGAAAGGCGCGGAGCGGGCTGCTCCGGCGACTGGACGAGATCCATCACCTCGTGAGCGGTTCGTTCAACGTGATCGCGAAGACGACGCGCGCCGGGCTCGACATGGCTGAGGTGGAGTTGACCGCTTCGGAGGAACTATTCGGCGCGTTCTCGCCGGGGACGCATCTCGACGAGGACCTGCGCACGTTCAACGTGGCCGCGCTCGCGCAGCTCAACTTCGGCACCGACGACCTGGATCCGCCGACAACGCGCGAAGGCTGGGCGGCGCGGCGGGTTTCGAAAATCGGGCGCACCGTGATCCCGGCGGATCTGCTCGCGGAGGCTTCCAAACGCCAGGCCGAGGTGGACCGCTTTGTTTCCGGGTTCAACCTGCACCTCGACAAGATCGACTACACGGACTCCTCGGTGAAATTCCCGAAGGACACCGTGCGCATCTCCCACTGGGGCCTGCGCGATTACATGACGAGCCTCAACGGGCAGGAAAATGCGCTTCCCCGTCAGCGCGCAATCCGTGACCTCATGCGGCGCGTGGTGGACGGCGAGATTCCGCGCGAGATCGTAGATAACCCGAAACTGCGATGGCGGCAGGCGGACAACACGGTGACCGGGAACGGCGCGCCGCACGCCGCCGCCATGACCGGGCCGCTTCGCTGGGAGCAGTTCAAGAAAGCGTACGACGTGCAGCGGCGGATCGACCCGCATACGCAGTTCGGGAACATCATCGACAACAAGTTCAAGGCGGAGCGGGAGATTCCCGAGGAGAAGATCGTCCGGATCCTGGAGGACGTGCTCTCGGCGCCGGTCGCGGAACAGGTGGCGCGATTTGTGGAGAAGCGGCTGGGGCGCGCGCTGGAGCCGCACGATGTGTATTTCCGGAGTTTCCAGGCGGGGACGAAGAAGTCGCCGCTGGGGTTCGACATCAGCAAGAGGTATCCGGATGCGGCGGCGCTGACGCGGGCGATTCCCGGCATCCTGGTGAAGCTGGGATTCAAGAAGGACCGCGCAGAATGGATCGGCGCCCGGATCCAGGTGGACAACTCCCGTTCGGCGGGGCACGCATGGGGCCCCGCGACGTCGCAGGACATCGCCCGGCTCCGCGTGAGGGTTGAGAAGGGCGGGATCAACGAGGAAGAATTCGGGACGTTCATGCACGAGCTCGGGCACTGCACCGAGCAGGTGCTGACGTCATACGGGATGGACTACAAGTCGCTCTGGGGCGTGCCGAATACGGCATTCACGGAAGGGTTCGCCTTCACGTTCCAGGACAAGGCCGACTTCATCCTGGGCCGCAAGGCCGCGCTCGACGCCGACATCACGATGCTGCAGCGCTTCTGGGAGGTCTTCGAGATCACAGGCCCCGCACTGACGGAGATCCGCTTCTTCCACTGGCTCTACGAAACCCCGGGCGCTTCGGCCGCCGACATGCACGCGGCGATCCGGCGCATCGGAGACGAGGTCTGGACGCAGTATTACGCGCGGATTTTCGGGAACGAGGGGCACGGGCTGATGTCGGTCTATTCGCACATGCTCTGGTGTTCGTTCTACATCGCCGACTACAGCATGGGGTACGTGATCGCCTACCAGGTGCGCAAGTTCCTCGCGACGCGGAAATTTGCGCCGGAGATGGAGAGGTTGTGCGCGCTGGGGTGCATTTATCCGGAGCCATGGATGAAGGCCGCGGTGGGCCAGTCGATCAGCGCAGTGCCGCTGCTGGAGGACGTCGGGCGGGCATGCAAACGGGTGCTCCGGGGGTAAGTCACGCCTCGGGGAAAGCTGCCCGCGAGGTCCCGCAATGGCAGGGCCGGATCCTCTTCAGAAACCTAGTCCCCGGCGGACCCCAGCCTTCCCTTGTGCCAGTTCTGGTTCGTATGTTTGAAGCTGTCTTTCTGGGAATCCGTCAGGAGTTCCAGGATTGCCTTCTGGGTCGAGTTGGCCAGATCGTGCAACTTCAGATCCTGGTCGCCTTCGGGGCTCATCCGGATTTTCACGCCCTCCGAGACCTGCCGTTTGAGGATTTCCTGGATGCCGGTCGCCTGGGTCTCGGTCAAGGTCAGCTTTTTCGTCAGCGAAGTGACCCAGGGGACCGAGTCTTTGTTCAGCTCGGCCTCGAGCTCCTTCGCGTGGCCGATCGTCAACTGGCGCTCGCGTTCCTTAAGCACATCGTCAAGCGCCTGCGACACCATCTCAGGGTCAACCCTGGTAACCGGGGCGCCCGCCTGCACGGTCAGCAGGTCGCCCTTGAGGTCGGCGAGTTCCTTCTTCAGCGCCTCGATTTCCCTCTGGAGCGCACTGGTGTCCACAGCGGCGGGACCACCCGGGGTCGCGGGCTTCGCGCCGGCCTGCTCGAACTGTTCAAAGCGATCCACGGCAGCGCGGGTCTGGACGAACGCGACCGTGACCAGCGCCAGGGAAACCAGCGAGGTCAGGAGCGAGACGAGGGTTATCTTGGACATGTCATTCTCATCCTGGTGGTCGGGAACTCAGCGGTGCAGGTCCGCTCTCGAAGACGGACCACTCTTGATCCAGCTCTTTGGAATGTGTTTCGCGCCGGTCTTTCGCTGCTCTTCGGTGAGAAGAGCGGCATAGCCCGCGGTGGTTTCCCGGTCGAGGGCGGCCAGTTCGGGCTCAATTTCTTCCCAGGCGCGATTGCTGAGCCGGAGGTCACCGGCCCGTTCGATCTGTTTCGTGAGGAACTCGGCTGCCCTGGTCTTCTGGTCCGCGGAAAGGCCCAATATCTTGACCTGGTTATCCAGGGTGAGTGCGATGGCCGACTTCTGCGTGACGATCTCCCGCTTGATCAGGTCCGTGCGCCTTTCAGCTTCCTTCGTGACGAGCATTCGGGAGACCATGGAGTGCAAGGACCCCTCGGCGAACCGCCAGGGCTTGCCGGTCTTCGGATCGATGCCAGGCTCGACCGGCTTCCCCATGATCGCGCTCACGGACGAGCGGACCCGGGCTGTTTCTGACGCGAGCGCCTGGATGTCCCGGCTGAGGGCGGCGGCAGGTCCCACCGCTTCGGTGGCGCCAGGCCCGGATCCCTGGCCCGAATCACCGCCGGGGTTGCCGCTCACGAACGTGTGGGGCAGGTTCCGGGACGCGACCACGCAGAAGATCGAGCTCCCCAGTGCGGCGAGCGACAGCAGCAGGCCGAACAAGTCCGCACGAGTCATCGGTCCAGGCCTCCCCGAAACGCCCTTCAAGCGGTCGCCCGCTAAAAAACCAGGTCCCGGTCTTGGAAGACCGGGACCTGGCCATCATACCCTTGAGACTGAACGGTGACTAGTTGCCGTCTCCACGAACGCGGACCTGGAGACGCTCGTAGCTGCCGAACATGTAGTACTTGGTCCAGAACACCATGGCGCCGTCCAGCGTGTCGCAGGTGCAGCTCCTGGTGAAGAACCAGCCCCAGTCGTTCATGGTCTCGGAGTTGTCGTCGTCGACGAGATAGGGGTTGGACTGACCCTCGTTGTTCAACCAGCCCACCGAGTCGTCATCCCCGTTCTCGCTGAACTCCTGGTAGTACATGTGATCGATTTCGGAGAACCAGATCCCGACCGTGTCCCCGCTGACACCCCAGCCCTGGATTTGGGCGTCGTCGCTCGGATCGATGAAAGGCAGGTCGAGGTCGAACGGTCTCTCGAACGAGCCTCCCGCAATCGACGGGACGAACGCGTCAAGGAACGGACGGCTCGTATCGGTCCGGTACTGCCGGGTCCGAAGAGCATAGCCGTTGCTGCCGTACTCTCCGGTTTCGTACTCACCGAAAATGACGTGCACGTTGCTGAACCCGTGCGGACGGGATTCGCTGTCCTCGGCATCGACATCGTTGTACTCGCCGATATCCGAGCCACGCGGGGTGCCGATCAGGGTCAGCTCCATGAACCCTCTGACCTGGAAGTTGCTGTCGAACATGTCGATTTCCGAGAACCCGGAAGCTCCGCCAAGGCGCTGAGCGAACAACCGGTCGTCATCGTACACCGGGAAACCGATGTCCTCACGGTAGGCGATGAACACGTCGCCATTCGAGCCCGCATCCGTCGCATTGAAGTCCCTGCGCACATCGGCGGGGAAGCGATCCCAGCTCTGGACGTTCGTGTCGTCAAACGTGTAGTAAGGAGTCGTGACCGCGCCGGAGGTCTCCAGAGCGGGATCCACCGTCAGGACGACACGGAAAACTTCCTCGTCCCCCGTGTTGGTGTTGATCAAGTAGAACAGGGTCATCATGTCCGGGTCCGACTGGGCGCCGCAGACGTAACCGAGCCCGTCCTGCCACATAACACCGATCTGGTCCTGGGTGTCGATGTCGCCCATGTAGTTGAACGGCGCATCGAGAGCGGTCGCAAGGCCGAGCGACGTAAACGTGCCGTCGTCGTTGTAACGCGTCGTGTGGTAACAGGCGCACCAACCGGAGCGGTCGATAAACGCGCCCAGATCGGTCTCCTCGTACCAGGCGAACCAGATGTAATCGCCGTTGCGGCTGATCCGGCTATCGACGAGGTAGGACCGCACGCTGTCGTAGATCGTCACGTCGTCAAGATCGACGAACGACTGGCCGTCCAGCGAGCCGTCGGCCTGGTCGATCTCGGAGAGCATCAGGCCGGAATCTTCGACAGTGCTGGCACCGCCGTCGTAATCCACATTCTGGTTCTGCACGTGAACCTCGACCATCACGGCCACGCCCTCGTCGGAACCGTAGATCGAGTTCCTGGCGTAGTTGTCCTGGTTCGTCCGGATGAAACGGCCATCGTTTTCGAGACCGTCAGACGTATCGATCGAAGCCGGGTTCAGGGAAACCGCGGTGTTCGTCGTTGCGGCCTCGAGGTTGAACTTCACGTACTGACAGACCTCGTCAACTTCGTCACCACTCATGCTGAACTCGGTCTCGAAGGAGGCCGTTCCGGCGAAGACGTAAGCAACACGGGAGAAGAGGAAATCGTTGTAAGAGCAGTAGAGATTGTAGGGCGTGGTCTCTTCGCTCGTGAGCCCGGTTTCATCCGCAAAGGGGATGTTCACCTCGTCCAGCGTCGAGTCCGCGCCGGGAGTCAGCGGGATCTCCGGAGCAATGCTCTCATCCGGGTCAAACCGGGAGAAGTGCGTCCGGATGTCGGTGCCGGCGCCATCGTTCTCGCCGGTCTGCTGCCAGAACACGACGATCGCCGTGGTGGCATCGTCGCCCCAGCTGTAGCTGTGACCGTTGTCATCCCAGCGTGCTTCGCCGCACAACCCATCGGAAACGAGCCCGAGTACGCTGATGTTCTCGCCCGATTCGTCCTGCATGCTGACCCGATCAGCGTACTCCTGGAAGCCGTAGTTGTTGGCGGCGTTCCCGGTCTCGCTGATGTCAACATACGTGGACCAGACGCACTGGTTGTTGCCGTCACCCGGGATGGCGGGAGACTGAACAACGTCGTTGGCAACCCAGAAGATGATGGCGTCGCCTGCACGATTCTGGTCGTCGTCGTCCCCGTCGTCGTTCGGGTGGATGAACGCAACGACGGTGGCGTCATAGTCAGTCGAGGACGCGTCGGCCTCGTACGCCCGTACGGCGATCGGCGGCGTCCAGGTCTCGCCGTTGTAGTAGTGCACGTACATGTTGTCATCGCCGTTCGTGTGGTACTTCAGGATGCCACGCCCGCTCGAGCCGTCGGCGAAGTACTCAAGGCCGTCGTCGAAATCCTCGGAGGAAACGCTCATCGCCCGGCCGTCGTCAGCAACGTTGCCGTTCTGAACCGGCGCGCCCGGGAACTCGTCCGTCGTAAAGATGTCGTCGTCCGAGTTTGTGATCGTCGTGTTCCTGCTGCTCTTGCGCTTGCATCCCGCGCCAAACAAGGCGCAGATGCTGAGGACCGCAATGAGCGTCCAATATTTGCGTCCCATCATCATCGTTTCTCCTCTTGTTTTCACATCAGTTGGGAAGACCTTGCTTCCCTTTTTGACCCAATGGGTCAGGTCCAACTCCTGGTCTTTCAGGTCGTTCAAAAGTTTCGGCTCTTGGATTCCGCTTTTCTCCTTTCGTGACGCTGATTCTGGGAGCCTATTTTTCCACTTGTTTTTATTTGCGTTCAACCTCCGCCCCAACGTCCTTCCCCACCGCCTGTCCCCGGGCAGAATAAACCCGGCCCGACGAGGCGCAGTGAAGCGCCGCTACGTCGGCTAGGGAAATCCGTCTCGTTCCGGCGCTGCTCGAAAACCCGCAGGTTTCGAAAAACGCGGGAACCCCTCAGTCCCCCTTCCCGCGACGCCATGCGCGCGGGAAGACCAGCAAGTTCGTGGAATGGTAGTGAACTTAATCGCCCCATGTCAAGAACCTCATTCGCCCGCAACAAATCACCTCCTGAGCCCCCGGGTAGACCTCGACCCCGGCGTCTCTGGATCGGCACGGGGAGGAAGCGGACTTGAGCGGCGAACGGGGGCGCAAAACGCCGTCCCTACTCAGAGCAGACCGCCCTCACGGCAAATTTCACGACTTTCAGCCCGGCCTTCACCTCGACGGTCGCCTTCCGCTCACCGGCGGCTTTGGGTGCGAAGCGGATGGCAAACCGCGAACTGGCGGTCCCGTCCAGGCTGTCCCGCGGCTGGGCGACGATGGTGAATTCGGCTGCGTCCGCGCCCGACAGCGTGACCGAGCCCTTCCCCAGGGTGAGCTTCGCGTCGCCCAGGTTCAGGACGAGGAACTCGCGCTCGACGGCGGCTTTCAGTTTTACCGGGCCGAAGTCGGTATGGTCATACGTGGACGGCGTTTCGTCGGCGTCGGCGATCTCCACGCCGTTCCCCTCGACGGACAGCGCCGCCGGGCGGGCGGCGGGCGCATCGGAAGCGGTCACGCGGATGGTGAGGTGCGTCACGGCCTCGTCCTTGCCCTGCCCACTCACCTTGAGCCAGGCTTCGTAGATCCCGGGCGCTTCGAACTTCTTCGCGAAGACCGGCGTTGTGGCCTCCGCCTTCGGCATCGCGGGGCGGCCGGGCGCGCGCGGCGCGAACGCCCATTCCAGTTTCGTCCCGCCAAGCGAACCCTGCGAGCTGAACTTCACGGTGAGCGGCGCCTTGCCCTCCAGCCTGTCGGCCTCGATGTTCGCGAACACCTTGGGGGCAACCCGCAGCCGGATCTGGCGCGCCTCGTAATTGTTTCCGCTGGTGCCGTCCGATCCGATCACGGTCACCACGTAGTCGCCGGGCACGACGTTCTTCGGCACTTTCCACGTGAACACGTTTCCGTCGAACGAACCCGGCTCGCCTGCGCGCTTGAAATACCTCACCGGGAATCCCTCGGGATCGATCGCGCGGATCGGGATCGCCACGGCCTGTCCCGGCTTGACCAGCTCGTCCTGCAGCCCGACCACGATCGGCCGGCGGTTCGTGAACTTCGTGTCGTACTTGTAGTCGTCGTACCCGCCGCCGCTCGGCGGAAGATCGCCCCGTTTGCGGTACACATTGATCGCCGCGGGATTCCCGTCGTACACGCCGTTGTTCGCGACAAGGAGGATCGTTGTCCGCCCCTCGGGAAGCGCTTCGTCCCACGGCACACGGATCTTCCAGATCGCCGTGTCCCCCTCGCGCTCCACGGTCGCCCGCTTGTTGCCGTAGAGCAGCTTCCACCGGAGCGTCAGCGGCTTGTCGTCGAGGTCGTAACATCCGTCCGTCGATACCCGCAGTTCCACGGCCTGCCCGGGTTCCTGGAGCACGCACACCGTCTTCTTCAGCGCATAAACCGTCTTCCCGCCCTTCTGCTCCACCAGGCTCACCACCGCCTCCGGGGGCGCCACCGTCATTCCCTTCGCCAGCTCGATCATCCGCTTCATGTGCTCGTTGTCGTCGTACTGGTGGAAATCCAGGCACATGTCGCCGCGCGCGATTCCCGCAGCGTCGTACCCGCCCGGGAAAACGAACCGGTCCCCCACAGCCGCGTACGCCACCCGGTGCCGCATCTCGCTGTCGTAGGGCGCGTCCACGGGAAGCGCCGATTTCCAGAGCCAGAGCATGGCCGAGGCGTAAAGCCCGGTCCGCTTGAGCTTGAGCTTCATGGCCGGGGAGAGGTGCGCCCCGGCGATGACGAGCTTGGTGATCGCCATCGTCTCGCTGTCCGAAGAGCCGACCGAGTTGAAGAGTGTCGGCATGTACGCGAGGTAGAGATCGGTTGCGACCTCGGTCTGGGCGGCTCCCTCCTCGACGAGCGACAGGTGGCAGGGCGCCGTGATGAGGCCGGAGGAAAAGTAAATCTTCTCGTAAGGGTCTGTTTTCTGCGGGTAGACGTAGTTTGTGATCGAGTGCGCCATTCCCGTCGTGGACTGGTGGTAAAAATTGATCCCGAGCTTCAAGTGGTTCTCGACCGGGTCGTTGTCCACGAACGCGATGATCGCGTCCTTGATGCCTTTCGCTTCCGACCCCGCCGGGCTTTTCCAGATGTCGCGCACCCATCCATGGACGTGGGACCAGCTCCCGTACACGTCGTCCCAGGTTCCCGCGTACTTGTCCGACGCCTTGGGACCGAGAAGAAACAATTTTCCCGGGGGCACCGCTTCTGCGGGCCAGAGCCGCTTCGCCATGTCCGGCGGCTGGATCGTCGAGCCGTCTTCCGCGGGCGGCACGCCGGCCTTCGCCTTCTCGATCGGTTTGTCGTCCAGCCGCCAGACGCGCCACTCGGTTTTCTTGAAATACGGGTTGTGGATCTCTTCGCCCTGCGGGTCGGCGAAGGCCAACGCGCAGGCGGCAAGGAGGATGACGGCGATGCGGGAGGGGTTCATGGGGGGAGCGGCAATCCTACCTTCGCAAGGCCGGCCGGCGCGCGATGTATCGCTTGTAACGGGGCCGCATCACGATAAGGTTGCCGTTTCACATTTCGCAGGTTCTCAACCCGAAACCAAGGAGGCAGGAAATGCGTCGATTTCTGATCGTGCTGCCGTTGTTCGTGGCCCTGGCGTGCGATAGCGGCAAGAAGGACAGCGACAAGGACGTCGCGGCCAAAGGCGGAGAAGCGGCGAAGGGCGGCGATGCGGGCAAGGCGGGAACCCCGGCGGCGCCCGCGAAGAACACTCCCCCCGATGCATGGGCGAGCTGGAACGCCTGCGGAGTGGGCACCATGGTCGAGTTCGAGATGGAAACCAGCGGCATGAAGATCAAGACGGTCAAGACGCTGGACAAGAAGGGCGACCCGCACACGCTCAAGACCGAGACGATCATGACGGTCGCCGGCAACGAGAGCAAGACGCCGGGCGAAGAGCCGGTCGCGAAGCCCAAGGACGGCGCGGCTGACGGCATCTGCCCGCTCTGCAAGAAGGCGTACAAGGACCACAAGGACGAGTCCAAGTGGAGCGACGAGACCCTCAAGGTCGGCGGCAAGGACGTCAAGGCGATGAAATGGGAACCGGCCGCCAAGCAGTGCGACGGCTCCGACAATCCTTCGAAGGGCACGTCCATCTGGTACAGCACCGAAGTCCCGGGCGGCATGGTCAAGATGGAAACGCCCCAGATGAAGATGACGATGATGAAGTTCGAGAAGAAGTAGTTCCAGCGCGAACGGCCCAGGGGCGGAAGAACATCTTCCGCCCCTGTTTTTATTGGCACGCCGCCGGTTATCATCCGCATCCCCATCCTGTTCACGGAGCTTCCATGCGAATCACGCCGCTTCTCCTCGCCCTTTGCCTCCTGACCCCTGTTTTCGCCCAGGAAACCGAGCCCGACCCGGCCAAGGTGCCGACGAAGCCGGCCGAAGCGCCCGACGAGGTCTCGGGCGCGGTCATCATCGTCAGCTACAAGGGCGCCGTCCGGGCGCTTCCCGACGCAAAGCGCACGAAGGAAGAAGCCAAGGCGCGGGCCGACGAGGCGCAGAAGGCCGCGCGGGCGAAGGGGAGCAATTTCTTTGAGCTGGTCGAGAAGTACTCCGACGAGCCACGCGGTCGCGGGGAGTTGGGGGTCATCCCGGTGGGCCAGTGCTCGATCCTGCCGCTTGAGGCGGCGCTGACGGGGATGGAATTCGGGCAGGTGTCGGACGTCTTCGATTGCGATCTCGGGTACCTCGTCGTCATGCGGCTCTCGGCGAAGGCGGCGGCGCTCCATGTGCTGGTTGCGTACAAGGGTGCCGAACGCGCGGCGGCGGGAATCACGCGGACGAAAGAGGAGGCGAAGGAGCTCGCCGGGAAGGCGCTCAAGCGCATCACCGACGGCGAAGATTTCGCCAAGGTCGCAGCCGACCTGAGCGACTGTCCTTCGAAGGCCAGGGGCGGCGACCTCGGTACCTTCGGGCGTGGCCAGATGGCTCCCGCGTTCGAGGACACCGCGTTCTCACTCGCCCCGGGCCAGGTTTCCGGCATCGTCGAGACACCGTTCGGTTTCCACGTCATCAAGGGCTCGAAAATCGTGGTCCCGGTCACCTGGCGCGCGAGCCACATCCTCGTCCGCTGGAAAGGCACGGAGCGCTGCCCGCCGAGCGTCACGCGCACGCGGGAAGAAGCGCAGAAGATGATCGACGACCTGCTCAAGCAGCTGAAAGACGGCGGAGACTTTGCAAAACTCGCCCGGGAGAACAGCGATTGCCCCTCGAAGGCGAAAGGCGGCGACCTGGGCGCGTTCGGCCCCGGGCAGATGGTGCCGCCGTTCGAGAAGGCGCTGGTCGGCCTCGAGGTCGGGCAACTGTCGGACGTGGTCGAGACGCCGTTCGGGTTCCACGTGATCAAGAGGACGAAGTAGCCGCTGCTACAATCCCGTCCCATGGCCACGCCGCCACCGCTCCCGGGTTTCGCAGACATTGTCCACCTGATCGAGTTCCTCGAGGCGGCGGTCCTCGACCCGAGCCTGCTGACGCGTTTCTCGCGCGAAGAGCGGAACCGCCTCATCGCCGCCGCCGGGCGACTGTCGCGGCCGGCGAAGCTCGAGAGAATCGCGATGGCGCGGAGTGTGCGCAAAGTGAAGCGCAAGATCTCGCGCGGGGCCGACCGGGCGGCGCGCGCCACGACCGGGATCCGGGAGGCTCGCGACGCGGCGGTATTCACGGCGCCGCAGAAGCAGCTTCCCGCGCCGGACTCCCCTGCCCCGGAGCTCAAGACGCCGCGGGCCTGCTACGTCTGCAAGGAGAAGTACACGCGGGTCCACCACTTCTATGACGGCATGTGCGGCACCTGTGGCGACTTCAACTACACGAAACGATTCCAGACCGCCGACCTCCACGGGCGGACTGCGTATATCACGGGCGCCCGGCTCAAGATCGGGTACCAGGCGGGGCTGATGTTGCTGCGCGCCGGGGCGCGGCTGATCGTTTCCACTCGCTTCCCCCACGATGCCGCGCGGCGGTACGCCGGAGAGCCGGACTTCGGGACGTGGGGCGACCGGCTGCGCGTTCACGGGCTCGACCTGCGGCACTCCCCGTCGGTGGAAATTTTCGCGCGCTACCTGCTTCAGACGGAGTCGCGCCTCGACGTCCTGGTCAGCAACGCCGCGCAGACCGTGCGCCGGCCCGTGGGTTTCTACGCGCACCTCCTGGATAGAGAGTCGATTGGCTGGAAGGATCTTTCCGCGACCGAGCGGACGATCCTCGACGGGCACTACGCCTGCCTCTCCGCCATCGGGTCGCCGGCCGCCGCGGCCTCCGACGTTCGCGCCCTCACCTCCTGGGACGCCGGCACGACCGGCATGGGACTCCGCGACTCGGCGCGCCTCTCCCAGCTCCGCATGACGTACGACGACCAGACCTGCGGCCGCGACGTCTTCCCCGCCGGCCGCCTCGACGCCGACCTGCAGCAGGTCGATCTGCGGAAGATGAACACCTGGCGCATGACGCTCGCGGACGTCCCGACTCCGGAACTGCTCGAAGTGCTGCTCATCAACGCGGTGGCGCCCTTCATCCTCGCCGCGCGCCTCAAGCCTCTCATGCTGAAGGCCGGGACGGGCGCGGTGCATGTCGTGAACGTCTCCGCGATGGAGGGCATCTTTTCGCGGGGCACGAAGACCGATAAGCACCCCCACACGAACATGGCGAAGGCCTCGCTCAACATGATGACGCGGACCTCGGCCCAGGATTACGCCCGCGACGGCATCTGGATGAATGCGGTGGACACCGGGTGGGTCACCGACGAGGACCCGATCGCCGACACGCTTCGCAAGCAGGAAGAGCACGACTTCCAGCCGCCGCTCGACGTCGTGGACGGTGCCGCGCGCATCCTTGACCCGCTGTTTAACGGCCTGAACACGGGTTTCCACGCGTACGGGCAGTTCTTCAAGGATTACAAGTCGTCGGCGTGGTAACGCCAGCCCGTGGAGGATCGATCAGCAGTCTCACGCCCGGGCAAAAATCGTCCGCATGGAGAAGTCTCTCTCACAAGATTCTGGAGGCGACGGAATGATCAATCGATGGCGATCGTCTGCGGGAATAGTCCTGTTGCCGGCACCGGGGTGCATCCTGCTGGTCGGCATCGTGCTGATCCTCGTAGGTGCGCAGGGCATTTACACAGCAGTGACCAACCGTCAACCGGCGCGAATGACGCTGGAACAACTTATTGCCTCTGGAAATCAGGGATCCTGGCTCGAACTGGATGGTTGCGAACTGGTGGTCGCCGCAGGCGCCTTCCAGAAAAACAGCGCGACGGCACCCGACAAGGTCTGGATTCCGGTGCGCATTCCCGGCCACTTTGACGACCCGGTGCACGTCGTGCTCGAAACCACAGATCGGCCTCTCTGCCTGCTGGTTGCAGACCTGAAATCCGTCGGCCCGGGTGAAGCGAGCGAGAAGCTGGTCGCAGCGCGCCCGGACTCCTATTTCCAGAAGCGAAACATTCGAGGCCTCGTCCAGCGCGGCATGGACCTGAACGATAAAGAGCACAAGGCATTGCTGGCGGTGAATCCGAACCTGGCGGGTGACTTCCTGATCATTGCGGACGGCGAGGAGCCGCGGCCCTGGAAATCCGTACTGATGTTTGGAGGAGGGGTGATCCTCATCGGTCTCCTGGTGCGGACCTGGCTAATCCGGAGGCGCTCCGCGGCGATACCCGTCGCCCAGCGGATCGAATAACTCCAGGAGGCAGGAGTCGAAGCATCCCTAGCCCAGATATGGCGGAAAGCCGCCAGGCGAAAGCGCTGATGTGCGGGGTATAGGTTTGGGGGAGGTCATGGAATCGGTCCGTGGCCCCCGCCTCTCGCGGGTCGTCGCGATGGTCGATCCCGACTTACCGGGCTAGCGACCTATCCCTGTCCACCCCGTCCTTCCATGTCGGCGGCCGGCGCTCCACCTTGCTCACCGTCCCATGCTCATCAAACTCCACGCTCAGAGTAAACGGAGAGGCCGCATCCATGTCGTACTCAAATCCATCGGCGGCGTACCAGTCCGGCTCCCCGATTGCATCAACCACCTCCTTTGGATTCATCCCCACCTTCAGGATGCCTGCCCTTCCAGCGCGCTCCGGAATTGTGACTGCGGATTTCAGATACGAGCTCGCGTCAAACTCCTTCTCGCCTCCTTTCGGCCAGAAGAGTCGAACCGCCGCGTCGGTCTTCGGGACTTCCCCGAGGCGTCGCAGCGAGAGGTGAATAATTTGGCGTGTTCCCAAGGTCAGGTACGAATAAGCCGAGCCGGAATTGATCCAGCCGAACCATTCGTCCTTTTCGAACATTCGAAGTGTTTCCACGGTTTCTTGGATCTTGAGGACGCCCGCGAGCCAGAGCGCAGCGTGGAACTCACCTTGTTCGTTTTGCACGTCGTAGGGATCAGCCTTGGGAACGCCAGCGGCTCTGAAGTGGGCGATCGCGGCCACGGTCCACTTTCGCTCCTCTGCCTCAGCCGCGGCGGCAAGTGTTTCGCTGACCTTCGCTGAATCGGCGAAACACCTCGATTTCAAGTCGAGATAACAGCGTTTTCCCCAATAGAGCCGGACTACAAAGTACTCGGGGCCGCCTGAACAGCTCGGATCGATCGAGAGGAAGTACCCGCGCGTCATTGGCCCCCAGAGATTTCCGACGCCAATGTGTTCCCCGTATCTCCTCTCATCTTCACCGGCAGGTGGAGGCAGGTGATCCTGAAA
>JAIOPR010000156.1 GCA_021413805.1 Planctomycetota bacterium
GCGTTCGAAGCGGTGCTGAAGCTCGAGCCGGACCATTCGGGGGCGAAGGACGAGTTGAAGAAGATGAAACAAGAGGGACACTAGGTGCAAGGCGAAGGGCCCTTGAATTCCAGACCTTCGTGCTCGCAGGTCCGGAAAAAAAGAGCAACAACGGCTGGCGGAGGACAACGGCAGGACAACCGCAGGACAACGGCGGAACTTGACGGCCTTCCGGAGTAGCCGTTAGAGGACGACCAGCGTCCCGCCGTCCGGCCACTTCCCCACCCAGCCGCACGGAAAATGGCCGCGCACGAGCCAGACGGCGAGGGCGCCGAACCAGCCGTGGCCGACGGCGTCGCTGAATTCGGCCTCGAGAAGCGCGTGCTGGACGGTCCACGCGAGCGACGACAGGACAACCGGCGGGAGCTTTTCGCGCTTCACCACCTCGCCGGCTTTTCGCTTGAGCAGGTCGGCGACGAGCGGCTGGAACTCGACGACGGCCTTGGTCCAGTTGAACGCGCCGTCGGGGAGGCCTTTGACGACCGCTTCGAAAAGCATCGTCGCCGAGAGGCGCGAGATCTGTTCCCAGGCGGGGTCGCTGCACGCCTTGGCGGCGTCGGCCCAGGCGGGCGCCCATTGCACCGGGGCCTTCTCCGTCATCCCGGCTTTCGCGAACCACGGGGCGGCCTCGAGCGAAGCGTAAAGCCGTTGTGCGGATGGCAGCATGCTTGCAAGGATATCGACGGGCTTCTACCCTTCCCAACTCTTCCGAACCAACCACGCCCCAGAACCGATCAAGGGAAACCATGCCGATCGAAATGGACAAGATCGTCAACCTGTGCAAACGGCGCGGGTTCATCTTCCAGAGCTCCGAGATTTACGGGGGCCAGGAGTCGTGCTGGGACTACGGGCCGCTCGGGGCGGAGCTGAAGAGGAACGTGAAGGCGGCGTGGTGGCGGGACATGGTGCAGCGGCGGCCGGACATGGTGGGGCTGGACGCGAGCATCCTGATGAACCCGCGGGTGTGGAAGGCGTCGGGGCACCTGGACAATTTCAGCGACCCGATGGTGGACTGCAAGCAGTGCAAGAAGCGGTTCCGGGCGGATCATCTGCCGTCGGCGAGGCCGGATGCGGTGACGCACGCGAAGACGGACAAAAAGGCGGAGAAGTGTCCGTCGTGCGGGGGGGAGCTGACGGAGCCGCGGAACTTCAACCTGATGTTCAAGACGTTCATGGGGCCGGCGGAGGACACGACCGCGGTTGTCTACCTGAGGCCCGAGACGGCGCAGGGGATCTTCGTAAACTTCGAAAACGTGCAGCAGACCATGCGCAAGAAGCTCCCGTTCGGGGTCGGGCAGATAGGGAAAGCGTTCCGCAACGAGATCACGCCTGGGAATTTCACGTTCCGGACGCGCGAGTTCGAGCAGATGGAGATCGAGTATTTCGTGAAGCCGGGAGCGGACGAAGAAGCGCACAAGATGTGGCTCGACGTGCGCATGAACTGGTACTCGAAGTACGGGATGAAAAAGGAAAACCTCCGGCTCCGCGAACACGCGAAGGACGAACTCGCGCACTACGCCAAGGGGTGCTACGACATCGAGTACGCATTCCCCATGGGATGGAGCGAACTCGAGGGAATCGCGAACCGTACGGACTTCGACCTCAAGGCCCACGCGACGGGAAGCGGCAAAAATGTGGCGTACTTCGAGGAGGAGACGAAGACGCACATCGTCCCCTACGTCATCGAGCCGTCCGCCGGCGCGGACCGCGGGACGCTGGCGTTCCTGATCGACTCGTACGAAGAGCATCCGGTGAAGGACGACACGCGTACCGTGCTCCACCTTCACCACGCGCTCGCCCCGATCAAGGTCGCGATCCTGCCGCTCAAGAAGAACGAGCCGAGAATCGTCGAGGTCGCCAAGGGGCTCGCGGAGACTCTTCGCCGCGATCACACCGTGTGGTACGACGACACGGGGGCGATCGGGAAGCTCTACCGCCGCCAGGACGAGATCGGGACGCCGTACTGCGTGACGATCGATTTCGACACGCTCGACAACGG
Source organism: Planctomycetota bacterium (assembly GCA_021413805.1). Classification (GTDB taxonomy): domain Bacteria; phylum Planctomycetota; class MHYJ01; order WSZJ01; family WSZJ01; genus WSZJ01. The sequence goes on from JAIOPR010000156.1 coordinate 2,039, forward strand.
CACGGCGACGGTGCGCGAACGCGATGCGATGACCCAGGAGCGGATTGCGGTGAAGGAGATGCCGGCGTACTTCGCGGAGAAGCTGAGGTGGTAGGGAGAGCCGAATCGCCTTCGATCCCCCGCTAATGGCCTGACGGGCGTACAATCGGCCCCCCGTGCCAGGGGGCGCGGCCATTCGTGGAGACCTTCGATGAAACGCATTCTCGCCCTTCCCGCCCTGCTGCTCGCTCTCTCTGCTGCAATTCCGGCGCATGCCGGCCTGCTCGACCCCAAGGGCAAGTCGTTCGATGACTTCACGATCGAGCTCGAAGGGCGCTACTGGTTCGGGGCGCTGAAGGGGGACCTGAGCGCGGACACGGGAGATGTAACCGGGACCGGGATTGATTTCCCGGGAAACCTCGGCCTGAATTCACCCTCTCAGCCGATGATCGAAGGCGTTGCGCGCCTGAAGGTCTCGAAATTCATGATCCGCGCTTCGTATTTCCAGGCGAGCTTCAGCAAGTCCACGAGGCTCGACGAGACCATCACTTTCCAGGGTGTGGACTACACCGTCGGGACGGACATCAAGTCGCGGGCGACGATCCGGGTCGGCGCGCTCGACATCATGGCGCTGCTTCTCGACGCGGGGCACGCGGACAAAATCGGGCTCCGGGTCGGGATCGGGATCGGCGGGCGGTACCTCGGGTTCTACGGCTCGATCCGGGAAACTTTCAGCGGCCAGGCTGAGAGCGCCAGCGGGACCGGCATCATCCCCGTGATTTCCGCCACGGCCAGCCTCGGCTTCCTGAACATTTTCAGCATCAACCTCGACGTGGCCGGCATGAAAGTCCCGAAGAACCAGTACCTGCAGGTGCGCGGGACCTTCATCGACGCCGCGGCGGAAATTCGCATTTACCTCGCCAAGTTCGTCTATGTCGCGGGCGGGTACCGGTTCCTTATGCTCAAGGCGCTGTACCACGACGGCGACGTGGAACTCGATTCGCGCCTCACGGGGTTCTACGTCGGGGCGGGGATTTCGTTCTAGTGGCCCCTGGACAGGCTACTTCTTCCCCATAAGGAACTTCCTCGACTCCTCGAGCTCGGCTTTCTTCGTCGCATCGAGCCTGGGAAATGCGAGCCCCAGCCGCTCCATCCGGTCCACGATCGCGTCCGCCACGACGAGGCGCGTGAACCACTTGTGGTCCGCCGGCACGACGTACCAGGGCGCTTCTTCCGTGCTCGTCGCCCGGATCGCATCCTCGTACGCCGCCATGTATTCGTCCCAGTGCTCGCGTTCGCGGCAGTCCTGCGCCGAGAATTTCCAGTTCTTCTCCGGGTCGTCGAGCCGGGCGAGGAATCGTTTCTTCTGTTCCTTCCTCGAGACATTCAGGAAGAACTTCACGACGGTGATGCCGTTGCGGGTGAGGTAGCGCTCCCAGGAGGCAATGTCCTCGAGACGGTCTTCCCAGATGTGCTTCGACACGACCTGCGCCGGCAGGCGCTGTCGGGCCAGGAACTCGGGATGGACGCGCACGACGAGCGTTTCTTCGTAGTACGACCGGTTGAAAATCCCGATCCGGCCGCGCTCGGGGAGGTTCTTCGCGCACCTCCACAGGAAATCGTGGTCCAGTTCCTCCGTCGAGGGCGCTTTGAACGAGAAGACCTGGCACCCGGCGGGATTGACGCCGCTCATGACGTGCTTGATGGTCGAGTCCTTCCCGGCCGCGTCCATCGCCTGGAACACAAGGAGCACGCCCCAGGAGTCCTGCGCGTAAAGCTTCTCTTCCATCTCCGCCAGTTTCTCCACACCCTTGCGGAGAAGCGCCGCAGCGTCGTCCTCGCTAGCGAGCCCCCGGGTGTCGTCGGGATCGAAGTCATCCAGGCGGAACTTGCGCGGCTTGTCGATGCGGAAATTCCGGGAGAGTCGTCCGGCGTTCGCCATGGGGGCTCCGTTGTCGCGAAGGAGAAGCGGGGTTCGGCCCGCATGATACCGGCTTTGCGGCCTATGCGCCGCCCGCGAGCCGCGCCGAAATTCCCGCCCCCTCTTTCTGCTATACTCCCACCCCATGAGGAACCAGAAGCAACCCACCGCGCAGCGGATCGTCGAGCGGCGCGCCCAGAAGGCCGTCGGCATGCTCAAGAGACTTCATCGCCGCCTCGTCGAGCAGCTCATCGATGAACTGATCGAGGCCGAAGAAGCGCTGGTCGCGATGGAGGAGGGCGGATGGTCGCCCTACGACGTCCAGAAAATCGAGGAGCGCTTCCTCCCCCGCCTCCCGAACTTGCAGCAGATGATGCAGCAGATCGCGAGCGTGCACAGCGAGCCGGTCTACGCGCCGGCGCCGATCTACCGGCACAAGACGCTGAAGGCGCGGGAAGGGGAATTCGACGGCGTGCTCGGCGAGTTTCTGAAATCGCTGGGGCAGGCGGAGGTGCACGGGGTGGATGTTCATCGCGACGGAGGCGACGTGATCGCGGTGGTGTTGTACTCCACGCCCCAGTAGCCACTCCCGACTCCGAACTCCCGTCTCCGAACTTCCGTTTCCATGAACCCCTTCCCCTCCCCGTTCGACATCCTCGTCATCGGCGCCGGCCACGCCGGCTGCGAAGCCGCGCTCGCCGCTTCCCGCATGGGCGCCCGCGTCCTCCTCACGACGATGCAGCTCGACACGGTCGCGCAGATGAGCTGCAACCCGGCGATCGGGGGCGTCGCGAAAGGCCACCTGGTCCGCGAGATCGACGCGATGGGCGGCGCGATGGGGGAAGCGATCGACGCGACGGGGATCCAGTTTCGCGAACTGAACACGCGCAAAGGACCGGCGGTGCGTTCGCCGCGGGCACAGGCCGACAAGAAGGCGTACCAGGCGTTCATGAAGCGCCGGGTTGAGGATGCGCGGGGCGTGATGCTGCGGCAGGACATCGTGGACGAGATCGTGGTCGAGGGCGGCAAGGTCCGCGGCGCGATTGCGAAGTCCGGGTGGTTCTACCGCGCCGACGCCGTCATCGTGACGACGGGCACCTTCATGAAGGGCCTGATCCACATCGGCGAGCGGAAACAGACCGGAGGCCGCGCGAGCGAGCCGACTTCCGAGAACATCAGCGACTCGCTCCGCGCGCTCGGCTTCCGCGTCGAGCGGTTCAAGACCGGCACGCCGCCGCGGCTGAACGGGCGGACGATGGACGTGAAGCGGCTGCAGGAGCAGCACGGCGACGCGGAGCCGAGACCGTTTTCATTCCTGAAGGACCGGCTCGACGTCGAGCAGGTCCCGTGCTGGCTCACGTACACCAACGAGAAGACGCACGAAATCCTTCGCGCCAACCTGCACCGCGCTCCCCTGCTCACCGGCCAGATCGAAGCCGTCGGCCCGCGCTACTGCCCTTCCATCGAGACCAAGATCCAGCGCTTCGCCCACAAGGAGCGCCACCAGCTTTTCCTGGAGCCGGAAGGGCGTCACACGCACGAGGTTTACGTGAACGGGGTCTCGACGTCGTTTCCGCCGGACGTGCAGGAGGCGATGATCCGGTCGATCGAGGGGCTGGAGCACGCGGAGATCATGCGGTACGGGTATGCGGTGGAATACGACTACGTGCCGCCGACGCAGCTGTGGCCAACGCTGGAGACGAAGAAGGTCGAGGGGCTGTATTTCGCGGGGCAGATCAACGGGACGAGCGGGTACGAAGAAGCGGCGATGCAGGGGCTGCTGGCGGGGGCGAATGCGGCGGGCAAGCTGGCGGGCAAGGCACCGTTTGTCCTTTCGCGCGACGAGGCCTACGGTGGCGTCCTGGTGGACGACATCGTCACGCAAGGCGTCCGCGAACCGTACCGGATGTTCACTTCGCGCGCCGAGCACCGCCTCGTCCTTCGCGCGGACAACGCCGACCGGCGGGTAACGCCGAAAGCCCGGGCGCACGGCCTGGTCCCGGACGGGCGCTGGAAGCGCTTCGAGGAGAAAGAATCGGAGATCGCGCGCGCGCTGGAGCAGCTTCCGCGCCATTTCCGCGACGGGCATTCGTCGCTCGAGTGGTTGCGCCGCCCGGAAGTCACCTGGAGGGAGCTGGAGGAATCGTTCCCGGGAATCCGGGCGCTGGGGCTTGGTCCGCAGGCGGCGGAGCAGGTGGAGTTGCAGGCGAAGTACGAAGGCTACATCGTGCGCCAGGAGGCCGCGGTCCGGCGTTTCCGCAAGATGGAGAATCGCGGCATTCCGCCGGCGTTCGATTACGGCCGGGTGCACCAGTTGCGGGCGGAGGCCCGTGAGCGTCTTGAAGAAGTCCGGCCGCTGACGCTGGGGCAGGCCGCCCGGGTCGGCGGCGTTCGGCCCGCGGATATTTCGCTTCTGGTGCTGGCCCTCGAGCGCCCGCGCCATCCCGCCGAGTAACACCTGTCACCCCGGGAGGACAGTCACCGCGCCCAAATCGCTGTCGAAGCCCTTCGGCGCAGGCCCCAAAGTTGCGTGGGAATGCCATTCCTGGTGCTGCGCGTTGTAAACTGGTCCCACCACACCTTCACCCGTGAACCTGGAGATCGACCCCATGAGACTGCTTGCCGTGATGTTCGCCGTGGCGATGGCCGCAGGGACGGCGTCGGCGCAGGCCGTTGAAATGAAAAATCCGCCGAAGATGACGCTGAGCGTGGTGCTGAAGGAGAAACCGGACAAGAACGTCCCGGGAAAACTGACGTACACGCTGACGGGGTCGGGCGAAGCGGCGTATCCGGACGGGGTGAACCTCCAGTTCGGGTTGCACCTGAAGGACGACTCGAATTTCATCATCCGGGCGCAGGGATACGTCACCGCGGGGCGCTTCGAAATCGAGTTGCCGGAGCTGGGAAACAAGTCGCTCTATCACGGCATGTACACCTGCCAGGTGGATTTCGACCCCGAGCTCCAGGTGTCGAACGTGATGAACAAGCTGCCGGCGGACAAGCGCGGGCGCAACAATGCGAAATGCGAGCAGAAGATCGGGACGGACGCGGAGATCGCCGAGGAGCTGGAAGAGGTGCTGGGTTTCTACAAGGGCGAAGTTGCGAAGCTCAAAGGGCTCTACGACGCGATCAAGGCGGAGTACGAAGCCCAGCTCGTGACGAAGGACAAGGACAAGTGGCGGAAAGTGGCGAGCCCGGCCCAGGACAAGCTGATGGACCTGGACAGCGAGCTGGCGAACTGGCGGAAGAAGCGGATGAACGTGATGAAGCAGGAGCTGTATGAAACCCTGTCGGGAGCGATCCTGACGCTGAAGGATTTCGGGATTGACGCGTACACGACGCAGCTGGCGTTCGAGGGGAAACCGCCGAAGGAATCGGCGGTGGCGCAGCACGAGGAGGTCGTGGTTTCCGCCCTCGACAAACTTCAGAAGGCGACAGCCGGGGCCAAGGCGCCCGAGGAGCCGAAGAAGTGAAGACTGCCGCGACAATGGGCCTGCTGCTCCTGCTGGCGCTCGCGCCGGGCCTGGCGCGCGGTCAGGCGATGCAGGGCGGGGACCCGGACGAGGCGGATGCGAGGCCCTTCCCGAAGCTCGCTCTCGGGGTGAAAGTGACCGAGGAACGGGACAAACCGACCGGGGACATGGTGCGGGTGATCATCGGGAGCGGAGACACCGAATACCCGCCCGGCACGGCGCTGATCATGGACGCGCGGCTTGAGGGGGGATCTTCCTACCTGGACAAGAAGCACCAGGTCTTCGTGGACGAGAACGGGCACTGGGAAGCCGCGATCGACGACCTCGGGCGCAACATCTACAAGGGGCAATACGAAGTCCGGGTGACGTTCGACCCGACTTTTCAGCCTCGCGGCGTCATGAACCGCATCGACGCAAAGAAGAACAGCCAGCTCCAGTCCCGCACAACCGAGGTCCGCATCGGCACGGCGGAGGAAGAAGCGGCGGAGAAGATTGACGTGGACCAGTTCTTCGCGAGGTCCTTCGCGAAAGCGCGGGAATTGTGCGAGCTGACGTTCAAAGAGTACGCAAAGCAGTCGGAGAAACCGGACAAACGGAAATGGGGAGACTTCTACAACGACACGAACGACGCCTTCGTCAACGCCGACCACGACCTGGCCCAGTTTCTGCGGCTGCGCGACAACCTGCGGGATTTCCGCACGTACGAAATGATCGCCCAGATCTACGCCATCTGCGGGTCGCGGCTCTTCCCCGTCCTCTCCGCCGCACTGGGGATCGAGGGCGGCACGCGGACGCCGGCGGAAAAGGCAGAGGCCGACCGGATGATGTCCGAGCTCAAAGTCACGCTGGCGGCGCTGGAGAACACTGTCGGGAAGACCGTGATCGACCCGAAATGGGTCATGCTCAAGCCGCTGGTCCCGATCAAGCTGACACAGCCGCCGCCTCCGGTGGGTCCGATTGATGAAGTGCCTACCCTCCCGATCCAGAACGGCCCTGCGCGGACGGGTGACAAAATTGCCCCGAAGTCGAAATTCGGCGTCACCGAGCTCGGCATCGGGCTGGCGATCATGTGCGGGCTGGCGATGCTGGTGGTGCTGCTGAAGCGGAAATAGTGCCGAAGTGCCGTCAGGCGTCCACGCGCACAGAGGCATACCCGACGCACCGGTCGGTTTCGCCGCTGGCGTCGGCGCTGGTCCTGTAGTCGAGAAGCGCCGCGCGTTTCGCGCCGAGCGACTTCGCCGCCACGAGCATCGCGACCGCCGGGGCGCGCCCGCACATCGTGATCCGCTCGCGGCGGCAGACCTCGTCCAGCCCCTGCTCGTCCATCGCGACCAGTCGATCCAGCGCCCGCCGGTCCTTGGCGCGGGTCGTCGCGTCGTCCTCGAAATGGTTCATGTCGGAGGAGGCGACGAGCAGCGTCCCGGGGCGCTCGCGGACCAGCGTCGCCAGCGCCGCACCGAGCCGCTTCATCCGCCCGAAGTCCTGCGTCGCCAGGACGATCGCGACGAGGCGGGCGCGCGGGTTGCGGCGCAGCAGGAACGGGATCTCGACCTCGACGCCGTGCTCATCGGCATGCGCCAGCGTTTCCGCCTCGAGTTCCGGGTCCAGCTCGACCAGCCTCGCGGCCGCTTCCCCGTCGATCGCCATCTCGCCCCCCGGGATTTTCCATGCGCCGCCCGGGTAAATCGACATCGGTGGGCCGAGGCCGGTGTGGTTCGGGGAGATCACGACGACAAGGTCCGGCACTTCCACCGAGGCGAACACGATTCCAGCGGTTGCCCCGCTGTAGGTGTAGCCGGCGTGCGGCGCCATGCAGGCCACGGCGGGGCTGGAAACGCCGCCTTTCAGGAAACGGTCCAGCGCGCGCTGAAGGTCGGCAGCTTCCCTGGGGTAGAAGAGCCCGGCGACGGCGGGGGCGCGAGTCGGCATTCCGCCTATTTTACCCGGTCTATCCCCGCGCGGCGCGGTACCCCATCATCCGGTACGCCAACTTCGCGGCGACGAACTGGCTGACGCTCGAGCCCTCCAGCGGCGCGACCTCGACGATGTCGAACGCCACGACATTCTTCTGCGCGAAAATCGGGCGCAGGAAGTCGAGCGTGTCGTACCAGCTGAGCCCGCCCGGTTCCGGAGTGCCCGTGCCGGGGACGAGCGAAGGATCCAGCCCGTCGATGTCCACGGTGATGTAGACATCGTCCGTGAGGTGCTCAAGGAAACGCTCGATCGCCTTCCGCAAATCCCCCGACGTCCGAGTCAGGTGCGCCGGCGCCGTCGCCACCAGCCCCCGATCCACGAACGGCACTTCGCTCTTCGAGAAATTCCGGATCCCCGCCTGCGCCAGCTTGCACCCCTGCTCGATCACGCGTTTCATCGCGCACGCGTGCGACCACTTTTTCCCCTCGTACTCGTCCCGCAGGTCGGCATGCGCGTCGATCTGGAGCACCGACAGCTTCGGGTATTTCTTCTTCACGCCCTCGACCAGCGCCGGCGTAATCGAATGCTCGCCCCCGAGGGAAACCAGCACTTTTCCTTCCGCCGCAAGCGCCGTCGCTTCTTCCGCCAGTAACTTCAGGTACTTTTCGCCCTTGGCGCGGGCGGGCTTGAACGCGGGAAGCGTATGGATCCCGGCATCGCAGGTTTCGCGCAGCAGTTCCTCGTCCCACAGCTCGACCTGCCGCGACGCCTCGATGACCGCGTCGGGGCCTTTCCCCGTCCCGCCGCCGTACGAAACGCTTTCCTCGAACGGCACCGGCAGCACGAGGAACTTCGCCTTCGCCCGGTCCGTCAGCTCGGGGGGAAGGCCGCCGAAATTGAAGGGGGTGTCGCTCACGGCAGGAGGATGGCCGCGGAGACGACGGTGGTCCAGAGGCCCTTCTGCCCGACGCCGCCCTGCGAAGCGCTCGTCGTGCGGACGATGCGACCGGAGATTTTCCACAGCTCCTTCTTCTTGTCCCAGCTCGCGTCGGGGTCGAACTCCACGCCGAGGATCGTCGAGAGCATCGACGCCGCGAGATCTTCCGCGTGATCGCCGGCCTCGTCCTCGTTCTCGCCGTACGAGTGGTGCTCGGAGAGGTACCCGTACTGGTTCGGGTCCGTCGGGATCGACAGGCCGACCGAGCTCGCGATCAAACGATGGTGCTCGTCCGTCTCGTTCCGCGCCATGACGCAGAACACGATCTGCCCGCTCGACAATTTCTCCAGCCCCTTCTGCTTCGGGATCACCCGGCAGTGCGGCGGGAAAATCGACGACACGTGCACCAGGTTGAACCGGGCGATGTCGGCGTCGCGAAGCGCTTCTTCGAACGACGTCAGGTGCTCTTTGTGACGGCCGATTCCCTTGGTGAGGAAAATCTCGCGGGGGACGAAGCTCACGGTGACGGCCTCGAAAATAGGCGAACAGGTTGACGTCGGGAGGAGGGGGATTCTAGCCGAAGGAGGCGGGGTGTCCATGATTGGGCCTCCATCGCCCTCGTGACGTCGTTCTTCCGTGCGCTTCCGTGCGTTCCGTGTGATGCCGTTTCTTGAACGGCCAGGAAAAACGGCGGAACACGGAACGCGCTGAGGGGCACGGAAAAGTGCGACACGTGCGGCAAGACCTGCACGCTCGTCGCTCCGCCGTTCCTCCGCCTTCTCCGTGGCAAGCGCCGTGAAACCTCAGCCCACGTCGCCCTCTCACCCCTTCATTGGCATCCCCACTTCTCCCCTGTAGCATCCTTCCCCATGAGCACCCCCGACGACCCGCGCGGCCGCGAGTTCCTGACGAAAGTCCGGCCCGCGGCGATGACGCACCTGCTGGCGTTTTTCAAGGAATCGGCCCAGCACCTTGACCCGAAGACGCGGCTGCTGATTTCCGTGGTGACGAAGACCATCAACTATTCGCCGCGCGGGCTGAAGCAGTACATCAAGCGGGCGATGGAAGCGGGGGCGTCGAAGGACGAGGTGATCGACGCGATCATGTGTTCGTACCCGTGTG
>JAIOPR010000157.1 GCA_021413805.1 Planctomycetota bacterium
TTCGCAGGGCCGGTCAGGATCATGTATCCCTCGTAGTCCGCGCACCACGAAACGTCCCCCGTCTGGCTGCGGGAGTGAATCGGGTTCGACGCCGCGGTGTACACGTACTCGGGCATCGTCACCACCGGCGGATAGCCGCCCGCCAGCAGATCCCCTTCCTTCGAGTCCTCCGTCGTCCAGACCCGGTCCTTCTCGGACTGCTCCTGCGTCGTGTACACCACCTGGTCGAAGACCTTCACGACCGTCTCAATCTTCTCTTCGGCCATCACCTTGCCCGCGTTGTACACGCGGCCGATCGCCTCAACTTCGAAAATCCCGTTCGAGCTGAACGTCCACTCCGTCGAGTTCACCTTGATGTCGCTCTTGTCCAGGCGGACAAGATCGTCAGGCTGAATCGAAGGATTCGACGTCACCAGGATCAGGTCCGGGTCCAGCTTCTTCACGTTCGTGTTCGGGTTCGCGTTCGCCTTGATCAGCGCCTTCTGGAACCGCGTGATTCCCGGGATCGCGAGGACCACGTCGTCCTCGAAGTGCATCCAGTCGTTGAACGACCAGGCGCCGGCCGGGGTGCCGTTCGTGAAGCGCGCGGAGATGATGTAGTCCGCGACCTTCTCGGCGTCCGCCTGCGTGATCTTGACGTTGATCTTCCCGACGTTGCCGGTGAACTCCTTCGGCGTCGCCGACTCGGAGAGGACCAGGTAGTCCCAGAAGTCCGCTTCCAGGTTCATCAGCGTGGCGACGATGACTTCCTTCGAGGCCGTGTTGATGTTGACAGGCGTGCGGGGCTCACCGAGGTAGTACGACCCGGCGAACTTTCCTGCCTTCGTCTCGCCGCCCGTCGCGGCGGTCATGCCCGCGCCGGTGACGAACTGCTTGAAGCCGCCGCCCTTGGCGGGGTCCTTGACCATGAAGGCGGTGACGGCCGGGAGCAGGCGGGAGGACGGAAGCGACGCGTAGGAGCCGGGGACGCTGGCGGTGATCGAGTAGAGCGGGCTGGCGCTGAATCCGTACACCGAGGGGGCCGATGCCAGGCGCGTATCGGCGGGATCCATCGCGCTGTCCGGGGAAACGCTCTCTGCGGGAGCCGCGGCGAACTTCGCGCCGTCCGGTGACTCAGGCACCGAGGCGATCGCGGCGGCATAGCTTCCGCCCGTGAAGTCCGACGTGCCGGTCCAGGTGTTCTCGAACTTCATCGTCATGCCATCGACCCATCCGTGGCAGGTGATGAATTCCTTGCAGGCGGCGAAGCGCTTGCGGGCGTCGGCGAGGTTGCCGGCGAAGAAGGCGTTGTTGATGAAGACGACGTCGAGGACTTCGGACTTGTTGTTGAACGGGACGCCGCGGGCGACGGCCTTCGTGGCGATCTGGTCGCCGAGGTTGAACCCGCCGACGTTCAGGAGCGTGCCGTCGGCGCATTTGAGGATCGACCCGAGGTTATTGAGCATGCGCTGCACGTTTTTGCCGCCGTCGTTGACGTTGATCATGGAAGCGCAGTCCATGACCTTGAGGGCGTAAACGTCGCCGCGGTTCTCATAGGTCCCGGCGAACTGGCCGCTGAAAGGTTCGTTGGCCGTGGGCGAAAGGGACTGCGGGAAGGAGATGCCGTTGGCGGTGCCGTTGACGATGCCGTCGTCGAGGGCGGCCTCGAGGGAGCGCGGGGGCATCCCGTAGACGCGGGTCGGCTTGAATTTCCAGATGTCGGTCTTCACCGTCGCGGGATAGGTGAGCGCCCCGGCTTCGGCGTTGATCATTTCGCGGTAGTACCAGTCATTCCGGGCATCGTCCCAGGACTGGATCATCGCCCGACCGCGGATCGAAGCGATGGCGCGTTCGACACCGGACTGCGCAAGCATCTTGGCGCGGACCTTGTCGACGTAACTGTTCGAGACGGCCCGCTCCACGCGGGACAGCGTCGCGAAAGTCGCGGCGAGAAGGCCGAGAACGCCGAGGACGCCCAGTGCTACCAGCAGCACGAAGCCCCTCGAGTCAGCTCTCGAGAACTTATTCATGTCGAGTACCCCCTTGAAGAGAATTCGGCTTGTTTGCCAACAGGGGAAATATACCGCACAAGGAGGAAATGCGCGCAGGAAAAGTTAACTTTCTTCATACCATGGCGTAACCGATTACGAATACGTGACTTACGACAAATATTTCGCCGCACAAATGAACAATGTTAATGAATCGCGCTCGCCGCTGGCGTATTCCTCGTGAAGAACGTTAACCTACTAAGAGTGCGGGGACGCCGCGCACTCCCCCAACTCCACGCCAGTAGACAGCTCCCAGCCCCTGTTCTCCTGCTGCTCCTGACTCCTCGCACGCTCCAGCGCACACCCGCATCCCCTCGCTCTCTCGAACGCAAGCCACAGGCAGGACTTCTTCTGCAGATGTGCCACAGCCCCACGCGCAAAACGCTCCGGCTCCAGGCCGAAAGCGAACGAGAGACAGCCGAGGCACAGCCCCGACGATTCGCATCCCATCAATCGCGCGAGAACACCATCATGGGCGCAGCGGGAAGCGCCGCACGCGGCGCACACAACTTCACGGGCAATCTCGAGAACAGCCATGGGGAACCTCCGGGGAAAAACGCGTTGCCTGGGGAACAGCCACGAGACGAGGAACGGCCCGGCGAAACTTCACATCGCCGCCCGGCCCACCCTCGTTCGTTTCCCCTTTGCCCCCTTGTCCCAGGCCTTCCGCCCCTCCGCGTGCAGGTCCGCCGCTTCTTCCGTCTTATGGAGAAGCGCCTTGACCCGGGCGAGGGCAACGAGCAACTCCGCGCGGCCGGGCTGCGACTGGGCGAGCCAGGCGAGCGACTTTTCCGCGATCAGCGCGAGCGCGTACGTCCACGTTTCGTCGCCCTCAGCGCACTGGAGCACCGCGTCGGGCGCGAGCGCGCCGAGCGAACCCACCGCTTCCACGAGCCGCGCAAAATCGGGAATCGAATCGCGGTACCACTGGATCGAAAAGTCGCGGTCGATAAACAGCACGTCCCCGGGCTTTGTGTCGATGCGCTCCCAGCACTTCCCGCCGCACGCCTCGAGTACATCGTCGAACCCGCGGGTGACGAGGCGAAAGAAACCGTCGCGCGTGCGGCCTGCGCCGACCCATGAAGTCCAGCGTCGGCGGATGCGGTCGAGCGTTGTCTCGGTGGTCATTCAGGTGCTCCTGTCTTCTGTCCCCGGCCCGTGCGGGCAGGCCAGGTCAATAAAAAAACCCGCTTCGTGGATACGCGGCGAAGCGGGCTTTTTCCGGGGATAGCCCCGGGGGCTTTTTAGCAGTTTTTAACGTGGCTGCAATACGCCGCAAATCCCACGTGACCGAGTTGTCAGGACGCAGATGTTACTTTGGACGGGAAGCCTGTCAAGGGGTCCCGGGAAAAATTCTTACGGGGCAACGTTGACGTCCAGCCAGAAGGCCGCGATGGCGCGAAGGGCGGAAGAGTACTCGTCGAAATCGACGGGTTTGACGACGTACCCGTTCGCGCCGGCAGCGTAGGCGCGGGAGATGTCGGCCTGCGAAGACGAGGAGGTCAGGAGGACGACCGGGAGCATTTTCGTGCGCGCGTCCTGCCGCACCCGGCGAAGAATCTCGACGCCATCGGAAGCCCCGAGCTTGAGATCGAGGAGCATCAGCGCGGGCAGCCGCTTGCCGTCCCGGTCGGCCCATGCGCCTTCCGCGTGGAGAAATTCGAGCGCCTCCGGGCCTTCCCCGAGGATCACGGTGAACATGAAAATGTCCGCCGCCGCCAGCGCGCGGCGCGTCAGTTCCTGATGGTCCGGGTTGTCCTCGACGAGCAGGATCGTTTTGCCTTCCACGGTCTAGCCCCCCAGCGTGAATCGAAACGTGGCCCCGGCGCCCGGCACGCCCTCCGCCCGGATCTCGCCGCCATGCCTCTCCACAATGCGCCGGGCCGTCGCCAGCCCGATGCCGTGCCCGCCGTACTCGTCCTGCGCATGAAGCCTTTCGAATGGCTGGAACAGTTTCGTCGCCCGCGCGGGCTCGAACCCCGCCCCGTTGTCGCGGACGAAAAATGCCCCCCCGGGCTCCAGACCCACTTCTACCACGGAAGGACTCCGTTTCGCCGTGAACTTCCACGCGTTTCCGACCAGGTTGTCGAGAAGCGCGCGGACAAGCCGGGCATCGCCGCTGGCGCGGAGGCCGGGCTGCACCCGGAAATCCACGGCGCGCGTCGGTTCCGCCGCCCGCAGCGCCTCCCCCGTGTCCCGCGCCATCGCGGAAAGATCGATCTCCTCGCGCTTCATTTCCACCCGCCCGACGTGCGAGAGATCGAGAAGCGCCTCGATGCGTGCGCCCATGAGTTGAGCGGCGCCGCGGATTCGACGGACGTGGGAGGTTGCGGGTTCGCCGAGGGACGGGCCGAGATCGTGCTGGAGTGCGGCGGCGAACCCGTCAACGGTGCGAAGGGGCGCGACGAGGTCGTGGGAAACGGCCGAGGCGAACGCTTCGAGCTCGCGGTTCGCCGAAGCGAGTTCGGCGGTCCGCCCGGCGACGCGCGATTCGAGCTCGAAATTCAGCCGGCGAAGTTCTTCTTCGCTCGCCCTTCTGCGAAGGTCCGCGCGGCCGAGGCGGGCGGCGGCGGCGCAGGTGGCGGCGGAAGTGAGGAGGACGGTCGTGACCACCACGGCGGCGATGACGAATTCTTCGCCGTACCAGCCGGCGCGCTGTCCGCTGTGGAAGATGAGCCCGCCGACAAGCGGAACGCCGACGGCGGCGGGGAGCAGGCGGCGGGCGATGGAGCCGCCGGCGTCGCGCGCGAGGACCGTGGCGACCCAGCCTTCGGTCGGGCGCGAGAGCGCGATGCCGGCGGACAGGAGAAGAAACGCCGCCGCTGTGTGGACGGCCATCTGGGTGGTGTGGTACGCCACCACGCCCACCGGCCGCACCCCATAGACGTAGCCGGTCGCCGCGATCACCGCCACCGCGAACACGGCCAATCCCGCCCATCTCGCGCACGCCCGCGCGCGCGCGCTTCGCACGGACGAGGCCAGGAGCCCGGTCCCGGTCAGGATGAGGCAAGCGGCGGTCGTGGGCGCCTTGCGACGGGGGTAATACGGCAAGGCGCTTCCGGTAGAGTCCTTGAAAACGGCCTGGTCGAAGTGGAGGTCGAGGGCGAAGAGGAATTCGAAGAGGGTGAGGGAGCCGATCAGGATGGCGAGGACGGCGGCGGTCGCGGCGAGGGGGCGGCGGAGGCGCCCCGCGGGATCACCGGTGAGGGCCAGCGCGAGGCCGCAGAGGGAGAGGCCGAAGGCGGTGTTGGCCTTCATCGAGGCCAGGCCGGGGAGCACGCTCTGGAGGGCGGGGATGCCGAAGATCCAACCGAGGAGGCCGACGGCTCCCAGCGCGAGCGCGCCGGCGCCGCAGAGGCGGGCGGCGCGAAGGATCCGCGCGGGCTCAACAACGAGCCCGGGGATTTCATGCGTGCCCGGTTGTTCCGTCACGCGCACCTCCACGGGCGATCACCTGGCCCGCACCTAAAAAAGAGGAGCCCCACCCTTTCGGATGGGGCTCCGGCAGAGGCCCTCGGGGAAAAGGCCCCCGCCTTGATTTGGATGGAAGAACCGGCGCCCCGCCTGTCCTGCGATCGGACGACAGCGACGGGCGACGAAAGCCGCGGGCAAGAAACGTCCGCCCGGGACGGAGGCTTGCGCCCCCGCCCCGGACGACGAATCTCTAGAAATCGACCTGAGCGCGGATGATGACCGCGTTCTCGTCGTTGGAAACGTGCTGGTCAGCGCCGAACGCGATACGGCGGCTGCGCTGCTTGTCGTACTCGTACTGCACGAACATCGCGGAAATGCGGACGTACGGGTTCGGGTACCAGTTCACGCAGAGCGCGAACTCGGTGGCGTTCCGGCTGCCGCCGAAGCCCGCCTGCTCCTCGAACACGTCGTTCACGTGAAGCTTGCTGATGCGACCCACAATGTTCAGGCCGCCCATCCCGCCGTCAAACAGGTTCTTGTCGATCTCCGGACGCTTCCCCGGCGTGCGATGCCCGCCGATCCAAACGCCGGCCGAGCCGTACCAGGAGTGCGAACGGAAGGTGCTCTGGCGATTGTTGTCGAAGTCGACCTGCGCCTTGAAGTACGAGTACTCAGCCTTGATTTCGAGGAAGCTCCAGCACCACGCGAAGTCAGCGCCGAAACGCGTGACGTTGTCTTCGCAGCGGAACGTCGAGCCACCGGCCTGGTCAAAGAAGAAGTTCGTCCCGGTCGCCGGGGTCGAGAAGGCAAACGGCGTGACGCCGTTGGCGTGGTTCGCTTTGCCGCGGGTGACGCTGATGCCGAGGAAGAGATTCTTGATGAAGTCGATCGAACCGCCGGCGCCCGGGTTGCTCGAGATGCGCGCGGCGACGTCCTTGTCGCTGTTCTCATCGCTGCCCGGGTCAGCGCCGTTCCCGTTGAAGACGCCGATCGCGTACCCGAAGATCCCGCCAGCGATCTTCCCGTGCACCATGGCGCCGATGTCGCGGCCCGGGACGGTGACGCTGAGGAGGGACAGCTCGGGCATGTCCTGCGTGCGGACGCCGTCGGTGTACGTCTCGGGTGAATACGGCTCCTTGAAGACGCCGACCTTGACCTTCAGCTCTTCCCACTTGTTGAACTCGACCCAGCCGAACTTCAGGGTCGTCCCGGTCGGGAACATGCGGGGATTGATGTAGACCTCGAAGGCCTTCCAGAAGCGGCCGTAAGCTTCGAGGCCGGCTTCCTTGACCTTGAATCCGTCGATCTTGCCGTCGCCCTCGTTGAGCTGGCCGTTCCACGTGTAATGAAAAATCCCGTAAACGCCGATCCGTCCTTCGAACATTCCGTTTCCAGCGCGGAACCAGAGGCCCTTGTCGAACCAGGCCTGAAGCGGCTCCTTGCCTGCTTCGGACGCGGGCGCGGGTCCTGCGCCCCCGGTCTTCATCTCCAGAGCCTTGACGCGTTCCTCGAGGGTCTTGTCCTCGGCATAGGCCGAGGAGGCGGCAAACGCCAACAAGGCGATTGCGCTCCACGAAAATCTGGTCATCGCTTCCCCTTTCGATGTGGCGGTCGAATGCCGCCTGTTGTCGGAGTCCGGCGGGCTCCCAAGAGCCTGCCGGGGTGAGACGGGAGGATCGTATTTCGAAACGACATCGTGTCAATAGGAAAGGGCCGTGCCTCCTTCCGATGTTAGGAGCTTGTGGGCGAACTCTTCGCACCGAAAATCGAGAAATACGATGAGATCGATATTGTTGTATCGACCAATCCCGTGTCGAGATTCAGTCCCCTGCCTGTTAAATAGTGGCACTCAAAAAACACTCAGGAGCCCTTGCATGCGCCGCTCATTCTTCGCTTTCGCCCCGCTTCTCGCCCTGGCCGCCACTCTGCTCGCCCAGGACCCGCCGGCCACTCCGGCGCTCGAGGAATCCCGCCCCGCCGCCCCGGCCGCACTGAAGGCGCAGGTCCGCGATTCGTTCCTCGTGAAGGACCTTCCCGCCGGCACCAAGAAGGTCCGCGCGTGGTTCGAGCTGCCCCAGGAAGAGCCGCTTCAGAACATCACCGATCTCAAGATCACGGCGCCGGAGGGGTACAAGATCACCACTGAGCCCGTGGACGCGAACCGTTTCCTCTATGTGGAAATCGCGGATCCGAAGGCGGCGACGTTCGAAGTGACGGTGACGTTCACGATTGAGCGATGGGAAAGCGCGCCGTCGGCAACGAAGGCGGGGGTCCCGGGGGCGGAAGAAAAGAAAGCCCTGGCGGCGAAGCTGGCCGATTTCCCGAACGGCGAGACGACGGACAAGATCCGCGAGAAGGCAGGAGAGCTGTCCAAGGGTGTCGCCGACCCGGTGGCGCAGGCGCGCAAGTTCTACGATTTCATCATCGACAACGCGGAGTACTGGAAGAAGGACCCGGACCATCTCAAGCCTTCGGGAAAGGGATCCGCGACGTATTGCATGGACTCGAAGACCGGCAACTGCACTGATTTCCACGCGCTGTTCCAGGCGATGGCCCGCACGGTGGACCTGCCGACGCAGTTCGTGATGGGGACGGCGCTCAAGAAGGAGCTGGACGGGGTCGAGAAATTTGACGACCCGAAGAAGGAGCCGAGCTATCACTGCTGGATCCGCACCTACTACGCCGGCCGCGGCTGGGTGTACAGCGACATCAGCTACGCGGACATGAACGATGCGAAGCGGGACTACTACTTCGATCACATCGACGCGAGCCGCGTGGCGTTCAGTCACGGGCGCAACATCGACCTGGCGCCGAAGCAGGAAGGGGCGAAGCTGAACTGGTTCGTGAAGTGCTTCGTCGAGGCGGACGGAAAAGAGCACGCGGGTTGGACGCGCGAGCTGACCTGGAAGAGTGTGAAGTAGCGAATCGCGAGGGCGACGAGGGGATTCCGCGAAGACGTGGGATAGTCCGCCTGCCCGGCTCGTGGTGCAAGCCACGAGTCGGTTGAGGCATCGGCTTCAATAGAAATATCCATAAACATCAATCGTGTTTACACGATCAAAGTCGCCATTTTCCACATGAATTGGCCTAACATGTACCTAATTGTGGGCGCATCAGGCGATCACCTCTCAAAGTTTCTTGACTCTTCTCTGCCCCCCCTTACCCTTCCCCGGTTCGTGCGCACTCCCATCTCCGCTCGCCCGGGAGGCGGTCTCCCGGGCGAATGATTTCTTCCTGCCACCAGTCGGAGCCGTAACGATGACCAGACTGCGATTCGTACTTCCTCTTCTTGCGGCCCTCATCGTCGGTTGCTCCGGCGATGGCGACAAGCCAGCTGACAACGGCGACAAGCCCGCTGGAGGCGGCAAGGTTGACTCTTCGAAATGGCCCTGGCACGCCGCTAAGGCCGAGAATCCTTCCGCGGCGTACCAGTGGCTCGAGATCATTCTCGAAACCTCGGCGCGCCGCGTGGACAAGGTCGGCGCTAAGCCCACGATCATCTCCCGCGAGATGGTCATTTCCTGCACGGGAATGTTCGACGCGTGGGCCTGCTATGACGAGAAGGCCGTCGGGACACGGCTGGGCGGCAAACTCCGCCGTCCCGCAGCCGAACGTACCGAGGCCAACAAGGTGAAGGCCATCGGGTACGCCGTCCTGCGCTGCCTCGAGGACGTCTACTCCGAGGACGTCGCGTGGATCGACGAAACCGCCAAGACG
>JAIOPR010000132.1 GCA_021413805.1 Planctomycetota bacterium
CACGTCCTTCGCAACGGTCACGGCGCCCTTCACGATCACCAGCGAATTGGTGATCTTGTTCACCTTCAGGTCGCCCGAGCAGATCACGAGGCTGTCCTCGATCGATTCGAACTCACCGCTGTCGCAGAGGACCAGCGCGCCGCCTTCGATTTTCTTGCCCTTCGCCGCCGGGACGAGCGCGACGGACCCTTTGACGCCCCCCTTGATGACGCGCACCGAGGGGACCGCGTCCTTCAGCGCCGTGGCGAGCGCCGCTTCCGCCGCCTTGCCCCCGCCCGGGGACAACAGGTCGCCGTAGAGCCCGATGTACTTCTTCACGGCCGTCCGCAGCTTCACCCGGCACTCCGTGTCCTTCGCGCCTTCCTTTAGCCACTCTGCCGCAGCGTCGAAGACGTCTTCGGTTTTCGGCGGCACGACCGCGGCGGCCCAGTCCATGAACTTGCCCATGTCCTTCGTCGGCCACCCGTCGTGGTTCGCGGGATCGTCCGTCTCGATCAGCGTCGCTTCGTACCCCAGCGACTCGAACTTGCCCTTCAGCCCCTGCGCCTGAAATAGCGGCGAATAGGTGCAGGCCTTGTCGTTCATGATGAGCACGGGGACGCTCTTGCCCCCGCCTTTCGGCTCGTAGGTGCCGGTGGACGGCTGGAGGATGATGAAGCCGGCCGTGAGGTCCGCGTTCTCGTTGACGAACTGGAACCCGCGCACGGCGCCTTCGCCGTAGGTCACGAGGAAGACCTTGTCCGGGTCGAACCCGTAGTCGGCCCTCACCTTCTCGACCAGCGTCGCGGCGTCACCGGCCGCCATCGTCCCGTCCAGGCACAGCGCGATCGACGGCTTCGGGCCTTTCGCCGACTTGAACAGCTGCCCGTACTGGCTCCCCTGGTGGGAATTCGGCGGGAAGAGCACGAACAGCGTATAGGCGAGCGCGTCGGTTTTTTTCCAGTTCGAGGGGACGACCAGCTGGTACTTGCAGCTCTTCCACTCCCCATCCACCGAGCCGGTTTTCGGTTCGTCGGCGGCGACCGGGAGGGCGAGAAGTGCGAAAATCGCTGCGGCGAGAGCGGGCTGGCGCATGAGGGCCTCCGGGAGTGAAGGCTCCATCATACGCGGAAACCCGGAATCCGGACCTTCTCCCTCAGGCGCATCCCGCCCGGCAACTATTTCTCGGATTTCGGAAAATACCCGCGGCTTTCGCCCCCACCGCGTGTTTAAGATTGAACGGAACGATTCTGCGTCCCGAGCGTCCCATGCTGTACATGGGAAGTCATCTACCTGGGAGGTTGGCCGTGAAAGCAAGTCTCGTCGTGTCGCTGTTTCTCAGCCTCGCGCTCCGCGCTTCCGCGGACGCCGTCATCATGAATTCGGGCGAACGCTATATCGGTGAAGTAACGGAAGACGGGGACACGATCCGCCTGAAGAACCCGACGTTCCCGGACGGGCTGGTACTGAAGCGGGCCGAGGTGAAGGCGATCTACCCGAAGCCCGAGGTGATGATCGAGAAACTGAACAAGGAGACGGATGTCGCGCAGGCGAAATACGAGGAAGGCAAGAAGGCTGCCGACCCGAACCCGTTCCTGAAGGCGGCGATTGACGCGCTGTTCGACCCGGAGCTGGAAGCGCAGGAAGCGGCGGAGGTGTACCCGGCGGAAAAGGCGAAGTTCGCGGAGGTCCTGACGCGGATGCACGACCTCCGGAAGATGTGCCGGGACGCGCAGGCGATGGCCGGGCCTGCGGTGAAGCCCGAGGAGAAAGGCAAGCCGCCGGTCGGGCCCGCGCCGAAGCCGGGCGAGAAACCGAAACCCGGTGATACGCCGAAACCAGGCGACGCTCCCAAGACGGTGGAACCCGCAAAGCCCCCGATGAAGCCCGCCGAGTCCGGCGACGTCGCGGCCGTGGTGGACATCATCCGCAATGGAGCGCCAGGCGACCTGGCCGGGGCGCTGGCAAAGGTGGAAGTGGCGAAGGAGGAACGCCTGGCCACACCGCTGGTCGAGCGGCTCCGCGCCGAGAAGGACCCGCAGGCTCGGGCCGTGCTCAAGGAAGCGATGACGAAGCTCCCGGGGACCCTGGCCGTCCGGGTGATCGAGACCGCGATCAAGGCCAAGGGAGTTTCGGACGAGTTCCGCCGCGACTGCTGCGACATCCTGGTGGGCAAGAAGGACGAAAAGTCGGTCGCCATCGTTGCCGACGTGGCGTTCGCGTCCGAGATGCGGGAAACCCGGGACTACGCCCGGGGTCTCCTGTCCGCCTGGGGGAACGCCACGCTCAAGCCCGCCTCGCGCTACGTCCACTGCGCGGACGCCAAGACGCGCGTCACCGCCGTCGAATTCGTCGCCGGGATCGACACGCCCGAAGCCTACGCCGTGCTCGCCCAGTGCCTGATCATCGGCACTTCCGACGAGCTCATGGCCCAGTCCTCCATCGACGTCCCCATCCGCGACCTGGCGATCGAAAAACTGGTCTCCGGCGGGGACAAGGCCTGCCCTGCGCTCGTCAACGCGCTTTCCAGCGGGTCGCTTCGCAAATGGGCGCGCTTCGCCCTCCAGAAAATCAGCGGCCAGAACTACCAGGAGACCGACGTGGCCAACTGGTCGGCGTGGTGGCGGAAACGGAAGGCGGAGATCGGCGGCAAGTAGCCCGGACGCAAAAAAAGAGGGCCGGTTTTGCCGGCCCCCTTTGGGTTCAGCGTGCGGCGGCTATTTCTTCTTCGTGATGCGCCCCGCGATTTTGGCCTTCTGGAACTTCGCGAGGATCGCCTCGGCTTCCTTGATCGGGATGTCCTTGATCACGGGGATCACCATCCGGGCCGAAAGTTCCTTGGCTTCCTTCATCGGGCAGGAACGCACCTCGGCGATGATCTTTGCCGCGACTTCCTGGTCCTTGGCGGCAGGGATGCGGTTGAGGAAGACGCTGGCCAGCTCGTCCTCGCCTCCGCCGAGTTCCTCGACCTCGTCCATGCTGACCGAGGGCTTGATCATGCCGCCGGGGCGGACGGGGCTGGGTCCCTTGGGCGGAGGGCCCTTGGGGGCCACCTTGGCTGCGGGCTTCGCGGGCGGCTCGTCCACCGGGATGACCTCGATGTCGTCGAGCGGCGAGACGTCGTCGATGGGCTCGAGGCTGTCCACATCGTCGAGCGGCGCAACATCGTCCAGGTCGAGCGTCGGGACCTCGTCAAGCAGGTCCACCGTGCCCAGGTCGTCGTCGTCGTTGCCCTTCTTTGCGGCCGGTGCCGGTTTCGCCGCGGGTTTCGCGGGCGCGGCCGGCGCAGGCTTTGCCGCCGGGGCCGGCGCGGGACGGGCCGGTTGCACCGAATGCGACGGCGCAGCAGGCCTCGCCGCGGGCGCCGGGGCCACCGCGGCCGCAGCCGCTTCAACTCCCGCCGGCGCCGGCTTCGGCTTCCCGACCCGCCGGAACACAAACGTCTCGCCGCACGCCGGGCACACGAACGCGTTGTTGTCCCAGATGAACGACACCGCCGTCACCAGCGACCCTCCGTCCGCCGCCCCGAACGTCGGCTTGATCGGCCAGTTCACCTTCGGGATCCGGTCCTGCGGCCGCGCCGTGATCCGGAACTCGATCCCCGTCTCCGAAAGCGCCATCAGCTTCGGCTTCAGGATCCGCACATCCTGCTTCGTCAGCCGCGACAGGAAAATGATCGGCGCTGACTTCAGGATCTGCTCCGCCACCTTCGACTCCAGCGTGAACGTCTTCGCAAACCCAGACGTCGCGTCCGCCAGCCTCGCGTCCTTCGCCGCCTCAATCACGATGCTGAATTCCGCGTCCGCCTTGGCTGCATCAGCCTTGTTCGACATGGCGAGCTCCTGATCCGGGAGAGATATTGGGAAGACGGGCAAGGCTAGCAACCCGCCTACCGAGGGTCAAGAAAGCCGAACCTCACAACCACTTCATCCCCCGGTACCACCTCCCCGCCTCCAGCAGCCCGTCCGCATGCCCGATCCGCGCTTCCCACCCGAGGCGGGCTTTGGTCGAAGCGACATCACACGCCCACCCGGGGGCCGTGATTTCCGCCGCCTTATCGCGGCTGAAAATCGACCGGCCGCCCGTGAGGGCCTGGGAAACGGCGGCAGCGGCCTTCAGCAGCGCCGGGGGGACGCCGAGCCCGACCGCCTGCACGCCGAGCGCGCTTTCGACGAGGTTCGCCAGGACGCGCGCCGTGATGACTTCCGGGTGCGCCAGGAAATACCGCTCCCCCGCCTTCCCGCGGTCCGCCGCCGCCAGCAAACCCGCCGCCAGGTCCCGCGCGTGGACCATCGACAGGCGCTGTTCGGGGTTGGGAAGCGGCTTGAGGTGCCACTTCACGATCCGGAAAATCTCGAGGACGGCGTCATCGCGCGGGCCGTAGACGATCGGCGGCCGGGCGACCACCACCGGGATGCGCTTCTCAAACTCGGCGCAGACATCTTCCGTCGCGGCCTTGCTGCGGCCGTATGCGGAAATGGGGCGAGCCGGGTCCGCGTCCCGGGAGGCCACGCCGTCGGCGGGAGGCCCCAGCGCCGCCAGGCTCGTCACGACCACGATCGACCGGAACCCGCGTTTCGACCGCGCGCAGGCCTCCAGCAGATTTTCCGTCCCGCCCGCGTTTCCCTTCCGGAACTCCGCTTCGCTCCCCGCCTTGATCACCCCCGCGGCATGGATCACCGCGTCCACGTCGTCGAGCGCCGCTTCCAGCCCGATGTTGCGCACGACATCCCCTGGCGCCAGCCGGACCTCCCGCCCCTCCAGCCACCTCAGCCGGTTCGGGTCGCGGACCAGCGCCTTGACTTCGTCGCCCCGCGCGAGAAGCGCATCGACCACGTGCGACCCGACAAACCCGGTCCCCCCGGTGACGAGAAAGCGCATCCCCCCACTCTATCGACCGGCGCGCTTCGCGGGAACCTCCGGCGCCCTTCCTTGCGCCCTCCCGCCGAATCGGTTACAAAGCGTCGATCGTGGATATCTTCAAAAAAGCGCTCGACTGGCAGGACGCCCGCGTCGCTCAGCGCGAAGGCTGGTATCCGTATTTCCGCGCGCTGGACAAATCGATGGGGCCGAAGGCGCTGTTGAAGGGCCGCGAGATCATCATGTGCGGCTCGAACAACTACCTCGGGCTGACGCACCACCCGAAAGTGAAGGCGGCGGCGATCAAGGCGATCGAGGACTACGGGACGAGCTGTTCCGGGTCGCGGTTCCTGAACGGGACGCTGACGATCCACGAGGAAGTCGAGCGGCGGCTGGCGAAATTCATGAAGCGCGAAGCGGCGCTGGTGTTCTCGACGGGGTTCCAGACGAACCTGGGGACGATTACGCCGCTGGTCGGCCGCGGCGACACGGTGGTCATCGACAAGACGGACCATGCCTCGATCGTGGACGGGTGTTATCTCTCGTTCGGGGAGACGAAGCGGTACCGGCACAACGACATCGAGGACCTGGACCGGGTGATGAGGGACGTGAAGGACCCGGAGCGGAGCATGGTCATCGTGGACGGGGTGTTCTCGATGGAGGGCGACCTCTGCGACCTGCCCGGGATCGTGAAGCTGAAGAAGAAATACGGTTTCCGGCTGATGGTGGACGACGCGCACGGGGTTGGCGTCATGGGCGAGCACGGCCGCGGGACCTGCGAGCATTTCGGGCTGGAGAAGGAAGTCGACCTGGTGATGGGGACGTTCTCGAAGTCGTTCGCTTCGCTCGGCGGGTTCATCGCGGGCGACGACCAGATCATCCACTACATCAAGCACCACTCGCGGGCGCTGATTTTCAGCGCGGCGATTCCCGCGGCGAACGCGGCCGCGGTGCTGGCGGTCTGCGACATCCTGGAGCAGGAGTACCCGCCGCTCCGGGACCGGCTCTGGCACAACACGCGCAAGATGCAGGAGTCGCTGAAGGGGATGGGCTTCGACACGGGGCACACGCAGTCGCCGATCGTCCCGATCATGGTCGGGGACATGCGCAAGACGTTCGATTTCTACCTTGGCCTGCTTCAGGCAGGGGTGTTCGTGAACCCCGTGATCCCGCCGGCGGTGGAAGCGAACCGGACGATGATCCGGACGAGCTACATGGCGTCGCACACGGATGCGATCCTGGACGAGGCGCTGGGGACGATTCAGGCAGTTGGAAAAGCGACGGGGGTTATTTAAAAGGGCCACGGCAAACGACAAACGGAAAACAGAAAACGAAACAGGAAAAGCGAAAAAGGAAAAATGAAAAGCCGAGGCAATGGCTTTTGGTTTTTCCTTTTTCGCTTTTCCTGTTTCGTTTTCCCTTTTCCGTTTTCCGTTTTCCGTTTCGACTTGTCCCGTGACCGCACTCTCGATTACCCCCGCCCTCTCCCCCGCTGACCGGAAGGCTTTCCTCCTCCTCCCCTGGTCGATCTACCGCGGCGACCCGAACTGGGTCCCCCCCCTCCTCGGCGAGGTAAAGAAACTCCTCGCTCACTCCCACCCGTTTCACCGCCACGCGGAAACGGCGCTGTTCCTGGCGAAGCGCGGCGGGAAACCGGTGGGGCGCATCTCGGCGTGCGTCAACCGGGCGCATCTCGAAGCCCACAAGGACGGCGCCGGGTTCTGGGGTTTTTTCGAGTGCGAGGATTCGCACGAGACCGCGTCGGCGCTCTTCGATGCCGCCGGGACCTGGCTCCGCGAGCGCGGCATGAAGACCCTGCGCGGGCCCTGCTCGTTCTCGACAAACGAGGAATGCGGGCTGCTGGTGGAAGGGTTCCACGAGCCGCCGACCTTCATGATGACGTACAACCCGAAGTTCTACGTGCCGCTCGTCGAGGGATGCGGGTTCGCGAAGGCGAAGGACCTGTGGGCGTGGTTTGTGGACAAGCCCGCATTTACGCCGCCGGAGAAGCTCTGGCGGGTCGCGAACCGGATGAAGGAACGCGAAGGAATCACCGTGCGGCCGGTGGACATGAAACGCGTCGAGCAGGAGCTCGAACTGCTCCGCGATGTCTACAACAAGGCCTGGGCGAACAACTGGGGAGCCATTCCCATGTCCGCCGAAGAGTTCGAAGTCGTCGCGGACGACTTCCGCAAGATCGTCCGGCCCGAGTACCTGCTCTTCGCCGAGGTCAAGGGCCGCCCCGCCGGATTCTCCCTTGCCCTCCCCGACTACAACTTCGTCATCCGGAAAATGAACGGGTCGCTCTTCCCGTTCGGCTGGCTCAAGTGGCTGCTCAACGTGAAGAAGATCCACCGCCTGCGTTACATCACGATGGGAATTGTGCCGGAGTTCCAGAAGCGCGGGATTGACGCGATTTTCTACATCGAGACGATGCAGGCGGGACTGAAGGCCGGGTTCGATTCATGCGAGATGTCCTGGATTCTCGAGGACAACAACGCGATGAACACGACGGTCGAGGCCTTCGGCGCGAAGCGAAGCAAGGTGTACCGGATCTACGACCGCGCGCTGTAGGCAGGAGGACTCGGCGTATTGGTTGACGCTCCCCTCCCTTGCTCTACCCTTCTGGCCCCGAGAGGGACCACCGACTTCCAGGAGACGCCTGAATGCGCAGATCGCCTGTCCTTGCCTTGCTGACGCTTGCGTCCCTTATGGCGTCAGCACAGGATCCTGCCCCCGCGAAACCCAAGGCGTCGCACGACCCGCGGCCCGGCATGCGCTGGATCGAGCAGGTCCCTGAGGCCGGTGTGGCGCCGGTGAAGCTGCTGATCGCGGGGAAGGAATCGAGCGTGTTTGAGCTCGAGCCGGGCGGAGAGCTGCGGGTGGCGGTCCCCGGTGAAAACCGGCTCCTGGTCCGGGTCCGGCGGGAGTTCGAAAGCCGCACGGCCCCGAAGGCCCGCTATTCGTTCACGTGGAAACTCGACGACGCGCCGGAGAAGAAAGTTTCCTTCCATTCGATTCCCCACCGGACCGCGGAATTCCCGGGCAAAGCCGGGTCCGTGCCCGGGGTGTCGGATTCCTTCATCGTGGAAGTCCCCGCGCAGGGGCTGCACGAAGTTGTCCTCCGCCTTCCCAAGGATCACAAGGCGGCCCTCGTTTTCCAATTCTCCGTCGAGCAGGCCCGGCGCGTCCCGGGGGCCGACAACGGCGCGCTCAACTCCCCTTCGGCACACAAGAAGACCTGGTGGATGGGGACGACGTCCCGCCTCCGGATCGGCTACGACGACAACGTGTTTCATTTTTCGCACAACGACGAAAGCGGGTACCACAAGCACCACGACGACAGCCCGACCGACAAGTACGACCGGATGGCCTCCATCGACGACTTCTATTTCGACTCGGAATTCGACCTGCACATCATCAGCCCGCAGGGGCCGATCGGGCGCGTCACGATCGGCGGCCAGGTGAACGACCGCCTCTATTTCCAGAATCACCGGAAAAACGTCGACGAGTACATCGGGTACGTGCAGCACACCATCCTCGACTCGCTTCACTACAAGATTTTCGGCTCGTTCACGCCGGACCGGTTCATCCGCAACTACGACATCCCGGACGTCCCGGGGCTCCAGCGCGCCCACGCCTACTACGACGATTACACGCTCGGCGCACGGGTCTGGACACGGCCCGTGAAAGGACTCAGCGCGGCATTCACGTACACCTGGGAGCTGGAGGACTGGAACGGCAGCTTCAATGAGAGGGACTCCAAGGCGAACCACTTTGACCTCGGCCTGCATTTCACGCCGTGGCCCTGGGTCACCGCGAACTTCGGGTACGAGTTCACGATGTCCCGGGCGCTGGCGACAGGGGACGAACGGGACGCGACGTACCGGGAGCACGCGCCCAGGGTGGGGCTGGATTTCAAGGTGAAGCGGCTGCTGTTCGGGGCGTCGTACCGGTACGGGTACCGGAGTTACACGACGGATAACCCGGTGGCGGTGGACCCGCCGCACGCCGGGCGGCGCGACAGCCGCCATGAGATGAAGGTTTACGTGGGATATATGCTGGGGGAATCGTCGAGCCTGGTCGCGCAATACACGAGGACGGCGCGGAGAACAAGCCTCCCGGGCGGGGCGGGCTCGTTCTCCGAGCAGTCATTCAATTACGAAGCAAACACCCTGGAGATCACCTTCGAGCTGAAATGGCCGTAACCGGGCCCGGCTTCATTTTGTCCTGCCGGACGGGTAGGCTGCGGCCATGAGCGCGATCGTCGCATCGCTGGCAGGGACCCTGGCGGCGTATGGATGGTGGGAATACCGCCGCCATTCGGCAAACGTCCGGGCCATCCCGGTGCGGATCCATGTGAACGGGACGCGGGGGAAATCGAGCGTCACGCGCCTCATCGCCGCGGGGCTCAGGGCCGGCGGGATGCGGACCTTCGCGAAAACAACCGGGACCGAGCCCCGGATGATCTTCCCGGATGGGCGCGAAGAGCACATCCCGCGGCCGGGGCGCGCCAACATCAGCGAGCAGCTCATGGTGTTCCGCCGCGCGGCGCACGAGGAGTGCCACGCGATCGTGGTGGAATGCATGGCGCTTCAACCCCACATCCAGTGGCTCGCGGAACACCGGATCGTAAAATCGACGATCGGGGTGATCACGAACGTCCGCGCGGACCACCTGGACGTGATGGGGCCGACGGTGGCGGACGTGGCGCACAACCTGGCGAAGACCGTGCCGCCGCGCGGGGTGCTCTTCACCGCCGAGCACGACCTGTTGCCGGAATTGCGGCAAGCCGCCGGGGGGCTCGGGACGACGGTCGTGGTGTCGGAGGAATCGGAGGTCACGGAAGCGGAGACGCGGTCGTTCAGCTACGTAGAGCACCGGGAGAACGTGGCGCTGGCGTTGCGGGTGGCGGCGCATTGCGGGGTGGCGCGGGCGGCGGCGCTGGAGGGAATGCGGCGGTGCACGCCGGACCCGGGGGTGCTGCGGGTGCACCGGATCCGGTATTTCCAGAAGGAGATCGAGTTCGCGAACGCCTTTGCGGCGAACGACCGGGACTCGACGCTGATGATTTTCAATCGCCTCGGGCTGGGGGCGCACCCGGGGCGGAAGAGCGTGGTGATCTTCAATTCGCGGGGGGACCGGATCCAGCGGGCGGAGCAGTTCGCGGATATGATCGCGCGGGACATGGCCGCGGTGGACACGGTGATCCTGGTGGGCGACATGACGGGAGCGGTGCTGAACCGGGCGTTGCGGCACGGGGCGCCGGAGGACAAGATCGTGGACCTCGGCGACCTTCGCCAGGAGCAGGTGAACCTGGTGTTCGAAGCGGCGCTCGACGCGACGCCGGAGAAGTCGCTGGTCGTGGGCGTGGGGAACATCGGCGGCCTGGGGCATTCGATCGTCCACTACTTCCAGAACCGGGGGGAGGATCGCCATGGCGCCGCATCGCGCTGACTCCCCCGTCCGGCGCGCCTCGACATGGGCCGCGGCTGCGTTGATGGGACTGACGCTCGCCGCCCTGGCCGGCGCTGCGCCTGCCTCGGCGCCCGGGGGGACGATCTTCGCGCATGGAGAGCCGCTGATCGAAGCGATCGCGGTGGGGCTGGTGATCTCGCTGGCGTTCTCGGAAACGCTGGGGCTCGCGACAGGGGGGATGATCGTGCCGGGGTACGTGGCGCTGGCGCTGAATGCCCCGCCGCAGGCCGCGGGACGCACGGTGGCGGTGACGCTGGTTGTGGCCCTCGCGACGTTCGGCATCATCCGGGTCCTGTCGCGCTACATGCTTATCTACGGGCGACGGCGCACCGTGATCATTCTGCTCGTCGCCTTCACGCTCGGCGCACTCGCCCGGGCTGTGCACCTCCCCGTGGACGACAAGACCTCCATCGCCCTGGTCCCCATCGGCTTCATCGTCCCGGGCCTCATCGCCGACTGGATGGAACGCCAGGGAATGGTCCAGACCGTCTCTTCCCTCGTCATGGCCAGCGTCCTCGTGCGCCTCCTCCTGATCGCGCTCGGCGGGGGGTGGGTGCTGTGAAATACCGCGAAGGGAAAATCCCGCCTGCCACGCTGGCCGCCCTGGCGATCCTCGCTTCGCTCTGCTGGCTCGCCGTCGAACACTTCAAGGTGGACGTGCGGGAAAGCGGCTACAAGGAGAAGAAGGCGGCCGTCGCCGCCGTCCGCAAGGGACAGGAATCGATCCGTGCCGGCCGGAAGAAGGCGGGGCTCGAGATCAACTACGAGCACGATCCCGCACACACCGGGTTGATCGGCGCCGACGACCAGGCGGGCTCGCTGACCACGGACAAAGGTTTCCTGCGCGCCAAGCAGATCGCCACCCAGCCGAATCTTTCGGCGGTGCTGGTGGCGATGCTCAAGGAAGCAAGAATCGGCGAAGGCGACGTGGTGGCGGTGGGGATGACGGGTTCGTTCCCCGGCGCAAACCTGGCCACGATGTGCGCGATCGAGGCCGTCGGCGCAAAGCCCGTCGTCATCTGCTCGCTCGGCGCCTCGACCTGGGGCGCCAACCAGGCCGAGTTCACCTGGCTCGACATGGAGAAAGCCGCCTTCGATGCGGGCGCCATCCACTCGCGATCCGTCGCCGCTTCCATCGGCGGCGACAAAGACAAGGGCGTCGGCATGAACAAGGCCCAGATCGAACAGATCCGCGCGGCGATCCTGCGCAACGGGGTGGAGAAGATCGAAGAGAAGACGCTCGTGGAGTCGATCAACCGGAGAATGGACGTCTACGCGAAGGCCGCGGGCGGGCTCGACAGGATCAAGTGCTACATCAACGTCGGCGGCGGCCTCGCGAGCATCGGCTCGAACCTGGTCGGCGACAAAATGATCCCGAACGGCCTTTCCCGGACCTATGTGCAAAAGAACTACCCGACCGAAGGCACGCTCCTGAAAATGCTCAAGGCGGGAAAGCCGGTGATTCACCTCAACGATTTCCGGAAGCTCGCCGAGGACAATGCCCTCCCGCTGCGCGAGGCGGAGGCCGGGGAATCCGGTGAAGGGCCGATCTTCTTCGCCCGGAAATACAACCTCGTGCTGGTGCTGAGCGCCCTGGTCGGGCTCATCGCCACCATCGCCGCTGTCGGCCTGCTCGACCTCCGCCACGCGCTCTTCGGCCGCCCCGCCCCTTCCCCGGCACAGCCGAAGGTGGAACTGCCCGCCGATCCTGCGCCGCCGGCCGGGCGAGGGACCGACCCGGGTGAGCCCGTCCTCTGAGCGTGAAAAAAAGTCCCCGCGTGCCAGGCTGCGTCGGCCCAGAGATGATTGTTGGAGTGTTTCCCGTTTGAGGGCCGACTCCGCCCGGCCCGCGTGGATTTTTTTCACGCTCAGAGAGAAAACTATATTCACCATGAATCACGCTCTCTCTCTGACGCCTCGCTTGGTTTCCGGTGACGCCCAACCTACAATGGCGCCTTCGCTTCAGGGGACCATTCGGCCGCCTCCATGACAAAAACAGCCCTTTTAGTCGCATTCTCAGCCCTCGCCCTCTTCGCGGCGCCCGACCGGACGGTGTGGTCCTCCTTCAAGCCCGGAGGCACGCCGAAGACGGGCAAGCTCATGATTTCCGGGAAGGCGTCCACCTACTACGCGCTGGACGGCGACGCCGTTTCCGTGCGCGTCAAGGGCCCGACCCGGCTCCGCATTTCGGTGCGCGCGCACTTTGCGAAAGAGGACCCGGAAACGCGGGACGTTGCGCTGAGTGTCGCGGTCGATGCAGGCGAAGCGAAGATCACGAAGCTGAAATCGAAGCGCGTGAAGACGGCGGCGTACGCGGAGGGAGCCGAGGGAGAAGCGCCCGGGTCGCGCGAGGATCTCGTGCTCGACGTGCCCGAGGGCGAACACGAATACGTGGTGAAGACCGATGTGAAGTCCTGGGGATCGTTCGCGAAGCCGTCGAAAAAGAAGAAGATCCTGCGCGCGGAAATGACGCCCGCGGCGTTCTCGAAGGCGGCCGAGGAGGTCTTCCAGGAGCGCGAGCGCACCTGGTATTTCGGGACGAAGGACAAGCCGGTGACGCTGGAAGTCACGGGCCCGACCACGCTCAAGGTCTACGCGGCGCTGAATTTCGACGCTTCCATGCGCAGCTCGACGGAGTGGAAACTGGAAGCATCGGTGGACGGGGCGCCGCTCGAGGAGAAGATCTTCAAGAGCAGCCGGAGCCACACGCGCAACTACCCGGACGAAAAGGCGCTGGTGCCCGGGCAGATGGAGACGTTCGACCTCAAGGTCGCGGAAGGGCGGCACAAGCTTGAACTGCGCCCGGGCGGGGGCCAGTCGGCGGCGTTCCGGGTGCTGATCCCGACCGCGGACCTGGCGAAGGGCGAGAAGAAGAAGTAATCAGGCCTTCGTCCCCGCGAGCCACCCCGTGCTGAACGCGGCCTGGAAGTTATAGCCCCCGATCCATCCGTCGAGGTCGAGGACTTCACCGGCGAAAAACAGTCCCGGGACCAGTCGGCTCCCGCAGGTCCGCGGATCGATTTCGTCGAGCGCCACGCCGCCCGCGGTTACCTCGGCCTTGTCGTACCCCAGCGTGCCCGAAAGTCGCAGGGGCAGGCGCTTGAGATGCGTGACGACGGCGGTCCGCTCGGCGCGGGACAACTCCGCGGCGCGGCGATCCGCGGGGACGCGGGCCCGGTCGATCACGACGTCGGCGACCCGGCGGGCCACTCGGTCCGCCAGGATCGTTGCGACAAGGCGCTTTCCGCCGAGTGCCGCTTCGCCCACAAGCCAGGCGTCGAGATCCTGCGCCGGGGTGTCGGGAAGGAGATCGAGCTCGAGGACGAGGGTTTCGGGGTGCGCGTGGCCGCTGACGAAACGCGAAAGGTCCATGGGGACGGGACCGGACATGCCGAAATGGGTGAAGAGGAACGGGCCGCGGCGGCGGGCGACAATCGGGGGCTTGGCGGCGGGGTCGAAGATGCGGCCCTCGACGTCGGTGAGCGTGAGGCCCGCGAGGGCGGTGACCCAGGGCTCGGCGGAAGTAATCGGCGTGAGCGCGGGGCGCGTCGGGATGATCCTGTGGCCGAGGCGTTCGGCCCAGGGGTAGGCGTCGCCGGTGGTGCCGACCGCGGCGTACGAACGGCCGCCCGTGGTCACGATGACCTTCGAAGCGGTCACGTCGCCGGCCGCCGTCCGGAGCGCGAATCCGTCCGCTGACCGCTCCAGGCCCGCCAGCGGCCGCCCGCACTCGAGCGTCGCCCCGCTCCGGTTCATCCGGCGCACGAGCGCCCCGAGGATGTCCTGCGACTTGCCGGAAACCGGGAAGATCTTCCCGCGGTCTTCCACCTGCGTCGGCACTCCTTCGTCCTCGATGAGCTTCACGACCTCCCGCGGCCCGAGATCGCGAAGCGCGTCCCGGAGCCAGCGCCCGTTTTCCGAGAACGCTTCCATGATGCCACGCGCGTCGCAATCGTGGGTCAGGTTGCAGCGGGCGCCGCCGGAAATCAGGATTTTCACGCCGGGGCGGCGGTTCTTTTCGAGGAGAACCGTGCGCTTTCCCAGTTCCGCGGCGCGGGTGGCGGCGAGGATTCCCGCTGCGCCCGCGCCGATGACGGCGACATCCCAGTCCATGTTGGGGGGGCATTCTCGCACAACCCGGGGATCGGCGCTTCTCTGCCCGGCGGGAATCCTTCCGCGCCCTTCCTCCCGCAGTTAGTATCAAGTGTTTACAGGGCCATGACGCAACCTCTCCTCAACGGCCGTTACCAGGTGATCCGCACGCTCGGGCGTGGCGGCATGGGCGTGGTCACGGAGGTCATGGACCTGGTGCGCAAGGAAGTCCTGGCGCTGAAGACGGTCCGCGCCGACCGGCTGCCGAACGTGGAGCTGTTCCGGCACGAATTCCTGCTGCTTTCGCGATTCCGCCACCCGAACATCGAGCGCGTCTACGACTTCGGGAAGCTCGAGCCCGAGAACGATTACTTTTTCACGGCCGAGCGGATCGACGGGAAGAATCTCTTCGAAGCGACCGAGAACGTGGACATCGCGCGGTGCCTCGACCTCGGCGCCCAGGCTGCGCGGGCGCTGTCTTTCATGCACGAGCGCGGGCTGGTGCACCGCGACGTGAAACCCGCGAACGTCCTCGTCCCGGAATTCGGCCCGCTGCGCGTCATCGACTTCGGCATCGCCAAGCCCCTCGACGACCTCGGCGAAGTCGCCGGCACCCTCGGCTACCTTGCCCCCGAGGCCCTCCGCGGCCAGCCCTTCGACCACCGCGTGGACCTGTACGCCCTCGGCGTCACCCTCTACGTGATCCTCGGCCGGATGCCGCCGTTCGAGGGCGTCACCACGACCGAAATCATCGGCTGCCACCTCCAGGAACAGCCCCGGCCGCTTCGCGAAATCAATCCCTCCATCCCGACGCGCGTCGAAGCGATCGTCATGCGACTCCTGCAGAAGGACCCCGGCGACCGTTTCCAGAGCGCGGACGAAGTCGCCAACGAGCTCGCGATGGCCGCGGGTCAGTCGCCGTCGCTGGAAATGCGCAAGACGGTGGACGGGTTCCTTGGAAGCGGGACGCTGGTGGGGCGGGACCACACACTGAAGAAGATGATGGACGCGATGGCGGCGCGGGCGCGGATGCTGCTGAGGCACGGCGAAGTGACGCGCGAGTTCGGGAGGAGGTCGGGGAACGCGCCGGTGCCGTGCGCGTTTGCGATCGTCGGCGAGTCGGGGTGCGGCAAGACGCGGATGCTCCGGGAGTTCCGCATCCAGGCGCAGGTCCGCGGCATGGCCTGTTACGAAGGCGCCCCGGACGGCACGCGCCTCGGCGCCTGGTCCCGCATCCTCGCGGGGATGGCGGCGATCCGAGGCGGCCCCGCGCCCGAGGGCGACCCGCTGCCGTTCCTTCTCGACACGGCGCGCATGAAAGCGTGCGCGATCCTGCTCGATAATTTTGAAGAAGCCGACGAGGACTCGCGCGACCTCCTGAACCGGTTCGTGAACATGATGAAGATGGCGCCGGCGGACGACCCGGTGCCGGCGCTGGTCGTGACCGCGTCGAAGCCCGGGACGCCCGTGCCGGGCGACCCCGTGCTGCTCGACCCGATCGACGCCAAGGGCGCGACCGCCATGGTGAAATCAATGTTCGGCGTCACGATCCCGACCGTGGTCGCCGAGCGCCTCGCGGGCGAAACCGGCGGCAACCCCGCGTTCATCGAGGAAACCGTCCGCTGGTGGGTCTCCACCCGCAAATTCCGACGCACCAACCGCGGGTGGATCCTGGGCGACATCGTCCGCGAAGACGTCGTCCCGGCGTCGCTTCACGAAGCGCTCTCGGCCCGCCTCGAGAAGATGCAGCCCGCGGAAAAGGAAGCCGCGCTCAGCATGGCCGTCCTCGGCCGCCCCGTGTCGGTCGCCCACCTCAACACGCTTTTCGGCCTGCCCGAAGCGGACGCCGCCGCCGTCGGCCTCTCGCTCACCGCCTCCGGCATCGCCGTCACCGACGCTTCCCGCGTCAACATCCGTTCCCGTTTCCCCGACGCCGGCCTCCGGATCGCCGAGAGCTCGGGATGGAAAGGCCTCGCCGCGGCCCACGCGCGGGCCGCCGCTGTTCTCGAACAGGAAAACGCGGGCTCAACCCCCGCCCATGCTCTTCACCTCCTCAAGGCCGCCGACCCCCTCGGAATCCCCGCCGGCCTCGCCCTCCTCGATTCCTCGAACGTCCCTCCCAGCGAGACTTCCCGCCTTGCCGAAGCGGTGCTCGCGTGGCCGCTTCCGGCTTCAACGGAGTCGTTTGTGCGCCGGCGATGGGCGATGGCGGAAGTCCGTCGCGGGCGTCC
>JAIOPR010000133.1 GCA_021413805.1 Planctomycetota bacterium
CGACGTCACTCTCAGCGAAATCCCTCCTCAGCCGTACATTCGCCCACTGCGCGTTGTGGGACACGTAGAGGCCGAGCGGTAGCCCCTGGTCCACCAGCGACTGGGTCACCTGGGGCAGATACTCGACGTAGTCCTGGAAGGTGTTGATACGCGGCCGGTACAGGCCCGTCATTCCGAAGTTGTCGTACATGTAGCGCAGCAGCACGTACGTCTCCGGCGCCTTGTCCTCCTTGAATTCTTTTTCAAGGAACTCCTCACGGAAATTCCGGTCGGAAACGTAGTGAAGCTCGAGGTCCGCCGACAGGTCTCCCCAGATCTCCTGCCGGTGAAAAAAGCGCCCCCGGCCGCGGTCTTTCTTCGGGATCGGGAACAGCCTGTCGGCGAAGCTCGAAGGGGGCACATCGCCCGCGTCGTGCAGGTAATAGACGTCGCCGAACCCCCGGTACTTGTCCCACTGGTAGTCGTACTCGGGCCCGAATCCCAGCCCGCGCCGCTTCATGTAATCCAGGTCAAAGCCCACCGTCCCCCAGATGTCGGTCTGCGGGTCGCCGTCCTCGTCGAGAAGCGGCTTCCCTTCGCCGTCCCGGTGGGTCGCGGGGATGTCGATCCCGAATTTGCTGAATATCGACGGACCGAAGTTCCGGGTCTTGGCATAGCGCAGCTTGCGAAGCGGGACCTGGGAGCCGAAGGTGACGGGGAGGTAGGGCGTATAGAAGATCGGGAAATCGAGCGGGTTGATGTGCAGCGTGACCCCGTAGACGTCGATGTCACCGCTCTTCCACTCCCCGTGGATCTGCACTTCTTTCGAGACGATGTGGTAGTCGGGGACCTCGAATTCGCAGGTTGAGACCGAGACCTCGTGGCCGACGGTGTCTCCCTGCCCGATCCGCCGAAGTTCGGCCGCGGAGAGGGAGATGGGAATCCCCCTGCGTTTCGACTGCGTGTGGAGTTTTGCTTTCTCAACGAGGAGCGTTCCCGACTCGAGGTTCACGTAGGCGCGTTCGCCCTCGAGAATCTGCTTCCCGTTTTCCATGCGGAGGTGGCCCTCGGCGTAGAATTCCCGCAGCTGGAAATTGGGATTGCCGGGCAGGTCGGTCGCGCCTTCGCGGATCCAGACGACCAGATTGTCGGCGAACACCTTGAGCTTTCCGTGAGTCGCCACCACCGAAGACGACATGGTGACAATGCGGCCCCCCGCCGGGTCGTCCGTGATCTGCAGCCCGCCGCCTTGCCAGACGAAGCTCGTCCCGTTTGTTTCCGCAGGAGCTGGATCCTGCGCACGAACCCGGGTCGCAGCGCCGAGGAGAATCGCCAGCCCGAACAGCAGGACGCGCACGGCGCCGCGTCTGGGAGATGCCCCCGCCGGGCACAGATCGGCGGGGAAGCGGGCGGTTCGGCCGGGCATCCTCGGATCTTACCCGCCGGAGGTGCGGGCGTGAACGTTCGCGCTCCACCACTCCCACGCAGGGCATAAAAAAACCCCCGCTCGCGCGGAGGTCATACCCCCTAGAGGGCTCGAACCTCTATTTCAGGCTTCGGAGGCCTGCACTCTATCCATTGAGTTAAGGGGGCGGGGCGGCCTATCTAACGCGCTTCCGCAGGAAATTTCAAGCCCATGCGCCCTGCCGGCGGGCTTAGAATCGTGCCCAATGAAGCGCGCCGCCGTGGTTGCCCTACTTGTTGCTCTTGCGATCGGTGCCCCTGCATGCGCACAGGAAGCCGCGCCGCCGCCGGAAGACGCCGCCAAGGAACTCGTCGTGCACCTGGCGGCAGAGGACGCGGGCGTGAGGCAGGAAGCGTCGCGGGACCTGCGCAAGCTGCGCCGAAAGGCCCTTCCGGCACTTCGAGAAGGAACCCGGTCTCCGGACCCGGAAGTCGCCGCCGCCTGCCGGGAAATCATCGATGTTCTCGAGCGTTCTGCGATGAGAATCGAGGGCGGGCCGCTTCCGCCCGGCACTCCGTGGTGGAAGGCTCGCGATGCGAAAGTCAGCGTCGATTTTCGCGATACACCGATCCCCGAGATCCTGATGGCCGCGAGCGAGGACCTGGGGATCCGCATCAAGGTGCTTCCGCCGGCCACGAATCTTGCGGAACGCCGGGTGACGGTGAAGTTCGACGGGGCGCCGCTGGAATTCGTGCTGCAGTGGCTGCTCTTCAAGAGCCTTGAGGGTGGGGCGCCTGGGGCCCCGAGGCTGGGGTGGCAGAAGCGGGAAGAAGGAAACGAGGCGCTGCTTTCGAGCGAGGCGAAGCCGTCGGGGGAACGGGTGAAGGTGGAGTATGGGCGCGAGGATGCGCTCAAGGGAATTGGTGAAGGGGATCTTCGGGCGCTGAAACAATTTCTGGAGGAACTCGGCCACGGCGACGCGGCGACGGCCTCGGTCAAGATCACGGAAACGGGGCTGCGGGTTGAGGCGTCCCCGTACGTGCAGGTCGATGCTTCGCGGATGATCGACGATTTCCGGCGCGCGGCGGCGGGAGAGAAGGCTCCGGGTGCGGATCTCGATGCCGAGATGATTGCTGCCGGGGAGAAGCTGGTGATGGTGAACTGGCAGCAGGTTCCCGTGGAGGACGCGCTTCGGGAACTCGGCGAAAAGACAGGGGGCCGCTGGTGTGTTGACCGGCGGGCGACGCAGTGGGGCGGGTTCGACGCGTGGTACCAGTCGCCGCAGAACGAGCCGGCGCGCCTGGTGGCGAAAACGCTGGCGGACCGATGGCCGATGGCGCGGCTCGAGGAAAAGTGGGGAGCGTGGTGGATCTTCGTGGAAGCCGGGGGTGCCGGGTCGGAGACCGTCGTGCGCCCCGCCGGCGAGTTCGTGCGGCGCATGATGATGTCGGACCCGGCGTGGCAGCCGGGCGGGATCGAGCCGTGGCTGAAGGCGCGCAAGCCGCCGAATGGCGGATGGGCCCGCGGCGGACCGACGGTGGTGACCTATTTCCCCGAAAGTGCACGAATCGCCGTTTGCGGGCCGCACCAGCTTGTCGATGCGCTCGATAGTCTCCTCTCTTCACGCATCCAGGAAGGCGAGGCCCGCGCGGCCCGGCTTGAAGGACGCGCGGTGGTGGCCGAAGCGACGCTGGGGGCGGCGGAAGTGGACCGGCGGATCGGGGCGCGGCTGGCGCGGGAAAGGATCACGAAGGAATTCGACTCGGCTTCGTTCCGCGAAAACGAGTTTTACCAGGAGGTTTTCCGGTACCTGCACGACACGATCCCGGTGAATTCGACGTCCGGCTCGCTGAACGGGCGGAACGCGGCGGACCACACGATCCGCGCCTGCCGGCTTAAGGACGTTTCCACCCGGGTGATCTGGCAGTGGCTGAACGAGGGCTCGATTCCCTGGTATCTCTACTACTACCCCGAGCGCCGCAATGCCGCGTGGGGGATCGGGATGGCCGCGAACTGGGAAACTTCCGCCGCATCTTCACCGCTCAACCGGTCGCGGTTGCATCCTTCATGGGACAAGTCATTCCTCGCCCTGATGGAAAGCTGGAACCCGGAGGCGAAGAAGGCGTTCCTCGCGGAACCGGGCACGCCGGGCGGCCTGAAGAACGGCCCGATCAAGCTGCCGCGTCCGCCGGCCGAGACGTTCTGCGCTGCGCTGGGACTGGAGACTGAAGCAGGATCCCCGGAGGCCCCCACCGCCTTCGATCCCCCCGCGTGGCTCGACGCCGAAATTTCCTGGCCGGAAGGCGAGCGCACCCTCGAGGAAACCGTCCAGAAAGTTTCCGAACTCGCCGAGTTCTCCTTCGTCCTGGACGTTCCCTCCGGCGCCGGGCCCACACGGAAAGTGAAATGGGAAGCGGCCAAGCGGACGCCCCGGTCGGTGCTGGACGAGGCCGTGAAAGCGGCGGGCGTCAGCTGGGCCGTCCGCGACGAGGGCGTCGTGTGGGTGCGCATCGTCCCCACGGGCACCAAGGAATGGGTCTGGCTGGAGGGCGGTGTCAAGCTGGGCGCGGCAGAAGCCGAGGCCGTCGCCCTCGAGTTCGCGAAAACCGGCGACGAACTCGTCTGTTTCGCCCCGACCGGCCGCTTCGCCGCCCGCTGCGTCGGCGCGCGTTCGGCCGGCGCGCAGGCCGCATTCCAGAAAGCGCGGACCGACGCGCGGGAGGCCTGCCGGGAAGAAGCTGCGGGGCTGGCGGCGGACGCGAAGGCGGGGAAGGATGTCCCGGAGGGGCTGGCGGGATCGATGGCGCTTGAAGCGGCCGCGGTGGGCGGGTCGCGGGAGGCTTCGTTCACGCTGGCCCGGCGCCTCGCCGCAGGGGGGCATTTCCGTGCCGCCTTCCGGCGCTTTTCGGACCTCGCCGCCGTGGGTGGAGATCCCCCACTCCTTTCGGCCCGTGCCGCGGCCGCCGCTTCCGCAATGGCAGCGACATTCGGGCCATGCGATCCCGGGATGGACGCGGAGGTGGTGAGGTTGGCGCAGGAAGCGCTGGGCCAC
The DNA here is from genome assembly GCA_021413805.1 of Planctomycetota bacterium. Lineage (GTDB taxonomy): Bacteria > Planctomycetota > MHYJ01 > WSZJ01 > WSZJ01 > WSZJ01. The sequence goes on from JAIOPR010000133.1 coordinate 4,437, forward strand.
GCGGACCTGCCGGCTGACTCGGCGGGCGAGGCGCTGGGGGCGCTGGCGGAGGCCTGGCGGCGTGCCGGGGACCGGGACCGCGCGCTGGACTGCTACCGGCGGCTTGCCGAACTCGGGATGGAAAACGAAGACACCAAGAGGTGGCGTTCGCGGCTCGAGGGGCTTCCTGCGGGCCGTTAACGCGCCTAATTGATTGACGCCGCCCGCGAGTGTTTCTAGTCTCAGCCGGACGCGCTCATTCAAATCCATTTTCACAGGGAGGTCGACGTGGCCGAAGGAACCGAAAACGCGGGTGGCATGCTGGACGCCCGGAAAGCCAAGGCAGTGTTCGTGCTCGGCGTGGGCCTTTACCTGCTGATGTCGTTCTGGTCGCAGGCGCCGATCTACAAGATTGTGGCGATGAACAGCAAGGGCGAGCAGCTGGACCGGAGGCGCTCGCACGACCTGGACGAGCCGATCGCCCCGCGCGAGCCCTCCGCCGTGCCGGAGAAGGCAAAGGACAAGGGCGACCTGAACAACAAGTTCGACAAGCTGAAGAAGGAATACGACGAGAAAAAAAAGAAGTACGACGACGACCTGGTCCATGCGTACGAGAAGGAGCAGTGGCTCTGGGACAACCAGGAAGGCCCGGAGAACCGCGAAGACCAGAAGGAACTTGAAAAGGACATGAAGTGGGCGCAGGCGACGGCGACCAACTGGGCCTACTGGGCGTTCGTGGGGCGGTTCATCGCCTGCGTGCTCATGCTGGTCGGGCTCGGGTTCACGGCGCTGAATGGAACCGACTGGGAGCGTGCGGCGGCGGTGGTGGTGATCGGCCTCGTGCTGATCGGGACCGGCGGCGTGCTCGGCGGCATCAATGAGATGGACCTGGTGCGGTTGGGCAAGTAGTCCGCGATACCAAAACGAATCCCCCCGGCCTCGCGGCCGGGGGGATTTTTTTTCGCCTGCCCTTGGCCTACTTGTCCTCGAACTTGATCCCCTTCTTCTCCGCCTGCTCGCGGATCGCCTTCTGCACCGCGCTGTCGAACCCGTCCTTGTCGCCCTTCTTCGCCATCTCGTCCTTCAGGAACTGCGCTCGCTTGCCGTCCAGTTCCTCGATCTTCTTGCGCATCTCGGCGCGCTCGGAAATTTTCGCCTGGACGTGCTTCTCGCGCTCTTCCGGCGTCATCTTCTTCATGTCCTCCGGCAGGTCTTCGTCCTTCACGTCGGCCAGCTTGACGGTGCCGGACTCGACGCCCGCGATCAGGTCGCCTCCCCAGGCCCCGCCGCCCATCCCGGCGCTCGGCGCGCTCGCCGCTTTGCCCATCGCCGCGGCCCGGTCCGCCTTGGTGTCGTCCCCGGCGGCCGCCAGCGATTCAGCCGCGTCCCTTGATTTCTCTTCCATCTCCCTCCGGCGCAGGCCGTACCCGACGCGCGTCCCGCCAAGCTTGTCGCCGAGGTCGGCGAGTTCCTTGTCGAAGGGCGTCGCGATGGCCGCCACGCCGCCGCCCTGGTCGATCGTCACGTACATCCCCTCCGCCTTGCGGGCGATTTCCTGCCAGACTTTGCCCGTCGCGCCGTCGCCGCCGCAGCGGATCGTGTTCACGATGATGTCCTTCGTGATCGCGTCCTTCGCGAGCGAGTTGTGGTCGAAGCTGTCGCCGTAGTCCTCGTGCGGGGGAGCGTCGCCGACGAGGAAGATGATGCGAAGCGCATCCTTGTCGGTGCTCCAGGTCATCTTTTCGATGCCGGCCTTCAGGCCCGCGTTGACGTGCTCGGGGCCGTCGCCGCCGCCGCCCGCCTTGAAGCTGAGAAGTTTCTTGTAGATGCCGTCCAGGTCGTCGGTCAGGTCGGTTTCCTGCGTGACGTAGGCGTCGCCCTTGTCGCGGTAGGCGACGAGCCCGATCCGGATCTCCGGCGTCGGCTTAGCCCGCGCGACCTCGTTCGCGATCGACCAGATTTTCCGCTTCGCCCCCTCGAGCAGGCCGCCCATCGAACCCGTCGTGTCGAGCACGAACACGATGTCCACCTTGGCGGCCTTCTCGACCTTCTTCTCCTCCTGCTTCGGCGGCGCGACGGGATCGTCTGCGAACGCGGGGGAACAGAGCGACCCGTAACCGATCAGCAATCCGCAGGCGAGTTTCTTCCAGGCGTTCATGCGCGTCTCCTTTGTCCGGTTTGTTGCGTGTGGACTTGAGACGCGCCGGGGCGGCGCGGAGTTCCGGGGAAAGCGGAATTCGGTGCGGCTCAGCTCCTGAGCGCGCGCTGCCCGATGTCCCGCCGGTAGTGAATCCCTTCGAACTGGATCGGGGCCATCGCCCGGTACGCCAGGTCCCGCGCCGCCGCATGCGTCGCGCCCGTCGCCGTCACGCCCAGGACGCGCCCGCCCGCCGTGACCACCTTGTCGCCCCGAAGCGCCGTCCCCGAGTGGAAAACATGCACCCCGGGCATCCGCTCCGCGTCCTCGAGCCCCGTGATCTCCAGCCCCTTCTTGTACTCCCCCGGGTACCCGCCCGACGCCGCCACCACGCAGACCGCCGGCGAAGGGTCCCACTCCAGGTCCACCTTCGACAGCTTCCCGTCGATCGTCGCTTCAATCAGGTCCAGCAGGTCCGTTTTCAGCCGCACCATCAGAGGCTGCGTTTCGGGGTCGCCGAAGCGCGCGTTGACCTCCAGGACCTTCGGCCCGGAACGCGTCAGCATCAGCCCCGCGTACAGGATCCCTTTGTAGGGACGGCGTTCTTCGCGAAGCGCATGCACCATGGGGACGAAGACTTCCCGGGCGACGCGCGTGGCGATCTCGTCCGTGAAGACCGGGGCGGGGGAGTAGGCACCCATGCCGCCGGTGTTCGGGCCCTCGTCGGCGTCGAAAACGCGCTTGTGGTCCTGCGCGCTTTCCAGGATCGCAATCGTCTGCCCGTCGGTGAGCGCCAGCACCGAGACTTCTTCGCCCGCGAGGAATTCCTCGATGACGACGCGCTCGCCCGCCTTGCCGAAAATCCGGTCCTTCATCATCTGGACCAGCGCTTCGTGCGAATCGTGCGGCGTGCGGCAGACGAAGACGCCCTTCCCCGCGGCGATGCCGTCGGCCTTGATCACGACGGGGTGCGGCGTGCGGTCGAGGTAGCGCGCTGCGTCGTCCAGCCGGTCAAAGACGCGGTAGCTGGCGGTGGGGATGTTGTGTTTGCGGAAGAGGTTCTTGCAGTAGGACTTGGAGGTTTCGATCTCGGCGGCTTCGCGCGTGGGGCCGAAGATGCGCATGCCGCGGTCCTGGAAGGCATCGACGATGCCGGCGGCGAGGGCGGCCTCGGGGCCGACGACGACGAGGTCGATGTTTTGTTTGCGGGCGTACTCGAGGAGCACCGGGACGTTGTCCGCCCCGATGTCGGCGCAGGTGGCGAGGGAAGCGATTCCCGCGTTTCCGGGGGCGCAGAAGAGCTGCGGGTTGCGCGGCGACTGCGAAAGCTTCCAGGCCAGCGCGTGCTCACGTCCGCCACCACCGATGATCAGGATCTTCATCGCGCGCTTTATAACCGAACGGCGGCGGCGGGACCGCTTGAAAAATCAACCGCGGTCCTTACTTCGAAGGCGGCTTGTCCACGGGCTCGGGTTTTTCGGTGCCGCCCATTTCGCCCTTGGCCGCCGTGGCCGCGTGTTTCTGGAGCCACCACTCCTTCCACATCCCCAGGTTCTCGCCGTACGCCAGCCCCGTGCATTTCTCCAGCGCCCGGGCGTACGCGGCCTTTTCCTTGTCCGCCTGCTCTTTCCGGCTCTTGTCCTCCGGGTCCTCGAGCGCGTTCATGCCCCCGTTCGTCTTGCCGGGGACCTTTCCGGCGCCTTCCAGCGCGCGCCGCGCATCGTCCGTCATCTTCGTCCCCCCCGCCAGGCGCGGGTCCGTTTCCGTGGTGCCGAAAGTGAACCCGCCTTTCGGGGCGGCGGCCTTCTGAAGCGCGTTGAGGAGCGCTTCCGCGGCGGCCTCGTTCGGGAAATCGCAAAGGGCATTGGCCGCGCGGATGCGGATGAAGGACGATTCGCTCTGCAGGCCTTTCTGGAGGTGCGCCCAGGTGTCGGGATGGTTGAGCTTCTTGAGGACGTCGAGGGAGATGTTGCGAAGCGCCTCGGATTCGTCCACGAGGACACGGCGGGCGATGCGGGGGAGGATTTCGGGGCGGTTGTAGGTCGAGAGGGCGCCGATGCAGTAGGCGCGGATTTCCGCGGTGCGGTTCTCGACGTTCTCGAGAAGCGGGTCGAATTTGAGGTCGGCGGGGATGGCGTCGAGCTGGTCGCGGGCTTCGGTCCGGGTGTCGATATCGCCCGAGGCGAGCTTGCGGAGGCATTCGCGGACCTTGTCGCTCAGCGCTTTCTCGAGTTCCTTGCGTTCCTTGAGCGCGGACTTGAGCTTCGCTTCCGCGGGGGACATCCAGTTCCCGTCGAACTGGACGAGTCCGCGGGCCTTGCAGTAGTCCTCGAAGCTGAGCCAGTGGCCCTCGTAGATCTCGTGCTTCAGGGCGGCGTGGGCCTTGAGGAAAATGTCGCGGCGGGCCTTGGTGCCCGCGGGCTCGGCGTCGGCAATTTCCTTGGCCGGCTCCGGGCCGGGATCGGGTCCGGAAGCGAGAACCCGTGCGTATTCCGCCGCTGCCTGCTTGGCGAGGTGGTTCTTGTCGCACCATGCCGCCAGGTCGAGAAGGGCCGCCGGGTCCGAAATGTCGACCCGCGCCCGGCGCTCTTCGTAGACCTCCTCCGTCGTCGCGCCGTGGATGACTTCCTGGATCTGGTAGCGGGGGATCGTGACCGCGCCGTTCTTGACCTGCACTTTGACCAGCGCTTCCGTTTCCTCGATGATCTTGCCCTCGATCCGCCGCTTGTCCTTGCAGACAACGGTATCGGCGGCCGCGATGGCGGCGAGGCTCAGCGCGAGAATCAGTGTGCGCATGCGGTGCTCCAGTTTCCCCCGGCTGGGGAGGATGATAGCACCGGCGTGGGGGGCCGAAGCGTGAAACTTTCGGGAAGCGCGCGCGGTGGCGGCGAATTCCAATCCCTTGACCCTCCCCCGGGCCGCGGATACGTTTCTTCGCACTCACAACAGGACCACACGCATGAACGTCCACGAATACCAGGCCAAAGAACTGCTCCGCCGTTACGGCATCCCGGTCCCGAACGGGCGGCTCGCCCTCACTCCTGAGGAGGCCGAGAAGGCCTTCAGGGAACTGGCCGTGCCGGTTTCCGTCGTCAAGTCGCAGATCCACGCCGGCGGGCGCGGCAAGGCGGGCGGGATCAAGGTGGTCAAGAGCGCGGAAGACGCGCGCGCGGCCGCCAGGGAACTGATCGGGAAGGTCCTGGTGACGCACCAGACCGGCCCGCAGGGGAAGAAGGTCCAGCGCCTCTGGGTCGAGGCCGGCACCATCCCTGAAAAGGAGTTCTACGTCGGCATCGTGATCGACCGCAAGGCGCAGAAGCCCGTCCTCATGGTCAGCCCCGCTGGCGGGATGGACATCGAGGAAGTCGCGGCGAAGACGCCCGAGAAAATTTTCCGCGAGGAAATCGGGCCGGCCGGGCTTCAGCCCTTCCAGGTCCGCAAACTCTCCCGCGCCCTCGGCCTCGACGCCGCGCTTCAGAAACAGGCGCTTCCCATTTTCACGAACCTCTGCAAGCTGTTCGTGGAACTGGATTGCTCGCTCGCGGAAGTCAACCCGCTGGCGGTGTCGGGCGGCAAGATTGTGGCGCTGGATGCGAAACTGAACTTCGACGACCGGGCGCTATACCGGCACGCGGACGTGGAAGCGATGCGGGACCTGAACGAGGAGGACCCGCTGGAGACGGAAGCGGCGAAGATCGGGATTTCGTACATCTCGCTGGACGGGAACATCGCGTGCATGGTGAACGGCGCGGGGCTGGCGATGGGGACGATGGACGTGATCCAGCACGCGGGCGGGTCGCCGGCGAACTTCCTCGACGTCGGCGGCGGCGCGACGAAGGACCAGGTGACGGCGGCCTTCCGGCTGCTGCTGTCGAACAAGCACGTGAAAGCGATCCTGGTGAACATCTTCGGCGGGATCATGAAGTGCGACGTGATCGCGCAGGGAGTGATTGAGGCGGCGAAGGCGGTGAAGCTGTCGGTGCCGCTGGTCGTGCGGCTCGAGGGGACGAACGTTGAACTCGGGCGCAAGCTGCTCGCGGAGAGCGGGCTTGCGCTGACGGCCGCGACGGACATGGCGGATGCGGCGACGAAAGTTGTAGCGGCGGCGGGGAGGTAGCCCGGGTGTCGAGCGAGTCGAGGCTGGTGGACGGGATCCGCGCGGGATCGCGCGCCGACTTCTCCACGCTCGTGGAGCGGTATGCCCGCGAAGTCTTCGTCTTCCTCGCGAGGGTCGCGGGACCGGAAGCGGCGGAAAGGCTGACGCACGAGACCTTCTCCTCGGCGTGGAACGGCGCTTCGACATTCGTGACCGATCGCCCGCTTCGCGTCTGGCTCCTCGGCCTGGCGGCGAAATCCGCGGCGGCCCGCGAAGGATTCGACGGGCGGTGGGAAGCCGCGATGCGCGTGGAACTTGGCGCACCCGGGTCCACCGCGGGCGCCGCGCCTCCCGCGGACTCCGCGGAAGCGGGTCGCCTTGCAGCGCTGGCGGTCTCGGATCTGCCTTTCCCCCAGCGAGTCGCCCTCATCCTCCGCGCCTACGTCGGCTTCGGCATCCCCGACATCGCTGCCACACTCAATGCTTCCGGCGACGCCGTCGCTTCGCTTCTGGGCGCGGGATACAACTCCTTCGTGAACCGGCTGGAAGTGAGGGCCGCGAAATGAGGAGCTGCGAGGATTTCGAGAAGCTGCTTCCGGCGTACGTAGCCGGCGTGGCGGATCCCGTGGACATGGCGGACATCGGCGAGCACCTGGCCGAGTGTTCGCCGTGCATGAACGATTTCCAGCGCGTGGTGCGCGACCTCGGGACGTTGAAATCGTGGCGCGACGCGATCCCGCCGGAGGGACTGGCGGCGGGCGTGCTGGAGAAGCTGGCATCGACGGAGGACCAGCGCCGGCGCGAGGCGCTGGGCGAAGAGACATCCTGGGGCGAGCCGATCCAGCGCGCGCTGACCTGGGTGATGCTGGGGGCGGTCGGCCTCGTGGTCCTGGCGACGCTCGTGACGGCGCAATCGGCGGTGCAATACGAGTCGCAGCGCCGGGTGTGCGCGGACAATCTCCGGCTCATCGGCGAGGCCGCGATCAGCGAAGGTGAATTCCAGGGGCCCCTGGAGCCGCGGCTCAGGAAACTGCGAAAGTCGCTGGATCGCAGCATTCGCGAGTGCCCGCTGGGTCCGCCGCTGGTGGACGAAACGCCCGTCACTCTTCCGAATGGCGAACAGGTGAGTCCACCCAAGAAGGCCGAACTGTTCTCCAATTACAGCCTCGCGCTTCGCGGCCCCCATTACCTCGCCGGCGACGACCGCAGAAACCACAGCAGCGATCCCGGGCACCAGACGATGGGTCCCGACGCCAACATCCTCCTGTCCGACGGTTCGGTGATTTCCGTCACGCCGGCCCAATCCGTGCTCTGGGAACTTCTCGACCCCTACTCGCCCGGCCGCTAGCCGGGTCCTCAGGAGACGCAACGTGAGCGTACTCGTCGGTCCGAAAACGCGACTCATCTGCCAGGGAATCACCGGCACCACCGGCGCTTTCCACAGCGGCCTTTGCATGAAGTACGGCACCAAGCTCGTCGGCGGCGTCACCCCCGGAAAGGGCGGGACGTCCTGGACGACTGCCGAAGTCCCCGGGTCGAATGTCCCGATCTACGACACCGTGGCCGAAGCGGTGAAGCAGACCGGCGCCAACGCGACGATGATCTTCGTGCCGCCCCCGTTCGCGGCGGACGCCATCATGGAAGCGGCGGACGCGGGGATCGACGTGATCGTCGCGATCACCGAGGGCATCCCGACGCTCGACATGGTCAAGGTCGCGGACTACATGCGCGGCCGCAAGCAGCGCCTCATCGGGCCGAATTGCCCCGGTGTCATCACTCCCGGTTCCTGCAAGATCGGCATCATGCCCGGGTACATCCACAAAGCCGGCCGCGTCGGCGTCGTTTCGCGAAGCGGCACGCTGACGTACGAGGCCGTCTGGCAGCTCACCAGCCGAGGCATCGGCCAGAGCACCTGCATCGGCATCGGCGGCGACCCGATCCTCGGCACCACCCACACCGACGCTGTCCGCCTCTTCAATGAGGACCCCGACACCGACGCCATCGTCCTCATCGGCGAAATCGGCGGATCGGCCGAGGACGAGGCCGCGGCCTGGATCAAGGCCAACGTCCGCAAGCCCGTCGTCGCCTTCATCGGCGGCCAGACGGCGCCCCCGGGGAAGCGCATGGGCCACGCCGGCGCGATCATCAGCGGCGGCAAGGGCACGGCCGCCGAGAAAATGGCCGCGCTCGAGGCCGCCGGCGTCACCGTCTGCGTCAGCCCCGCCGATATCGGCGCTTCCATGGAACGCCTGCTCAAGGGCCGGGGTGCGAAGCGTGGCAAGCCCGCGAAGAGCGGGAAGGCGACGCGTCCGGCGCGCAAGGCGCGTTCGGCGCGGTCGAGCAAGGTTCGCCGGTCGCGCAAGTGAAGAGGGGCGAGGCGGGGGACGTGATCGACGCGGCGCTGGCCGAGGACATCGGGCAGGGGGACGTGACGGGGGAGACGCTGTTCGCGCCGGGAGTGAAGGCGCGGGGGCTGCTGTTCTCGAAGGCGCCGGGAGTGCTGGCCGGGGAATGGGTCGCGGAGGAGGTTTTCCGCCGGCTGGACCCGAGGGCCCGCGTGAAGACGCTGGCGACCGACGGCAGTGTTCTGCGACGCGGCACGAAAATCCTCGAGGTCCGCTCGACCGCGCGGGCCCTGCTGGCGGGGGAGCGGACCGCGCTGAATTTCGTGCAGCGCCTCTCGGGGATCGCGACGCTGGCCCGCGAGTTTTCGCGGCGCGCCCGCGGCACCACGGTGCTCGACACGCGCAAGACGACTCCCGGGATGCGCGGCCTGGAGAAATGGGCCGTGGCGATGGGCGGCGCCACCAATCACCGTTCCGGCCTCTACGACGCCGCGATGATCAAGGATAACCACCTCGAGCTTCTCGGGAAGCGCGCCGACCTCGGGCCGCCGGTCAAGGCGCTTCATGGGAAAGGCGTCCGTGTCACGGTCGAAGCCAAGTCGAAATCCGAGGCCGTCGCCGCGATCGAGGCCGGCGCCGACCGCGTGCTTCTCGATAATTTCACGCCCGCCGCGCTCGCAAAGCTGATTCCGCTTCTCCGCCGCCTTGCCCCGAAAATCGAGATCGAGATCTCGGGCGGCGTCCGTCTCGAGACGATCGCTTCGTTCGCGCGGCTGCGCCCCGATTTCGTCAGCGTCGGGGCCATCACGCACTCGGCGCCGGCGCTCGACATCTCGATGGACATCTTCCCGGCGTGAGCGCGCCGCTCGACGCCGCGACCGTCCTGCGCGGCCTTCACCCGCGGCGCCTCCCGACGCGCGTGCTGTGCCTCGGCGAAACGCCTTCCACGAACGATGTCTGCTGGGAGCACGCCCGTGCCGGCGAGCCCGAGGGCCTCGTCGTCACCGCCGAGAACCAGACCGCAGGCCGCGGGCGCTTCGGCCGCGCCTGGCACTCCCCGCCCGGCCTCGCCATCGCCGTCTCGATTCTCCTCCGCCCGACGCTGCCCCCCGAACGGTTGTCGCTTCTCACCGCCGCCGCCGCCGTCGCCGCAGCGGAAACCGCGGGGCCGGAAGCGCGGATCCGGTGGCCGAATGACGTGGTGATGAAGAGCCGGAAGCTCGCGGGGGTGATCGTGGAAGGCAGGGAGCCGGGGGCGTTCGTGCTCGGGTGCGGGATGAACGTGAACCTGCGCGCGGCCGATTTTCCCGACGACCTGCGCGAGACGAGCACTTCGCTCCTGATCGAATCCGGCGCGCCGTGCGATCGCGCCGACGTCCTCCGTCGGTTCCTGGAGCGCTTCGACGCGCGCTACGACGAAGCGCTGTCAGGGGACCCGTCGCTGGGCCGCGCGTGGCGCGATCTTTCGGCGCTCATCGGCGAGCGGGTTTCGATCGCCGAGGGCGGGAAGGAGTACCGCGGCGTGGTTGCCGACCTGGACGTGCTCGAGGGGATTGCGGTGCGGCTGGAGGGCGCGGTGCGGAGGTTTCGGCTGGAGCATGTGGAGCGGCTGCGGGTTCTGAAGTGACCAGCCGTCCTGAGAGCGCGAGCAAAACTCCCGCGTGGCAGGCTGCGTAGGCGAAGTGACGGTTCATTTACGGCTCTTCTTCGAAGGGCCGACGCCGCCAGCCGTGCAGGATCTTCGCTCGCCCTCGGGTCGTTTCCCGTCGAGCTGGTCTCACCGCTTTTGGATTAGCCGCAAGCTTTCGCCAGCGAAGGCTGAGAGCGTGAGAACCAGTCGCCCGAAGGCACGCGGCGCCGGCCCGTCCGGCGCACCTCGAAAACCTCGGATTCCGCAATAAACGCCTCTTCCGCGCCGGACGGGCTGGTGTCGCGGGCCGTAGGGCGAATGGTTCTCACGCTCTCAATCCCCGAAGGAAATCCCCAGCTCCCGCGCCGTCATCATCGAGTCGCAGTCGAGCGGGACGGACTTCATGCGGCGCGTGGCGTCCTCGAGCGGCACGGTGCGCACGGTGGGCGGGTCGAGCGCGACCATGATCCCGCTGTGGCCGTCGGCGAGGGCGCGGATGGCGGCGGCGCCGAATCGAAGCGCGATCAGGCGGTCGAAAGTGGTGGGCGTTCCTCCGCGGAGGAGGTGGCCGAGCACGACGACGCGGGTTTCCTTCCCGGTCAGCTCCTGCAGCTCCGCCGCGATTTTCTCCCCGACTCCGCCGAGCCGCTCCGCGCGCCCGGCTTCCTTCGAAACCACGGAAATCTCGCCGCCTTTCGGCTTCGCGCCCTCCGCAACGATCACGATCGAAAAGTGTCGCCCGGACCGCTCGCGCTCGAGGATCTTTTCGGCGACTTTCTGCAGGTCGTACGGGATCTCCGGGATCAGGATCGCGTCCACCGTCCCCGAAATCCCGGTGTTGAGCGCGATCCACCCCGCATAGCGCCCCATCACCTCGACCACCATCACCCGGCGATGCGCCGCCGCCGTGGAATGCAGCCGGTCCACGCACTCCGTCGCGAACGAAACCGCCGTGTCGAAACCGAACGTGATCACCGTCCCCTCGAGGTCGTTGTCGATCGTCTTCGGCACGCCGATCACCCGCACGCCTTTTTTCGCCAGGTGATTCGCTATCGTCAGCGACCCGTCGCCCCCGATCGAAATCAGCGCGTCGAACCCGTTGGTGCGAAGCGCCGTGACCAGCTCGTCGGTCCGGTCCACTTCCACCACCGTCCCGTCCGCCTGCCTCGTCGGGTATTTCATCGGGTTTCCCCGGTTCGTCGTCCCGATGATGGTCCCGCCCACGTGCGTGATCCCCCGGACCCTCTCGCGCGTCAGCGGGACCAGCCCTTCACCCTCGTACCGCTCCGGGAAAAGCAGCCCGTCGAACCCTTCGCGAATCCCCCAGACTTCCCAGCCACGGAGAAGCGCCGCGAGGACGGCCGCGCGGATCACGGCGTTCAGCCCGGGCGCGTCGCCGCCGCCCGTCGAGATGGCGATCTTCATGCCGCGATGCTAGCCGCTACAAGAATCGGGAGCCAAGGGGATTGAAGGGCTGGGGACCGTGACGCGCGACGTAGACTGGAATCCGGTCTTTTGCTAGATTCCGCGCCTCGGGCGTTTAGCTCAGCTGGTTAGAGCGCATGGATCACACCCATGAGGTCGGGGGTTCGAATCCCTCAACGCCCATTCGCGCGAAAGCGGTCGTCGTTTCGGCGGCGGGCGGCGCGGCCCTTCTCGGGCCGAACTGGTCGCGCGGGCGGAGGCTCCTCGTTGCCGAAAGGCCGATGCGCGACGTTCCCGGGCCGCGCCGCCCGCACGCCTTCACTCCTCGCGCTTTCGCGCGAATGGGCATGAACGGCAAAAACAAATTCACAAGGCTCGCATCGGTTACTCGGTTGCCCGGCGGATCAACTCGGGGAGATCGGTCTCTCCCTCCAGCACTTCCGCGGCGCGCTTGAGCAGCCCTAGTGCTTCACTCTTCCTGCCGGCTTCGAGCGCTTCACGCCC
>JAIOPR010000134.1 GCA_021413805.1 Planctomycetota bacterium
TGCCGCCGCCTGCGGTATCGATTCAAGGACTACCCGTTCTGGGGCGATGTCGCCGCGCAGCACTGGCAGGACGCGGCGAAACGGGAAGCAGAGTCGAAGAAGGCGATAGCGGAGTACAAGGCGAAAGTGGCGAGCGGCGAAATCGTGGAGCCGGAACCGGCCACGGAAGCGGAGCGGATGATTGCAGAGCTGGAGAGGGAATTTGAGCGCGAGAAGGCGAAGCTGGGTAAGGGCCGGGGCTAAGGGCCGGGGCGAACGGCCGGGGCGAACGGCCGGGGGAGTCAGTCTTCGCAGCCCCGGCAGTTAGCCCCGGCCCCTGGCCCCGGCCCCTGGCCCCTGGCCCCGGCCTTTAGCCCCGGCCATCCTGCCATGCTAACCTCTTCTCCATGAGCTTTCCCTGGCCCCTCGTCAGGCGCATCTACGACCGCCGCGCGCCGTGCTACGACGCGATGGTGCAGACGCTGGCGCTGGGAAGGGACCGGTCGTACCGGGGGAAGGCGCTGGAAGCACTGGCGGCGCGGGCGGGGGACCGGGTGCTGGACGTCGGGTGCGGGACGGGGAGGAACTTCCCGATGCTCGGGAAGGCCGGCGTGACGGCGCTTCACGGCTGCGATCTCTCGGCTCGGTCGCTGTCGCGGGCGGCGAAGCGCGGCGCCTCCGTCGCGCAGGCTGACGCGGAAAGGTTGCCGTATCGCGACGCTTCCTTCGACCGCGTGCTCTCGACGTACGTGCTGACCTCGGTCGCGGACTGGCGGCGGGCGCTGGAAGAGCTTTGCCGTGTGCTGCGTCCGGGCGGACGACTCGTGGTGTCCGATGACAGGCTCCCGCCCGGCTGGTTCCTCGGCCCGGGGCCGATGCTGCGGCTGATGCGTCGCGAGGGATGGGTGGACCTGCACCGCGAAGTGAAAGCCGCCATGGAGCAGCGCCTGCGCGGCGTCGAGCTGCGCTTCCTGCATCTGCGGATGATCTACGTGATTTCCGGGGAGAAAGCGGCATGAAGCGCTTCTTCCCGGTCCTTGCTGTTTTTCTTTCGGCGTGCGCGGGCACTTCGACAGAACCCGATTATGACGCAGCGCGTCAAATGATCCCGAAGGGGCCGCGCGCAGACGAGATTCGGGAGCGCTTCCATGTGTCGCTGTACGGCTCGTGGGAGGACGGGGAACTGTCGGTGGTGCTGGGCGCGATGGAAATGTTCCCGAACAAGGACCTGTCGGGGCTGGAGTTCTACCGGATGCCGCGGGGGGAGGAGCGCGGGGGGCGGTACGACCTGGGGCGGGTGACGGTGCGGGAGCCGACGCTGGACATCGTGCTGCACGAACTGGGGCACGCGGTGCACTCGCGGTGTCCTTCGCGCGCGAAATTAGATGCGCAGCTCCAGGCGGCGCTCGGGTTCGCGGCGTATTGCTCGGCGTCCTCCTGGTCGGACGGCGCCGGCGGGCCGCGGCGCGGGTTCGTGTCGCCTTACGCGGCGATGAATGTCGAGGAGTGCGTCGCGGAGTCGGTCGCGGCCGCGAAGTTGTGGTCCCGGCGAGGGAGGGGGCCGCTGGGGGAAGCGGACCGGAGCGACGAGCGGTTTGCGCTCGTGTTCGAGATCCTGGACGCGCACGGGCTGACGGATGACGAGGACCGGGAAGAGATCCGGAAGATCGGCCTGTCTAGCCCGCAGCGCTGAACGGCAGGTTCGCGAGGCGCGTCGCCTCGATCGCCATTTCTTTCACCTCTTCCCACAGCGCCCTGTCCGAAGGCGTGCCGTTGGCGAGGGCGCGGACGGCGACGCAGAGCGGCCTGATCCAGAGGATGGCGGCGCGGGCGAGGGCGGGGTTGGCGTCGCCCGCAGCGTTTTGGAGGCGGACGGTGAACTCGCGGACGGCGCTGGCGAGGTCGTGGCGGCTGCGGTCGAGCTGGTCGGAGAGCCGGAACAGGAGCGGGACGAGCTGCTCGCGGGCGAACGTCCGGGTGGTCATGTCGGGCATGGCGGGGCCGCCTCGCGTGGGAGGAGAGAAAGGGGCATCAGGATCATCGGCCCCCGGGGGGGTGCGGCTGAAGCGGCGCATGAAAATGGCCCCCTCGCGTGAGGGGGCCATGTGAAAGCGATCCTCTTGCCGGGCTAGTTACCCTTCGAGCACAAACGTCACATTGATGTGCACGCGGTACTCCTGGATCTTGTTCTTCTCCACCTTGATCGTCTGGCGGACGATCTCGACGCCGGTGATGCCGCGAAGCGTCTTCGTGGCGCGGGAAACGCCCGCTTTGATCGCATCGTCGAAGCTCTTGTCGGAAGAAGCCACCAGCTCGGTCACGCGGGCGACGGCCATGTTCTGTCTCCTTGACGGGTTTTGAGGATAGAGTGGAAGGCAGAGCCTAGTGGCGCCACGGCGCGCGTCAAGATTCCTGATACCGGAGAACCACCGAATGAAAGTAGCTGTCACGGGCGCGACCGGGTTTGTCGGCCGCCATTTGTGCGCGATGCTGCAGGAAAAGAAACACCAGGTCGTGGCGTTGACGCGCGACGTGTCGAAGGCGCCGCGCGGGGCCGAGGCGAAAGTGTGGGACGGCAAGGACGCCGTGTTCCTGAAGGCCGCGGTGGCGGGATGCGACGCGATCGTGAATCTCGCGGGCGAAAACATTTTCGGCAGGAAGTGGACCTCCGAATTCAAGGCGGCGCTTCGCTCGAGCCGCGTCGATGTCACGAAAGCCTGCGTGGAAGCCTGCAAGGACGGGCCGAAGGTCCTCGTGAGCGCGAGCGCGATCGGCTACTACGGGGCGCGCGGCCCGCTTCCGATCGACGAGGAGGGCCAGGGCGACCAGTGGAACTTTCTCAGCAGCATCTGCCTCGAATGGGAGGCGGAGGCGAAGAAGGCCGAAGCCCACGGCGCCCGCGTCGCGCTTCTCCGCATCGGCGTCGTCCTCGGCCGCGACGGCGGCGCGCTCGAGAAAATGCTTCCCCCGTTCCGCGCCGGGTTCGGAGGCCCGATCGGCAAGGGCGACCAGTTCTTCTCGTGGATCCACATCGACGACCTGTGCTCGATGTTCATCCGCGCGGTGGAGGATCCCTCGTGGAAGGGGCCGTTCAACGCGACGGCGCCGAACTCCCTCTCGAACAAGGACTTTTCGAAAGCGCTCGGGCGCGTGCTTCACCGCCCGGCGTTTTTCCCGACGCCGCCGTTCGTGCTGAAACTGATGCTGGGGGAAGTGGCGGACCTGCTGACGACGGGGCAGAACGTGGTGCCGAAGAAGGCGGCGGCAGCGGGGTTCGAGTTCCGGTATCCGGAGGCGGAGGAGGCGTTGCGCAACCTGCTGGGAGTGCCGGAGGCGAAGACGGCGTAAGTTATTTCGTGGACCGCCATGCCGCGGCGGCCCAGGCGATCGCGGCGATGGCCCCGGCGATTCCAGCGGCGGGAAGGGCGGAAGCGTCGAACCGGTCGGCGGTCGGGAACAGGGCGCGGTGGACGACGAGGACAAGCATCGCCGCGCCGAGTGCGGCGGTCGGTGTCCCGGCGCCCCAGAGAACGACTGCGATGCGCCGACGGCGGACGGCGTCAGGATCCCGACCGGCGGCCGAACCGGCTTGCGGCGCGCCCGCCGTCTCACCGCGAAGGCGCGCCGGGATGTTTCTTCGCTCCGTGGCTGTTTCTCCCGCGCCGGCCGGGGCCACCCCGCGAGCCCCGCAGTGCGGACACGACAGCCCCGAGCCCGCCGGCGCCGCCGTCTCAAATCGCCCCCCGCATCCCGCGCAATCCGCCTGCCGAAATCCCTCCATCTTCAGCCCGCAATGAGGACACGCCGCCGGCGGCCGTCCTTCTCCCTGCACGAACACGATGTGCATCGTGCACCGCGGGCAGGTCACGAAGTTCACGCCCTCCATGTCCATCGGGAGTCTCCGGGATTTCGATTGAATTCAAGCGGCCCCCGAAATCTTGCCCGAGAGCCGCGCTCTTGGCAAAGCGCAATGACTCCTCGCCGACGGGGTGACCGAGCTTGTCGTGCTCAGGCCCGAAGGGCTACGATCCCCGTCGGTACTGGAGGCTCGATCTGCATGCGCCTGCGAAGACCCGATCCGCCGGATTCCGAAATCGTCTGGTGCATGAATCTGCACAAGACCCATCCCGGGACCTCCCTGCAGCACCTGCGGGAAAGTTACCCGGACTCCCGGCTGGTGCTCATCGTGGACGGCGACAGCGAGAACCTCCCGCGCTACCAGGCGGTCGGCCGGGAGTTCCGGGCGCAGGTCCTTCCGGGCGAGCCTTATTTCAACCTGGCCTCCGGACACCGATATGTCGAACGTGTTCTCCGGCAGGGATTGGCCGGCCCGGAGCGGTACCTGTTCAAAATCGATCCGGACACGCGCATCTGGCGCCGTTTCTCGTGGCTCCCGGATTTCCCCTGCGCTTTCGGGACGCTGGAAACGGTGACCATGGCCTTCGGCGTCCGCGTCGGGCATCCCCCGAATGTCCAGGGCGGTTGCATGGGATACACGCGGGAGGTCATCGAAGGCGTGCTCGCTTCGGGCCTGCTCTCTTCCGACCGGTGCGTGACGAACGCCGCTTCCGGCTGGTCCCGGAACAAGGATTGTGAACACATGGTGGCCCGTGGAAAGGTGCACGACGACTTCCTCTCCTCCTGGGCGGTGGACGCCGCCGGTTTCCCCCTCTGCCAGCACCCGGAGATCGCTTCGTACTGGCGGGAAGCGGTCCCGAACGAGAACCTTGCGTACGTCGTGACTCACCCGCACAAGTCCATGGAGGCCGCAAAGCCCCATGCCTTTTAGAAAACCAGATCCCGCCGATGCGGAAGTGGCCTGGTGCCTCCAGCTCCACAAGAGCCGCCCCGAGGAATGCCTGCGCCACCTCAGGGCGTCGTGGCCCGGCTCGCGTGTCGTCCTGCTCGTCGATGGCGACCCGGCGAATCTCCCGCGCTACCAGGCCATCGGCCGCGAATTCAGGGCGACGGTGGTCCCGGGCGAACACCTCATGAAGCTCGACACTTGCCACCGGTACGTCGAGCGGCTTCTCCAGCAGGGAATCGCGGGGCCGGAACGGTATTTCTTCCGCATCGACCCGGACACGCGCATCTGGCGGCGTTTCTCCTGGCTCCCGGACCTCCCGTGCGCCTTCGGGACCCTCGAAACGCTTTCCGTCGCCTTCCGGGACCGCATCCGCCATCCACCGAACATCCAGGGCGGTTGCGTCGGCTTCACCCGCGAAGCCCTGGAGGGCACCCTCGCCTCGGGCGTCCTCACCCACGATCGCTGCGTCACCCACGCCGCTTCCGGCTGGGCGCGAACCCGCGATTGCACCCACGTGGTCTCACGAGGCATGATGCTCGACGACTTCCTGCTCTCCTGGGCGGTCGACGCCGCCGGGTTCCCCATCTTCCCCCACGCCGAAATCGCCTCCTTCTGGCGCGACCCCGTCCCCAACGACACCGGCGCCTTCGCCGTGACTCACCCACACAAGGACATGGAAGACGCTGCAAAGTAATCCTCACTCGCGGCGAAAGCCCGCCACGGAAACGTACCTCTTCAGCACAAGGGCCTTTCTTTCAGGGGAAGACCGATGTCGAAGTGGCTTTTCCTCGGGTTCATCGCAGGCGCGCTGAGTTCCGCGCTCCTGTTCAAGGTCGTCGAGGGCCGCCGGACCGCCGCGGCAGAAGAGGCAGCGAAGGCCGTTGCAGCGGCGAAGGCGGAAGCCGACGGGCGTGCGGCGGAAGCGGCGGCGGGAGCGCTCGCGAAAGCGGAAGAAAAATTTGAGCGTGCGGTCGCGGAGGGCGCGAGGACCTACAAGGAGAACCTCGAACTGAAGAAGCAGCTCGCGGCCTCCGGTCGCCCGCCCGGTCCCGGCGGCCCGGTTGCCGTCGGTTCCGCGGCGCCGAAGAAGCGGACCTTCCGGCAGCTCGCGGCGGATCTCGCGGGACTGCGCGACAAGCTCAAGGGCAAGAAATGGGACGCGTGGCCGCCTGAGGCGAAGGAACTCCAGGACGAACTCCTCGCGCGGATGAACGAGTTGGCGAAATCGATGGGACTCTCCCTCGAGGAGGCGATGCGTTCGCCGGAAGCGCTGGGACTGCTCGTGGACCTGCTCGCGCAGTCGGTGCCGCCGCTGGACGCGGCCCAGGAGGCAAAGCTGCGCGAATTGCTCGCCGCGGAGAGCGACGATTGGAAGGCCTTCATGTCTTCCCGCGACCAGATGACCGCCCTGGAAGCCCGCCGCAAGCTCCTCGACCTTGTCGGCGCTTCCCGTGAATCCTTCTTCAGCGCCCTCACTCCCGAGCAGCGCGAAATGCTGGGGAGCTACGGCATCTTTGACAGCCAGATCCAGGGATCGCAGACCTGGTTCGACGGCCCGCGGGCGAAAGTGACCCAGGAAATCCTGGCCCAGTGGTCTTCGACGCTCAGTCTCAGCGAGACGCAGTCGAAGACGGTGGCCCCGATTGTGGACGAGTACATCAACAAGTCGCGCGACTTGAACGAGTCCATCTGGACGCGGCGAAAGAACGGTGAAGAGCTTTCCCGCGAGAAGGATTACGCGATGCGCGTGGACCTGATGATTGAGACGCAGAAAAAGATCTCGGACACCCTGAGCCTGACGCCGGACCAGCAGAAGGCGATGAAGGGTTGGGGGTTCACGTACGGCGCGAATGTGACGGACGAGATGGACAAGTAGCGGCCGCGAAGGGGGGAGCGCCGGCGGACGGCCTGACAGGGTAATTACTGAGCCTGGCCTCGCACGGATTCTGATAGAGTCCTCCTGTTCGCTTTTCTGCTGCGAACGCCGACCGCGGCTCCCATTTCGCTCCCGGGCGCCCTGCCCTCTGCCTTGAGGGCTTCACTTCTTCCGGGAGACTCGCTTCGCGCCCGGTCCGGCCCGAAAGAGGTTCCCCTGCACCGGGAGCACCTCCACCGGCGTCGTCCGCTCCCCCCGCCGGCTGCGGGCCCGTTCGGGCTCGCGACGACCGCGCGGATTGCCGTATTTCCAGTCCCGCCGGGTTCACGGCGCGGCCGCCCGGAGTGACCCATGACCCGCTATTTCCGATCCATCGCTGTCCTGTCGCTGCTTTGCCTCTTCGCCCCTGGCTGCGGCGATAAAATTTCGACGAAGAAGGGCAACAAGAAGCTCACGCTGTTCTTCCCCGACGACGCCACCGTGAAGGTCGGCGAGAGCGTCACGGTCCCGATCAAGATTGCCCGCGAAAACATGACTCAGGGAGTCTCCGTCCGGTTCGAAAACATCCCGACGGGCGTCAGCACGGAGAATTCAATGCAGTACTCCCTGACCGCGGACTCCGTCAACTGCACTTTCCGGGCGGGATCGGGAGCGAAGCCGGTGTCCGGCCAGGAAGTCCGGGTCATGGTCGAATCCGTGGACGGAATGCTCTGCAAGGGCGTGCTGAAACTCACGGTCAAGTAAGCCGGAGTTCCGCCCGGTGGGGTTCCCCTGCATCGAACAGGGGGACCCCGTTCCTAATGATAATTGCCGGCGCGATACACCAGGTCCGACGTGCTCACGATGCCCACGAGTTTTCCAGCCTCGTCGGTCACGAGGAGCCTGTGAGTCCGGTGCAGCTTCATGGCCGCACTTGCGACCTCGATGAGGTCCCCGGGCCGGAGGCTGTGCGGGTGCGGCGTCATCAGGTCCGAGACCTTCAGCTTCATCGGGCTTGAAACCGCGACCGGGACCGCCGTGCTGCGGAGGGCCGGTTCCAGGAAGAACTTGGCCATGTCCCGAAGTGTCAGGATGCCGACGACGGCTCCCGACTCGTCGACGACGGGAGCGCCCGAAAAATGGGTGCGCAGGAAGAATTTGGCGGCGTCCAGGACTGAAGTGGCGCGCGGAATGGTCTGGACGGGGTGACTCATGATGTCCCTGACGATGATGGCGGCGCTCATGGCTCTCTCCTTTGCTGGTCGTGGAGCAATCCGGCTCCCGTGGCGCGGCGGGATGGAAACCTCCCGTCATTTGGATCCATTTCTCTCTGGCACCATCGTAGCCCCGGCGGCGCCGGGGAGGCAAGCGCGGGCTTGAGAGGGACATCCTGTTTCGAAGCGCGGTCAAGGCGCTGATGTGCGAAACTCCCGGTCGATGAACCCGGCCGACGACAGCCCCCGCAATCCACCACGCCGGCCTCGGCCGATCGACGGCAGTTCCTTCGTCGAGGGCGACGCCGCCCCCGTGCTCCCGGGCGCCGGTGAAGAGACGCGCAGGCCCCCGGCCGCCCCCGGCGCCGCCGAGCCTCCCGCTTCCATGTCCGACTCCGCCCTCCTCCGCGCCGTCTCACCCCCCCTTCCCCCCGAAATCGCCACCGCCACCGCGACCGCTCGCTTCGGGAAATTCGTGCGCCTGAAGAAGCTCGGGCAGGGCGGAATGGGCGAGGTCTGGCAGGCGTGGGATGTTCCCCTGGGGCGCTGGGTGGCGCTCAAGTTCCTGACCGGCGGGGACGAGACGGAGATCGCGCGGTTCACGCAGGAAGCCCACGTCGCGGGGAAGCTGGCGCACCCGAATATCACGGCGGTTTACGAGGTCGGTGAAGCGCAGGGGCGGCACTTCATTGCGATGCAGTTCATCGACGGGACGACCGCAGCAAAGTTGCCGCGGGGCGACCGTCGGATGCTGGTGCGGGTGATCCGCGACGCGGCTCGGGCGGTGGGCGAAGCGCACCGCGCAGGAGTCATTCACCGGGACATCAAGCCCGACAATCTCCTGGTCCGCGGGGCGCGGGGAGGCGCCGGCGCCGCGGACGATTTCCATGTCTTCGTGACGGATTTCGGCCTCGCGCGGCGAACCGAGGGGGCCAGCGGGCTTTCGTTGAGCGGCGCGATCATCGGCACCCCGTCCTTCATGCCCCCGGAGCAGGCGCGCGGCGAAAAGGTCGATGTCCGCGCCGACATCTACGCGCTCGGCGCGACGCTCTACGATCTGCTTTCCGGCGAGCCGCCCTTCGGTGGCGCCACCCTTTTCGAACTGCTCCGCGCCGTGCAGGACCGGGACGCCCCGTCGATGCGCGTACGGGTTCCCGCGATCGAAAGCGACCTGGACACGATCGTGCTGAAGTGCCTGGAGAAGGACCCGGCGCGGCGGTACCAGACCGCGGAGGACTTCGCGGCGGACCTGGACCGGTTTCTCGAAGGGGAAGCGATCGCCGCGCGGCCCGCGAGCCTGGTTTACCGGGTGCGGCGGACGCTGTGGAAGAAGCGGGCGATGGTGGCGGTGGGGTTGGCCGGCCTGGCGGCGGTCGCGCTGACGCTGGCCGCGATGG
>JAIOPR010000135.1 GCA_021413805.1 Planctomycetota bacterium
CCGTCCGCCGCGCGAAGCTGCAGGTTCACTTCTTCAGCTTGCCCTTGCAGTCGTCCTGAAGCGAATCGATGGTGGCCCGGTGGTCCGCGTAGTACTTGGTCGCGTTCAGGCGGGTGGAGAGCTCGTTCAGGTCATCGAGGGCGCGCTGCCATTTCTCGCGCCGGATTTCCTCTTTCGCCTGGTCCAGCCGGTCCGCCGCTTCCCGTTCGGGCCAGTTTTTCGCGCCTTCGACCCGCTTGCGCAGGCCCTCGATCTCCTCCTTGTTCGCGGGGCCGACTTCTTTTTCGGCCGCGGCCATGTCGGTCTCGACCTGGGACGTCAGCCCAAGCGCGAGGTCGGTGGCCACGAGGCCTCGCGCGTCGTTGAAGTCGTGTTCCCAGGTGCGCATCAGCTGGCGGTACTCGGTGGTTCGCAGGTCCTTCCAGTTGACCGATACTTCGGCGCCGCCCTGCACCTTGATCCAGATCGACTCTCCCGACGCCCGCACGAGCTCGCCGTCCATATGGATTTTGTCGAACGAAGCCGAGGCCTTCGCCCTGAGCTTGTGGTCCGCGATGCGGCCCATGAACGACGCCTGCAGCGCGCCGGCCGCCTTGCAGTCCGACAGCGATCCCGCGGCCTCCGCGACCAGGTCGTCGTCCTTCAATTTCAGAAGCGCCGCCTCGTAAATCGCGGTGGCCCCCGCGAAACCGAACCGGTTGCGGGCGGAGTCGATCGCCCGCACCCGGGCCTCCCGGAGAACCGCCACCTGTTCGTCCCGGACTTTCCTCGCCGTCGCGCCTTTGTGTTCGATTTCAGCCCGGTCGATCGCTTCGGCGAGATCGTCCAGGCGCTTCTTGAACGCTGAAAATCCCCATGCGCGCGCGGATTCGAGAAGCGCCCGTGCCCCTTCGAAATCGAAGTCCTTCCGTTTCTGGTCCACCTGGGCCGCCAGGGTTTCGAGGGAACTCTCCGCCTCGAGCCGAACGCGGTCGCGGATGGCCTTGATCGCGGCCGCATACTCCTTGAATTCCGGGGATTTGTCGGCCGCGCCGAGGCGGGTCTCCGCTTCACCAAAGGCTTTGCGGTCGAGAACCTCGAGGATGGCCCTGGCCTCCGCCTGCCAGGCGAGATACCGGGACCGGAACACGGAAAGCTCCCCGTCGATGACGCCGGACTTCTTTTTCGCATCGGCGACGCGCGGGTCGGCGGAACATTTCTCCACGAATTCGCCATAGGCCGCCATCGCGGCTTCCGCTTCGCGCACAACGTCCTCGAATTTCACCTTGTCCAGCGCAAACGACTTGCGCACCGCCGCCAGCGCCAGTTCCCGCCGCTCGGCGCCCGCAAACATCGCATCCGCCGCCAGCGTGTCGATCTGCTTCTGGAAAAACTCGAGTTGCGTCCGCGCTTTCTTCTCCGCTCCCGTGCCCGGGTAGTCCTTCACGATCGCCGAGTACGCATCCATCAGCGCCCGAATCGCTTCCGGGTCCCCCATGTTCGTCGTCTTCTCCACCATTTCCGCGAACGAAAGCGCCTTCTGGCTGAGCGCCTCCAGTTTTTCCGGATCCCCCGTCCCCTCCACCGGCCCCGGCTGCGGCCCCGGCGGCGGCTGCGGGTCGTTCGGGTGCCGCATCATCGTCGCCGCCACAACCGCCACCGTCACAATCAACATCGCCGCCGCCCCCGTCAGCACCACAATCGGCGTCGCCGAACGCCGCCCTTCGCTTCCCATCGCCGTTGCCGTATTCGAAGCGCTTGCAGACGACCCGTCGCCGGGGATGTTCAGCGGCCCCGTCAGCGATCCCATGATCTCGCGCCGCGCCCGGTCCAGGTCCGCCACCAGGTCCTTCGCCGTCGCGTACCGGTCCGCCGGTTCGCGCTTCATCATCCGCTCGACGATCGAGGTCAGGATCTTCGGAAGGGAAGGGTCGATCAGCTCGAGCGAGGGAGGCTCTTCGCGGAGCTTGTTGACGACGATTTCCTTCGCGGAACTGCCCTGGTAGGGCGTGGTTCCCGCGAGGACCCGGTAGAACGTCGCGCCGAGCGAATAAATGTCGGCGCGAATGTCCACCGGTTTGTTGAGCGCCTGCTCGGGCGAAATGTAGTGCGGCGTCCCGAAGACGCCCTCGGGAGATTCCGGCCGCGACCCATCCTGCTTCAGCGACTTCGCGAGCCCCAGGTCCCCGATCTTGATGCGCCCTTCTTCCGAAATCATCAAATTGTCCGGCTTGATGTCCCGGTGGACGATCTGCTTTTTCTCGGCGTACTCCAGCCCGCGCGCCGCGTCGAGCACGACGGCGAGCGCCCTGTCCGGCGGAAGTTTCTTTTCCCGCGACAGCATGTCCTGCACCGACCCGCCCGGCAGGTACTCCATCGCGATGAACGGCACCGGCGGCACGATGTCGTTGTCGACGTCGATCTCGTAAATCGTCACGACGTTCGGGTGGTTGAACTGCGCCGCCGCCCGCGCCTCGTCGAGGAACTTCTTGATGAACGTCGGGTCGCCGACGAGTTCCTGCTGAAGCATCTTGAGCGCGACGTTGCGGTTCAGGCGGATCTGCTCCGCCTTGTAGACGGTCCCCATGCCGCCGCGCCCGATGCGCTCGATGATCTTGTACCGGCGCCCCACGATGCGCCCGACCAGGTCCTCCTTCGGCTTCACGTCCTCCATGAAGGAGAACACCGTCTCGCCGACCTGCACCCGGTCGCCCGGCGCGATCCGCGATTCCTTCACGCGGCTCCCGTTCAGCAGCGTCCCGTTCTTCGAGTTCAGGTCCACCAGGAAATACGCGCCCGCCCGGCACTCCACCTTGAAATGGTTCCGGCTCGCCATCGTGTCGTTGATGGTGATCCCCGCGCTCGTGTCGCGGCCGACGACAACGCTGCCCTGGGTGCCGACCTGGATCGACTTGCCCTTGTCGCCACCCTTTTCCACCACCAGCTTGGGCATGCGCCGGAACTCCCGTTCGAGTCAGAGTTTGAAGCGGGATTCTATCGCCGCGGGCTGGAAGGGTCAACGCGCGCGAGCGAAGCTGTTTTCAGCCCGGAAGCCCGGCGAAGAGCGCCCGGCCGACCCGGACATGCGTCGCGCCTTCTTCCACGGCAATTTCGAAGTCGTTGGTCATCCCCATCGACAGCCCCTGGATGGTGGAAATTTCGCCCCGGGCAAATTCGCGGAGTTCGCGAAGTTTTCGGAAGTGCGGGCGGGAGGCTTCGCCGTCCTCGGCGTACGGCGCCATGGTCATAAGCCCGATCCATTTGATCCGGTCGAGCGTCCGAGCTGCTTTCAGGAACTCCGGAAGCTCGTTCGCGGGCAGCCCCGACTTCTGCGATTCGCCGGAGTGGATCTCGATGAAAGCGGCAACCGGGTCTCCCGCATGCCGGTCGCGTTCGGTCCCGGTGGGGGCGGACTCTTCGTTGATGACCCTTGCAAGCCGAAGGGAATCTACCGAGTGAATCGTGCGAAACAATCCGAGCGCTTTCCGGACTTTGTTGGTCTGGAGGTGCCCGACGAGGTGCCACCGGAGCCCCGGCGGGGATTCGAGAGCCTTTTCGACGGCGTCGATTACCCGGTTCTCGCCGACGTCGGCCACCCCCGCCGCGAGCAGGGCGGGGAAGACCTCCGCCCCGCGGCTTTTCGTGATCGCCACGAGGGAAACGTCCCCCGGGGCGCGCCCCGCCCGGCGTGCCGCCGCGGCGATCCGCGCCCTCACCGTTTCCACGTTCCCCGCCACCGTTTTCGCCAGGTCCACGCGTTCTCCGTTCAAGCCGGGCCTACCTTTGACCGAATCTTTATACCACCTGATCCCCGCTTCCACCCGCCGGATACCCGCAACTTCTTTTTGACTCGACCGGGGGTGATCTGTAGACTCCCGCGGAACTTCGTCCGCCGTAGAGCCTTAAGGAGAGTCGCCCGCGATGTCGAGCGCCGCCCACCAGAAGTTCTGCGACTCCCTGCCCGCCGAGGAGCGCATGCTTGTCGTCCTCCGGGACGAGCTCTATTCCAAATCGTGGGAACGCATGCTCGCCGATTTGAAGGACCGCCTCAAGGGGCGTCCCTACATTTTCAAGCTCGTCAACCGAATCCAGGACGACATTTCCCGGATCGAGAAGCTGCAGGACTACGAGAAGAAGAACAACGTCAATCTCGCGGAGTTCATCAAAGGAGAGAAGGCATGAAGCGGGTGCTCGCTTTTGCCGTGATCGGCATGCTCGTGGGGGGATGCAGCGAAACTCCGAAGAACGCCCCGCCCGTCAATATCGAGGGCAGGCGCGCGGAGCTGAACCGGTCCATCACCGAGAACACCCCCTTCAAGAAGGTGAACTGGGAGTGCGTCCTCAAGGGTGTGGAGGTCCAGCACGTCTCGCTTCGCGACGACTCCCTCTATGTCGAGGTGGTCGAAACCACCGACGCGAACGGCCGGAACGGCCTGCCCGCGGTGTACCGGGTCTCGATCAAGACGGGATCGGTCGAGGGCGTTGCCTGGTTCCCGAAGCCGCTTGATTTCCGTCCTTCCTCGGTGCCTTCGATCGTGAAGCAGCTGGCGCAGCTCACGAAGGAGGTCGAGAAGGTCAAGGCCGAGCGCCAGGTGGAGCAGACGCGCAAGGACAAGGATCTTGCGAAGGTCACGGCTCTCTCGACCAAGATCGTGCAGCTGACCGACCTGATCGAGTCGACCAAGCTTCAGGACCGCGTCTATGGCGTGAGCCAGTCCGACTGGCTGCACGTTCTCGAACGTCCTTCGATGATGGAGACGACCCGGGAGCGCCTGCGCTTCACCCCGTCCACCGGCGTCGCGGCGTCGCCTTCCGTCGTGTTCCTCGGCGCGCTCGACCGCAACCGCCTGATCGGCCTCGACCCCAAGACCTGGGCCGAGATCCTGTTCTTCCCGGCCGATTCCGACATCCGCACCACGCCGATCTACGCAGACCCGGGCAACATCTATTTCGCCAGCGAGGACGGGCACGTCTACGGTTACACCGCCGACGGCCGCTCCAAGCTCATCGACTACGCCACGGAGTCGCCGATCGTCTGCGACCTCGCGCTCGACATCGAGCAGAACGACGCCGGCAAGGAAACGTGGGGCGCCCTGTTCGCCGCTTCCACCGACTACGCCCTCTACTGTTTTAACCGCGTCTCCGGCGAGCTGATGTGGAAGTACGAAACCGGCGCCGAGCTGCGCACGACCCCGCAGGTGTCCGGCGACGTGGTGTACGTTTACTGCAAGGGCAAGGGCATGCACGCCATCGACAAGAAAACCGGCAAGCTGCTCTACATCAAGGCCGATTCCCGCTTCTGCATCTGCCGCGGCAAGGACCGGATCTTCGTTGCCGGGCCGAACGCGGACACGGTGATCGCCGTCGAAGAGCGGACGGGGAAAGAACTCGGCCGCGCGTCGATTTCCCAGTTCCAGCACGTGGTGAGCGACCCGCGTACCCGCTCGATCTACCTCATCACCAACGACGGATTCCTGTTCTCTGCCAAGGAAAGCGAAATCGATTACTAGACGCTTTGGCTGCGACCGGGTCTGCCGGGCAACGTGAATTCCTGAAACCTCCGCCACCGTGGCGGAGGTTTTTTTTTGCGGCGTTCCGGAAGCGTCCGCACTCCCGTGGATTTGACCCTCGGGGCCGCGCCGGGGTACAGTCCAAGGGCAACCCAGCCAAGGAGCCCGACCTGCATCCGCTCCTCCACACGCCGTTCGGCAACCTGCCTTCCTATACGCTGTTCATGGCGCTGGGGTTCTTCACAGCCGCGGGGATCACCCTGGTTCGCGGAAGGAAACTGGGTTTGGGGTTCGACGCCGTCTTCACGCTGACGCTCGTCGCCTGCATCGCGAGCCTTGTGGGTGCCCGCGCCTGGTACGTGGCCACGCACCTTTCCGCCTACCACCGTTGGTTTGAGTTGTTCTTATCAGGGGGAATGGACCTGCAGGCCGGGGGAATCGCCGCAGGGATCGCGGCCGTCCTGCTCGCCCTGTACGCCCGCCCGTTGTTTCGCCCCCTCGGGCCGGGCGCTGGCACCCTGGCCCTCCTTTGCGCTTCCGCAGTGACCGGCCTCCTCGCCGCACGCATCGCTTCACTCCACCACCTCGTCCCGATCGACCCGTTCGCCCCGGGGGATGGCGGGCTCGCCTTCTTCGGCGGACTTGCCCTCGCGGTGCCGGCGTGCATGCTCGCCGCGGTAAGGCTCAGGATCCCGATCCCGGCCGGCGCAGACGCCTGCGCTCCCGGGATCCTCGCAGGCGCCGCAGTCGGCAGGGTCGGGTGCTTCCTGAACGGATGCTGCTTCGGCCGCCCCGCCCACGGCATCCTGGCCCCGGGCGGACGCATCCCCACCCAGTTGATCGAGGCGGGATTCACCGCCACCGTCGCCGCCATCCTGGTGCTCTTATTTCCCGAACCTCGCAACGGCCGCACTGCCGCAGTCGCCATCCTCGCGTATTGCACCGCCCGGTTCTCTCTCGAATTCCTCCGGGACGACACCACATCGGCTTTCCCGGGCTTCACCGCCAACCAGGCCGCCGCCCTTGCCATCGCCCTCCCCGCCGTGTGGCTCGCTCTTCGCCGAAGCTCTCAAGGAACCGCCGCCGCATGAGCACTCCACCCACAATCCTGCTCGTCGAGGATGAAGACGGCCTGCGCGAGGCCCTGACCATCGTGCTGCGCCGGGCGGGCTACGAGGTCATCGAATCCAGCTCCTCCGCGGAGGGACTGCGCATGCTCGATCGCGATCCGGTCGACGTCGTCGTCACGGATCTCGCCATGGAGCAACCGCTCTCAGGGATGGCCGTGTTGCGGCATGCGCGCCAGTTTGCCCCGGGGACGGAAGTGCTGGTCATGACCGCCTTCGGCACGATTGAAAACGCGGTCGAGTGCATGCGGCTGGGCGCGTATCACTACATCACGAAGCCCATCAACTCCGAGGAACTCGAGATGCTCGTGGCGAAAGCCGTCGAGCACCAGCGCCTCGTCAGGGAAAACCGCAACCTCCGGCAGCGCGTCCAGGATGCCTACCGCTTCGAGAACATCATCGGGTCTTCGCCGGCCATGCTTCGTCTCTTTGAACAGGTGACCCGCGTCGCCGCGCTCGACGCCACGGTTCTCCTCGACGGGGAGACCGGGACGGGAAAGGAACTGATCGCACACGCGATCCACAACAAGTCGCCGCGCGCCCAGCGTTCCTTCGTCGCGATCAATTGTGGCGCGCTGCCCGAAACGCTCCTCGAAAGCGAATTGTTCGGCTACGTCAAGGGAGCCTTTACGGGTGCCGCGACCAACAAGCTCGGCCTCTTCGAGGAGGCCGACGGCGGTTCATTCTTCCTCGACGAAATCGCCTCCGCCCCGCTGTCGATCCAGGTCAAGCTTCTCCGCGTCCTCGAGGAAAAGGAGACGCGCCGCATCGGCGACACCCGCTCCACAAAGATCGACGTGCGGCTCATCGCCGCCTCCAACCGCGACCTTCATGCCGAAGTCGCCGCGGGCCGCTTTCGCGACGATCTCTTCTACCGCCTCAACGTCGTCTCTCTTCGCTTGCCGCCCCTGCGCGAGCGCCGCGAAGACATCCCTCTTCTCGCCCAGCACTTCGTCCAGAAGTACGCCGGGCGCTTCCACCGTCCCACGAGTTCCGTCGATCCGGCGGCGATGAAGCTGCTGGTCGCGCACGCCTGGCCCGGCAATGTGCGAGAGCTGGAGAATGTCATCGAGCGCGCGGTGGCGCTGGGGGCTGCGGATCGTGTCCGGGTTGAGGATCTGCCGCCGGACGTTGTGGGGAAGCCGGGAGAGGGGCCCCGCCCCGAGGCGCTGGGGGCGGCGAAGTCGCTGGACGAAGCCGAGAGAGAATTCATCCTGGAGTGTGTGAAGCGGTGTGACGGGAACCTGGCGCGGGCGGCGAACGATCTGGGGATCGGGCGGACGACGCTTTGGAGGAGGCTGAAGCGGTACGGGGTGCAGGTTGGCCCGGAAGACTCTGGTTCCAGCGCATAAACATCGACAATATCCTAATATTCATGATTATTGTGAGGCGGACGGGGCCGGGGGTGAGGCCGGGTGGCTGCCAAATTCCGGTTCCGGAAATCTTCCATCCGGAGCCCGCACCGGCTTAACCCCTTAATCTGTCATGACTTATGCGCACCCAGTTGGTTCGCGAAAATTGGCCTTTTTTGTCTTGACGCTGACCCGCCCCTGCATATAATTCCCCCCTCACGTCGACGCCAGCGTCGGCGCGATCTTTGACAAAGTGGGGAGTCGAACGAAAGAGAGTGCAGAACCCTGTCGCTCCGTCTTCGGACGGATGCGACCGACCATAAAGTGAACACTCGGGGCTTCGGCCCTGGGTAAAAACGAACCGATCGATCTTCAAAGCTTTGATTGAAGAATTTGATCCTGGTTCAGAGCGAACGTTGGCGGCGTGCCTAATACATGCAAGTCGAACGAGAAACAGGGGGCAACTCCTGCGGTAAAGTGGCGAAAGGGTGCGTAATACATAGACAACCTGCCCTCGAGACCGGGATAACCCACCGAAAGGTGGACTAATACCGGGAGCGGTCAGTGGGTGGCATCATCCGCTGATCAAAGGATGGCCTCTATTCATAAGCTATCGCTCGAGGAGGGGTCTATGGCCTATCAGCTAGTTGGCGGGGTAATGGCCCACCAAGGC
>JAIOPR010000131.1 GCA_021413805.1 Planctomycetota bacterium
CGTCCACCCCTGCACATCCGCCGCCCGGGGCGTTCCCTTTCGATTCTCCGTAACTCGTTTTGCCCTTTGGTCTTCCTGCGCGTCGCGCTACGATCCTTGCCCCGGTTCCCCACGGCCCCGGGTTTGCGATATCCATGCACAACCGTCGGAGAATCCCCATGCGCACACTCTTCATCATGCTTGCCCTCGCCGCGACTGCGGCCGCTGACACCCGCGTCACTGTCGTCACTATCGACGACCAGATCGGGTCGCCCACGGTCTACCTCGTCCGGCGATCGCTTCAGCAGGCCCGCGCCGAGCATTCGTCGCTCGTGATTTTCGAGATCAACACGCCCGGCGGGCGCGTGGACTCGGCGCTGGACATCGCGAACCTCATCGACCAGTCCGAGATTCCCGAGAAGGACCGCGTCCCGACGGCCGCCTACGTCAAATGCGGCAACTACGGCGGCGCCCAGTCCGCGGGCGCACTCATCTCAATCGCGTGTGGCCGGATCGTCATGGAGCCGTCGGCGTCGATCGGAAGCGCGCAGCCCGTGCAGAGCGACGGGATCATGGCGAGCGAGAAAATCATCTCCTGGGTTTCCGCCCAGTTCCGCGGGTGGGCTGAGAAGAAGGGCTTTCCGCCGCTGATCGCGATGGGGATGGTCGATCCCGACCTGGAAATCCGTGAGGTCGAGGTGGACGGCGCCCCGAAGCTGATCGACGGGATCACGTTCGCGCAGATGGAACAGTCGGGCGGCAAGGTGAAGGTGCTTCGCCAGGTCAAGGCGAGGGGAAAGCTGCTGAACCTGACGGCCACCGAGGCCCGCAACCTGGGGATTTCCTCGGCGACCGTGGAGTCGATGGAGAAGGCCTACGCTGTGCTGGGAGCCAACCCCGGGACGGTCGTCCGGATTTCGCGCTCGTGGAGCGAGACCTTCGTGGGCCCGGCGCTCCTTGCGGCAGGCTGCTTCGGGCTCGTCTTCTTCGGGCACTACCTCGTCGGGCTGGCAGATTCGACTGAGATCATCATGTTCCTGCTGGGCGCCACGCTCCTCGTCGTGGAATGCATGACGCCCGGGTTCGGGATCGTCGGGGCAAGCGGGATCCTGTTGATCATCGCGAGCCTCGTGCTCTCGCTGCAGAACTTCATCATCCCCTCCAACCCTTACCAGTGGAATTCGCTCACCGGTAACTTCCTGACCCTCACCGCTTCAACCGGCGCCGCCGTCCTGGTCTTTGCCTCCGTCCTCCGCTTCCTCCCCAACACACCGCTCTTCGGGAAACTGGTGCTGAAGGCCGAGCTGGCGCCGGCGGAAGCGCACGCGGCGACGGTGCTGATCGGGCGGCCGGGCGTCGCCCTGACGCCGCTTCGCCCCTCGGGCAAGGTGGAGGTGGACGGGATGACGGTGGACGTGGTGGCGGAGGAGGGATTCATCGAGGCGGGCCGGAAGGTGACGATCGTGAAGGCGGACGGACCGAGTGTTGTTGTGCGGCTGATCTAACGGAGAGACTGAGATGCTTCCCATCCTGGTCGTCTACACGATTGCGCTTCTGATGATCCTGAGCGAACTCGTGGCTCCGAGCGCCCTGATGGGGCTTCTCGGGCTGGGAGGGGTTGCGGGATCGGTTGCGTGGGCGTGGCGGACGGAAGGGTGGCTGACGGGGCTGAGCCTGCTCGTGGTGGCGGTGGTGATCGTGCCTGCGGCGATCGCGAGGGCGGTGAGGAGGCTGTCGCTGAAGACGCAACTTGAGGGAACCGGGGCGAATTCGATCCCGGGGATCATGCCGGGGATGGATGGAACCGCGGTCACACCGCTGCGCCCCACCGGGGTCGCAGTCCTTGATGGAAAACGCACGGACGTCCTGACGAACGGGGAGCCTGTCGAGCGCGGCGCGGCCATCCGCGTCGTCGCGGTTGAGGGCAACCGGGTTGTCGTGGCGCCTGTTGAAAGGAGAATTGTATGAACGCCCAGGTCCTGGCCGATGCTTTCCCGTTCCAGCTCGTCGCCGGCATGGTCGGCGCGGTGGTGCTGCTCGCATTCTTCATCATCGTCGCCAACTTCGGCTTCCTCTACATCCAGGCGATGATGTCCGGCGCCCACGTCGGCCTGTGGGACCTCGTCGGTATGCGCCTGCGGAAAGTCGACCCGCGCGTCATCGTGATCAACCGCATCACGGCCTCGAAGGCCGGGCTGCCGATCACGACGGACAAGCTGGAAGCGCATTACCTCGCCGGCGGGCACGTCGAGTCCGTCGTCAGGGCCCTCATCGCCGCGAACAAGGCGAACATCGCCCTGACGTGGGACCG
>JAIOPR010000180.1 GCA_021413805.1 Planctomycetota bacterium
CCAGCAGCTCGATCGATGCTTCCAGCGCCCGGTCCTCCAGCACCTGCTCCGTGACCGGCGGCTGGCGCGGGGTGCCGAAGCGCTCCTTATATGGCGAGCGCACGTGCCCTATGACCTCCAGCCGCACTTCCGGCAGCGCGGCGGCGTGGCTCGTGTGGTCCTGCGGCGGTTTGCGGCGTTTCATGGGCGCGACATCGTAATGGAAACCCCGTCACAGCCCGGCATCGCCCGCGTAAATACCGCATCACTTCCAGGAGGTCCCATGACAGCCCCGACGGAACGGACAGAAGCGCTCGCGCTGGCGATGGTGGCCAGGGGCGCGGGCAAGCATGCGGTGGACGGCGTGGACGGGGTGCAGGAAGCGGAAGTCACGTTCGAGGCCGGCGAGCTGGGCGCCGTCAAGGTGACGATGGTCCGCGACGGGAAACCGGTCGCGGAGTACCGGTTCGCGATCGCGCCGCCCGCGCCGGCGACGGCCGAAAAACCGGCGCCGGCCGCGAAGCCGAAAACGCCAACGCCCGCCGAGAAGGCCGAAGAAGCCCTTCCCGCCCTCCGGCAGGCCGTCGCCGAGCGCCCCGAGGACGCCGACGCCTGGCACAACCTCGGAAACGCGCTTCTCGCGGCCGGCAAATCCGCCGAGGCGGTGGACGCGCTCGAGAAATCGGTCGAGCTCGCCCCGGGAAATTTCTGCTCGCAGTTCGACCTCGGCGTCGCCCACGGCGAACTCGGCCGGCACGCCGACGCCGAGAAATGGTTCGGGGGGATTGCTGAAGCGGACCCGCAGCTCGCGCAGCCGCATTCGCACATCGGGGTCCGGGCGCTTCAGAATCTCGCCGTCGCGCAGTCGCGGCAGGGGAGGGAGCGTGAAGCGCTGGAGACGCTGAAGCCCGCGGCGAAGCTCGCCTGGTCGGTGCTGGCGCAGCTCGGCGCCCACGCGATGGACGCGGGGCGGCACGGGGAGGCGCTGGACTATTTCTTCGGCGCGATGGCGTTCGGCCCGGCGAATGCGGACGTCATGCACGGGCTCGGCCGGTCGCTTTTGCGCGTTGGCCGTGACGCCGAGGCCGAAATGTGGCTCCGCCGCGCTTCGCAGGCGGCGCCGGAGGACGTCCCCGCCCACTACGATCTCGGCCTCGCTCTCGCCCGGCAGGGAAAGCGCATCGAAGCGCGCCGGGCGTTCCGGGCGACGCTGCGGATCGACATGCGGCACGCGTGGTCCTGGTACGACCTCGGCTGCCTCGACGCGCTCGACGGGAAGCGGGACGCGGCGTTTCGCAACCTGCGGCGCGCCGCGCGGCTCGGCCTGAACAATGTCGCCCACGCGAATGCGGATGGCGACCTGAAGGCGCTTCGCAGAGACCCGCGCTGGCCGGGACTTGTCGAACAGATGCGCAGGGCCGAGCCTCGTTCGGCCTCTGCTTAGGGGGGGGATTTCTGGCGTGCGTCGCCGCGCGAGCGGCCTTTGAGGAGTGCGTCCATGTTGAAGTTTCTCACGCTTGGCCTGTCTGTCGCCCTGCTTGCGGGTTGCTCGACCGCCACGAAACCCGCCGCCGACTTCGACCCGTCGTGGTGCGAGGTCAGCGAGCTCCACGCCGCGGATGGCACGGTGCTCTGGATCTACACGTCGCCCCAGGGAAACCTGATCGTCGCCCGGGGTGCGGACGGCCGCCTGGTGGCGACCGGTTCCGGACGCGAAGTCACGACCTGCATCGAGGACGCCACCAAGGCTCTCCAGTCGCGCAAGTAGCCCATTCGGAGTTCGACCATGCCCATGGCCCTCGACGCCGTGATCGTCTCCTCGCTTCGCTCCTTCCTCGCCGAAATCGCCGCCTCCGGCTGGCAAGGACGCGAACGCGAGGCCGTCAGCCTTTACGCGTTCGGGGCGCTTCTCGACCACGCCGGTGACCTGATCGCCAACAGGCGGCAGATTGGCATCGAGGTCGCGGTCCCGCAGATCGTGGCGGGCGGCAAGGGGCGCGTGAACAAGGACCTCGTCGTCTGGCCGGGGGCGCACGAAAACGCGTTCTCCGGCGCTTCGCCGCTCGCGGTCATGGAGTGGAAGGTGGACGCCGAGGTCAAGGCGACGCGCGTTTCGGGGCCCGAGTTTCTCGAGACCGAACGCTGGCTCGAGGAGTTCACGGCCTTGCCGCAGAACGCCAGGACCGCCGGCTACGCCGTCCACCTCAGCTTCTACCCGCCGGTCCGCGCCGTTTCGCTGAGCGCGTTCCGGAATGGCCGGCGGCGGGAGCTGACGCATGAACTCACTGCTCAGTGAAATGAGCCGGCAGGCCTGGGCGAAGGAGCGAAAGTGATCACCCCGGCCGCCGGCATCTTCAATCCCTTTGCATAGCGGACCGATGTTTTTTATTCTCCCGCCTCTCAGGGGTAGCCCGCCGAGGCCGATTGCCGCGGCGATCTGATTGAGGGAGAGACCGATGACGAGACGCGCATGGGTCACTGTTGCCGTGCTGGCGGTTCTTGGCAGTTCGCTGGCGCTGGCTGGCCGGGCGCTGTTCGCGGCGGAAAACCGGCCCGCGCGGCCGCCCGTCGCGATCGAGGACCCCAAGGGCCGGGATCCCGGCAATGGCCCGATCGTGGCCGTCATCGACACGGGCGTCGATGCGCGACACTCGGCTCTGAAAGATCAATGCCTGCCCGGGATCAACGTCGCCGAGCCCGACCAGGCCTGCGACGACCCCGCCGGCCACGGCACCGCCATCGCCGGGCTCATTGCCTCCGCCGAAGACGACCCCGAATTTCGCGGCGTTTGCACCGCTGCCCGCATCCTCCCCGTCAAGGTCTCCCCGGGGGATTCGCGTGAAGCGCTTCCTGCCATGCTCGCGTTCGGGATCGAAAAGGCGCTGGACGCGAAGGCGAGCGTGATCTGCATCGCGATGGGGGCGTCGCGGAGCAGCAAGTCCCTGGACGAAGCGCTGGACCGGGCGAAGAAGGAAGGAGTGCTGGTGGTGGCGGCGGCGGGGGTTTCGGACGGGGCGGCGGACCTCTGGCCGGCGATGCACCCGTGGGTGGTGTCGTGCACGGTGTCGGAGCTTCGACTGACGCGCCTCCCCGGGAACGACAAGGACACGATGGTCGATTACCCGGCGTCGCGGGCGCATGTTTCGGGCAAGACCGAGTTGATCGGAAGCGGTTTCGCGAAGGCTCTGACGCCGGGCGGGGGGCACGGGACGCTGGAAGGAAGCAGCGTGGCGTGCGCCCGAGCCGCCGGCGTCGCGGCGCAAATCTGCCTGCTTTTTCCGAAGGCCACCGCGGAAGAGCGGCGCCGGCTGCTCACGCTTTCCGGCGCACCTCTGGAAGCCGCGAACATTTTCTATTCGTACCCCGCGAGGCGGTTCGGGGTGGAAGCGGCGACGGCGGTGGCGCTGGAGAAAGAGGCGACCGACCTGGCGCTGACCTACATCGACGTCAACCCGGGCCCGCTGGAGGCAGGCAAGGCAGGGAAGCTCGAGTTTTCGGTCACGAACATCGGGTTTGCGCCGGCCGCGGGCGAAGTGACGTTTGACGCGCCGGAGGAAAGGGTGTCAGCGTCGGCGAAATTCGAGGCGATCGGGCCCGGGCAGACGCGGGTCGTCACCGTGGACCTTCCGGTCCTGAAGGAGACGGGTTATCGCGGGGTAGGGCGGATCAAGTGTGCGGCGAACAAAAACGCGGCGAACGACGCGCTGAACGTGATGCTCGATGTCCGGGTGGCGAAAGAAGGGCCGTCGCTCATGTGCTTCCGGCCGCGGTTGACGCGTCTGCGGCTGGAAGACCGGAAGGCCGTGGTGGAATTTGAGGTGCAGAACGCGAGGGAGGTGGCGTTTGAGGGGGATGCGGCGGTCAGTGCTGGAGACGTGAACGCCCGCGTTCCTGTCGTGTTTCGAGGCCGCGAGACGCGAACCGTTGCAGTGGAAATCAACCTTCCTGAATTGGAAGAGGGCTTTCGCAAATTCGAGCTCGGGGTTGGCGTCTTGAAGGCTGAAGAAACTGTCACGGCAGAAACGCTCATCGTCGATATGAGCGAAGTGACCGTCACTACTCAATACGCTGACGCGTGGGGAACAAAGGAAGTCATCATGGATGCCCCAGCCTTCGTTCTAGAAGGCCGCTCGAGCATTCCTGTTCTTCTCTTCGCTCCCGAAGTGAACACGATGATCGATTCTGACTTGAAGCACTCCAGAAAGCCGCCCATCGACAAATCCGACCGCGCCCGCGGCCTCTGGCTCTACGACATCACCCTCGAGGAAGTCAGCGCCGACATCGCCCAGTCCGTCGAATTCGACTCGCACGCCGACCCGGCTCCTTCCCTGGGCGGACACACTCTTCTTCACGTGGAGGGCGCCAAAGAAAAACACCAGCGCCTCCCCGAGCGCACCGTCCGCTCCGACGACGGTATTTTCGCGGAGAGCGGCGTCGGGAAAGCGCTGCTCGACGTGCAGGACCTGATCCAGTTCGTTGAAGAGGACGGCTGGAGCAACGTGATCAACATCCCGATCACGGCCCTCAAGGCGAACTCCGAGCCGTACGTCTACCTCCGCGGCGTCGCCCGCTACCTCGACCACGCCCGAAACCCGGACGATCCGCGCTGGGTGGGCTGGGACTCCGGCTCCGTCCCGTACCAGACCATGCTCCGCGTCCGGCTCCACGCGGCGCTTCCCAAACTCGAATCCGCCGGCCAGTACTACGACATCCATGTCCACACGCAGTGCGAGTTCTCACGCGACGCCGTCGAGCCGCGGCTGGCGTGGGGCGGCCCGCTCTGGATGCTGGTGCGCTCGGCGCACGCGATGGGCTTCGTGGACGACGAGTATCTCCAGGCGGTCAAATTCGAAAACCTCGCCGCCGTCGCCGCCCGCGAAATGCTCTTCACCACCGATCACAACTGCTTCCTCACCGACAAGGACACGCCGTTTGCCCTGCCATTCCGATCCGGCGAGGCAGAAATCACGACGCTTCGGCGGTTTGTGGGGAAGGGCGCCAACCAGGAGCTCGCGATGGCGCCGAAAGGCGGCCGTCCGCTCGGGGCGCCCCACGCGTTGACCTACGGGGTGGCGCCGCTGGAGGGACCGTGGCACGGCGGCCGGAAATTCGTGGATGGCCTGAGGAAAGGCAAAACGCTGCTGGAGGGGCTGAAGGGATTCAAGATTCCCGAGCTGGTCGGAAAGCTGCTTCCGGAAGTCATGAAGATCTTGCGGGACAAACCGACGCTTCGGGGCCTGGCCCTGTCGGAGCTGAACAAGTACCTGGAACAGAAGAAGATTCCGCAGATTGAGGCGAAGGACTTCGAGGCGATCTGCCGGGCGTGGGCGGACATTTCGGCGGCGGCCATCGACGAGCTCGTCCAGCAGGCAGACCGCGTGCTCTCCGAGGGAGCGGCGCGCGAAGAGGCCAACGACAATTCCGTGGAGCAGACGGAGCCGAAGCTGGCGAAGAACGGGACCTACATTGCGGCTCATCCGATGACGGACGCGGCGCTCAGCTGGGACCTGGACGACCTGGACCGCGCGGCGAATCTCGTCGGCGGGCCATTCGTCGAGGTCCAGCAGGAGGGGCGATTTCCGTTCGCTGGAGTGCAGGTCTGGAACGAAGAGCGGCTTCGGCTGGCCAAGCTCGACCATCCGGACAAGCTGAGGCAGTTCAACCCGTGGAAGCGCCAGGCGATGGCTCCGAACAATTCCTGGCACGAGGAGTGGGCGAGGGGCTTTCTCCACTACGAAAACCGCCTGGCCAAGCCCGGAATGATGTTCACCTTCGACACGAAGGAATCGCGCCGGAAGTATTTCATCCGCAAGCTCTACCACTACGCCGGAAGCGACGCCCACGGCAGTTTTAATTTCACGACCGGCGTCGGGGCGACCCTTCTCACCAACAAGCTCCTGATGCCGCTTCTCACCGCCTTCGGCCAGAGTCACGGCACCGAGACCAGCTCTTCCCATTTCGGCTGCGCCCGGGTTTACGCGCAGAAACCGGCATTCGAAGAGGTCTACCGCGGCAGGGTCGTCTGCACGGACGGGCCCCTCGTGTGGTTCGACGTGGATTCGGACGTCAAGTTCGACGCGAAAGCGCTGACCTGGCACGAGTCGTGGGAAGCGGCGACCCGGGCGCAGGATGTGGACGGCCAGATCGGAGGGGACGGTGTTTTCGACGGCGGACGCACGGCGCTCGTGAGGCGGAATTGCGATGAAATGGTCCTGCGTTACCGGGTCGCGGCAGGCGGCCCACTGGCGCCGGCGCCGCAGCGCGTTGATTGCTACAAACTGGCGTTGAGCGACCAGACGGCGCGAAAGGAAATCGAAAGCCGGGGGCAGATTTTCGTCCCGCGTCCGGAGAGCTGGTGGAAACCTGCCAAAGGGGAGGAGCTGCAGTTTCGCGCGCTGAAACCCTGGGCGCCGGACGGCCCCGCTCTCCTGTTCCTCGGCGGGTTCTCCGTCTCCAACGATGAAAGCGACGATCGCTTCGATGTCGCCGCGAAACGCTGCTTCACCAACCCCGTCTGGCTCACCACGGTCGAAATCGGCGCTTCGGCGAGGCCGGTCGTCGTGGACGGCAAGGCGTTCGTGCCGAAAGGGGCGTTCGTGGCGACGTTCCGGGCGGACCATTCGATGAGGGACGAAGCGCCGATGGTGGTGTTGAAGCAGTTCAACCAGCTGGGGGACAGCATCGCGGCGACGTACAAGCTGGTGCCGGTTCCGAAGCCGGACGGGATCTGGACGGTGGACCCGCGGGAAATTGGCGGCGAGAAAGTGGATCTCGACGACGCTTTCATGGTCGCGGTGAACGACCAGGACATCCCGCTGGGGCCGCCGTGGTTCCCGAAAGACGGGGTGGACACGTTCGCGGTGATCCTGGCCGGGGCGAAGGACATGCACGGGAACGCGTACAACGCGATCTCGGGGAAGATCGAGATCGGGGTTCCGGCGGGGACGGTGATCGAGCCGGACCCGCCCTCGACGGGAGACACGGGATCGGGACCGGCGCCCGACACAGCGACCGTGTGCGTGAAATCCGGGGAGGAAGTCCAGCTCCCGCGCGGGGCGACGTTCGGCGGGAAAACGATTCCGCCCGGGGCCTGGACCGTGCCCGACCTGCCGGAGGCCGGGCTTCCGGTTGTCGTCGCCACCGGTGGCCAAACGCTCACAGTTCTCCTCAGCCGCTCCGCCGCCAAGCCGCAGCCGTTCCTGGCGCGCACGGACCCCGGTTTCTATGGGGCAGCCCCGACGCCGGGTACAGGGGTGGCAACAGTGACCATCAAGAACCACGCAACGAAAACCGTGGAGACCGCGGACCCGGTTTTTGTCGGGGGCGGAGTTTGCGTGTTCAGTGCGCCGCAGGCCGGGCCAGGGGCGTGCGAAGTGACCGTGACCCAAGGCGCGGCGACCGC
>JAIOPR010000073.1 GCA_021413805.1 Planctomycetota bacterium
CAAGGCGATGAAGCGCGAGTTGCTGCTGGTCAAGGCGCCGGCGAGGTAGCGGCTGAGCACCCGCATCGCCCGCAATGGCCTCTCCAGATCCACGCGAGTGAGCAGGCCTCAGCGTCGCGCTAAGGTACTTTGACGACTTCATTCACAAACAAGTCGTCCTCAATCCCGCGCAGCCCGACCATGTACTCCTTCCCTTTCTCGTCGTTCTCGACGAGGAACCGCACGATGCGCTCCTGGCCCGGCTCGAGGGCATAGACGACGTCGTCGAGGGTTCGGGTGCCGGCGCCGCGATTGAGATAGACCTTGAAGTCGGCTTTCTTTTCGCCGCGGTTGCGCACCGTGACGCTGACTTCGAGGCCCTTCCCGTCCGGCGTGGCCTCGACGCGCGGGGTGACCTCGATCTCGGGGCGGACGGCGAGGGCTCGGAGGAGGACGGCCTCGCGCCGGACGCCGGCGACCGTGAAGGAGACCCGGACCCGGATTTCGTACT
Source organism: Planctomycetota bacterium (assembly GCA_021413805.1). Lineage (GTDB taxonomy): Bacteria > Planctomycetota > MHYJ01 > WSZJ01 > WSZJ01 > WSZJ01. Next base: position 491 of record JAIOPR010000073.1, read on the forward strand.
CGCCGGGGCGGACGTCGGAGGGAACGGCGAGGTCGAGCGGGAACTCCGCCGTCGCGCCGGGCTCAACGGCGGTGAGCTCGAGCGCCGTCTCGACCGGGCGCCAGCGCGCCGGAAGATCGACCGAGACGAGCCGGATGTTTTTCAGGGATTCGGCGAAGCGGTTCGCCATCCTGAACGTGACGCGCTGGGGGTTCGTGCGGGACTTGAGAGGAAACCCTTCGAAGGTTCCTGACAACTGCGTGTCGGCGAACGCCGAGTCGCGGACAACCAGGAACGAGGTCTCGGCGCCCGCTTCGATCTTCAGGCGGCCGCCGGCATCCGGGATCAGCTTCTTCGACCGCCCGAGCAGGTCGATCCGCACGACGTCGTCCCCGAGCCACGCTTCCAGCGTCCGCGGCGGGTCGGCGCGGACAGCGAGGACGAGGCGACCATCCTTGCGGAACGCCGGCAGGCCGGCCAGGAGTTCGCCGTCCACGGGCGAAGAGCCGGACAGGAGGTCGTTGAGGATGCGAAGCGCGAACCAGGTGGTGGTCGGCGAGCCGGCGTCGTCGAGAAGCGGGGTGCCGCCGGAAACGACGAGCGCGGGGAGGCCGCGGCGGCGGGCGGCGACGGCGCGGGCGGCGAGGTCGGCGGGGCCCGCGGGGGTCAGGACAAAGAACCGTTCACGGGTGTCAGAAGCGAGCGAGGGCGGCATTCCGGCGGCGATGCTGTCGAGGTCGATCGCCAGGAAGCCGGCGGCGTCCGAGGTGGGCAGCGCGGCTTCGGCGGTCCATGCGAGCCCGGGAGTGGCCAGCTCGTGGGCGCCCCGGATGGCCGTGGCCAGCGCCTCGAGCAGGGCGGCATCGGCGCCGCGGGAAAGCGAAAGATCCGTGTCCCCGGACTGCCAGAGCGCCACGACGTCGCGGTGCGCGCTCACGAGTTTCCCCAGCGGCTCTTCCCAGCCCCGGTCGCGCGCCCCGAACCATTCTGCAAGCGTGCGTTGGGAAGCGGTACCGGGCGGCGCGGCGAGGACCCCGACGAGGTCGATGCCGCTTCGACGGAGGTCGAGGAGCAGGTCGTGCATGGCGGGGCCTTCTGGGGCGAGCCCGGCGCGGTCGCGTTCCCCGGCGCCCCAGAGGACGACGCGGAGTTTGCCGATGCCGGACTGGGCGAGCACGGAGCCGGCGCGGCGCCCGGGGTGTTCGTAGGGGTCAAGCGTCGCGCCGTAGTCGCCGCCACGCCCTTTCGCGAAGACGGGGTCGTGGGCGATCGCGAAAGTGGCCACGGCCTGGACGAGCGGTTTGTCGCTCGATCGGATTTCGAGGCGAGCCTCGTACGGTCCCGGGGCGACGGCGGGGAACTTGAAGGCCAGCGCCAGGTTTTCGCGGACGGGCAGCTCGACGCCGCCGACACGCCCTTCCCAGGCCGTCCGGCCGTCGGCGTCCACGATGATGGCGAAGACTTCGTACGCGCCGGCCTCGAGGCCGATGGCGAGGATGTTGCCCGCGACTCCACCCGCTTCACGTGCTTCGGACTCCCGGTAGACATTCCCGGGACGGCCCTCGGTGTCGAGCCGGACGCGGACGCGCCCCAGCCACTCGACGTCGTCAAACCAGACCCGCCCCGCCACGTCGTCGCCGGCCAGGACGAGCCGGAGGCGGGCCTTGCGGGCGGAAGCGGGGATTTCGGCGGCGTCGAGGTGGAGAGACTTCCACCCGCCGGCCGTGTCGCGGATGCCGGGTGTCCGCGAAACCCCGACGCGCTTCTCGGCCTCGTCGAGCCACTCGACCTCAGCGTGCGCCGCGGAGTCCTTCAGCCCCTCCGTTTTCACCCCGACGGAGAGTTCGTAGGCGCGGTCCGGGTCGATCGTGACCGCCCAGCGCGTCTCGAGCCCCACGCTGCGGCCGCGAGTCGCGAGGACCGCCGAATGCCCGCCGCCGTGGAATTCGTCCGCCGCCAGCTTCGTCTCCGTCGCGTTGAACGCCGGGAATTCATCCCCCGTCATCGACCGCCAGCGGTCCGGGAACCCGTCCTTGTCCAAATCCGCCTCGAACCCGTCCACGAACGCCTTCGCGACCCACGACACATTGTCGAAGCGCGCCGTCGCGGGCTGGCTGCTCCGGTTGGCGAGCGAAACGCGGATCGCGACGGAACGGGTGCGGCTGTCCACGAGCGACACGGGAAGCACGACGTGCGACCAGTCGTCGCGGGGCGTCGCGGAGGTCGTGGCCTGCGGCGGTCCCAGGGGGTCGCCGCGCTCGTCGACGAGCTGGACGGTGAGGCCGGCCGAAGCGCCGTCGGCGCCCTCGACCTTGACCCAGCCGGAGAGGACGTAGTCGTTCGCGAGGTCGAGCCGGCCGGGGAGGCGGGTCTCGGCGGTCATGGAGGCCGCGGCGGGCGCGGTGAGGACGAGCCCGCGGCCGTCTTTGCCGGGACCAAGGACCAGTGTCCCGGGAGTCGCCCCCGCGCCGGCAAGGGCCGTCCAGCCGTCGGGAACGCCGTTCTTGTCCGCATCGCGTTCGAACCCGTCGGCAAAATCGCGCGCCGCGGCGAACGACGCCGCGAGGAAGAAACACGCGAGGAACAGCTTCGTCATTCCATGTGTTCCCGGCTGGAGACGTTTCCGCCCTTCACCTTCTTGCTCCCCTTGTGCTCGATGTGGAATTTCACCGCCGACTTGACCTCTTCCACCATCTTCGCCCACACCGTTGGGTCCTCGCCCGGCGGCCGGTTCTTCGGCTTCACCAGCTCGACCTTCACCGTGTTCGTCGGGTTGCGCAGGTACTCGAACCCGAGGACGTACGCGATCGGGCCGTGGATGTGCCCGGCGTGGTGGAACGACGTCCCGGACAGGTGCGCGGAACGGTCGTCCACATCGACGTACAGGATCTTGCGCTCAGCCATCACAGACCTCCCGTTTCCCGGAGAATCTTCTCCTCCGCCGCATCCGTTTCCGCCTGCTCGGGCCGCGCGGCAGGAGGGTTCGCCCGCTCCCACGCCACCGTCCGCTTCAGTCCTTCCTCGAACCCGACCGTCTCACGATACCCGAGTTCGCGCCGAATGCGCGCGGTCGAGGGCCAGAGGTGCTGGGAGGTGTTCATCCCGGCGCGGAGCGGCTCGGGCAGTTTCTCCGAAGGGACTTCCACGACCCGCCCTTTCCACTCCGCCGCCGCTGCGACGGCCGCCACCCACGCGCGTTCCTCGAGCGTCGGCTCTTCCGCGACATTGTAAACCCGCCCGGCGGAGCGCGAGTCTTCGGCCGCAAGGGCGATGGCCTCGGCGACGTTTTCGACGTAGCCGCGGCAGCCACGCCAGGGGGCGATGGAACCGTCCAGGGCGATCGCCGCGCGCCCGGCATCGAACCGCCGGAGCAGTTCGTGCAACCGGTGCTGCCGGTCGCCGGGGCCGTACACCATCGGCAGCCGCAGCACAGCCGCCGGCAGCCCGGGATGCGCGAGGCACTCCCGCTCCACCAGCACCTTGTCGTAGTCGTCCATCCCCGGCGCCTTGCCTCGGTACGGGAAGAGCTTTTCGCGGACGGGCGTGTCTTCGTCGAACGGCGCGGGCACCGGCGGCCCCGCTTCCGTCCCCAGCAGCACACCGTAGGCCTTCACCGCGTCGATGCTCGATACCGCCACGACGCGCCGGGCGACGTCAGCAAACACCGTCATCAGCCCGCGCGCATCGGCCTCCGTCACCAGCATCATGTCCACGACGACGTCAGGCCTGAATTTGCGAAGCGTCTCCGCGTGTTCACCGAGCTTGCGCCGGTCGCCGAGAAATTCCTTCACCCCGGGCGGCAGAACCGCCTTCGTCTTCCCGCGGTGAAACACCGCGACATCGTGGCCGCGCGAGGCCAGCCGCCGCACGACCTGCGGCCCCATGAACGCCGTTCCGCCGATGACGAGAAAGCGCACGGGGGAATGGTACGCGATTCGCAAAGAGTTGGGGCCACGGAGGAGTACGTTCTGTCGTCCCAGGATCCGCGCCCATCCGGGAATCAATCCCAAAAGCCGGAAGCCTCGTCGCTGGCGTCGCCCTTCTCCGTGCGCTCTGTGCGTTCCGTGTGATGCAGTTTTTGAAAAAGAGCGGAACACTGAACGCACGAAGAGCACGGAATCGTGCTGCGATGCTTGTCGATGTGACGGCGCTTGCCCGGATCGGGCGTGCTCACGGCGATTGGCGTATGATCTCTCTCCCATGAACCCCGAAGGACGGCCAATCCTTTCCCTGTCTCAGCGGCTGCACGACACCTTTGAGCCAAAACTCCAGGACCTCGCAACCGCGTTGCGCGGACGGTTTCCCGCCTGTGTCTTTCACGTCCTGCATGTCCAGGCGGCCGAAAGGTCGGACCACCCCCATTTCCTCATGTACCTGGATTGCCTCTTTCCCCGGATGGTGCCCGGCGCCTGCGACAACCTGGCGCTGGAAATCGAGGCCTGGGACCTGGACGGCCGTGCCCGCATCAACGCCGGCCTGACCTGGGGTCAGTGCGACCTGGCCGAAGAGACGTCGGAGTCGGCGCCGAAATGGGCGACCCTGATGCCCCCGGATTTCGACGACACCTGGACATCCAGCAAGGACTGGCCGGCGGCGACACTGGAAACCCTGGCGCGCCTGGAAGCGGACTTTCCCCGGCTGATGAAATCCTTCGAGGAAATCGTCGCGCGGGCCTCTGCTCTTCTCGTTTAGGCCGTCGCGGTCCGGGGGGCGCTCGCCATCATTTCTTCGGCCACCGCTCTCCCCGACATCACTTCCGCCGCGAACTGCTTGAACTGCTTCCCGCGGTCCTCGAAATTGCGGAACTGGTCGAACGACGCGCAGGCGGGGCTGAGGAGGACAGCGTCGCCGGAGCGGGCCCGGGCGGCGGACATCGCGACGGCTTCGCGCAGGTCCCTGGCGCTGTCAACCGGCAGCGTGCATCCGGCCGCCTCGAGCGCGCGGCCAATCTTGTCCGTCGCGGCGCCCAGGAGCACGACCGAGCGGCACCTTGACGAGACGGCGCGCGCCAGGTCCTCGAACGGCAGCCCCTTGTCGTGGCCGCCGAGGACGAGGATCAGGGGTTGGGAAAGGGTGCGAAGCGCCGCGAGCGTGGAATCGGGATTCGTCGCGATCGAGTCGTTGATCCACGTCACGCCGCCCCACGTCCCGAACGATTCGAGCCGGTGCTCGCAGCCGCGGAACTCCGCGAATCCTTCCGCGATCCCGTCCTTCGTGGCGCCGAGGACCCACGAAGCGCAGGCCGCGGCGAGGGCGTTTTCGACGTTGAAGAGGCCGGGGATGCGAAGCGCTCCCGCCGGGAGGATCGGGTAGCCGTCGCCGCTGTCGGAGATCGCGATCCACCCGCCGTCGAGGCAGGCGCCGCGGCCGACCCCGGCCTTCCGCGCAAACGTCAGCGAATTCGCCGCGATCCCGGACCACTTCCCCACCACCGGGCACTCCGCGTTCACGATGCCGACGGCGCCGTGGCCGCGCAGGATCTGTTTCTTGGCCTCGCCGTAGGCTTCCATCGTGCCGTGGCGGTCGAGGTGGTTGGGCTGGAGGTTCGTGACGAGCCCGGCGGCCGGGAAACGCCCGATCGCGGCGAGGTTTTCGAGCTGGAAGGACGAGATTTCCAGGACCACGGCGTCGTCCGGCCGGATGTCGGGGAGGTTAGGGAGCAGCGAGCGCCCGATGTTCCCGCCCACCCACACCTGCCGCGGCCTCCCGAACACTCCCGGCGCCGCCGGCAGCCAGGTCGGCCCGTCCATCCGCCGCGTCGCCGCTTCCACCATCGCCGTCGTCGTCGTCTTGCCGTTCGAGCCGGTGATGCCGAGGATCGGCGCCCGGCAGGTCTTCACGAACAGGTTCAGCTCCGTTTCGACCGGGATCCCGCGCCGCACCGCTTCCAGCAGAAACGGGTTGTCCGCAGGCACCGCGGGCGAGATCAGGAGCAGGTCGCACGCGTCGAGGTCGGCTTCCCGGTGCCCTCCCAGGTGAAACTCGATCGGGAGTCCTTCCAGCGCCCGCACCGATTCGGCGAGCTGGGCGGCGGTCTTGATGTCCGTCACCGTGACGCGCGCCCCGGCTTTCGCCAGGTACCGCGCCGCGCCGACGCCACCGCCGAACAGGCCGAGTCCCTGGATCAGGACGCGGAGGCCGGGCAGGTCGGGGGTGGAGGCGGTGAACATCCTCCTGTTTATCGGATCGCTGAAGCGCTTTTCTTGAGCGCAGAGCGCGAGGCCCGCGCTATTTCCCGGCTTCCGGCTTCCGCTCGGCTTCAGAACGCCAGTATTTCGCGCGTTCGATCAGGTTGTGGGCGTCCTGTTCCTGAAGCGGCTCGAGGACGATTTTCGTCTCGTGGATGTCGCGGAGGGTGGTGGGCCAGAGGTGTTCGAAGAAGAGGTCGAGGGGGATGATCTGGTACCAGGGGGCGCGGACAGGGACGACCTGCGTCGCGGGGCTGAACCCGTCGCGGCGGAGGACGAGGCCGTGGGTGCCGTAGAAGGTGAACGGCTCGATCAGGGGCGTCTTGCCGGCGAGGCGCCCGTCGATGTAGACGTCCGCGCCGGGCGGATCGCTGTCCACGTGGAGCTCGCGCTCGACGCAGCCGGCCAGCAGGAGGATCGCGATCGCGCCCGCGAGCTTCCCCCTCCGCACCGGGATCAACGCAGCCTCCGCACGCGGACGTTCCGGACGCGGAACTTCGACCCCTTGTACCCCACGAACTGGAACGTCCCGTTCACCGAGGGAGAGTCGTATTCCGGCCCGATATTTCCGCCGACCGAGATTTTTAGCTTCGCCCCCACAATCGTGAGCCCGAGTTTGATCCACTGGCCCTTCGGGAGCCCCTCGCCTTTGGCGTTCGGCGGGATGAAATTGAGGACGTGAGGGTTCGGCCCGTCGCAGCGGATCATGATCGACCCGCCGTGCTCCTCGAGGTAGACCTCGAAGTCGACGTTGTAATCCTTCCAGTTCGCATCCGCCTTCGCGAACGAGATGTGCCGCGACCTGTCCGTTTCGGTTTCCACTGCCGGCCCCTCCGGGCCGTCCACCGCGAACCGCATTTCCTTCCCGTCGAACGTCAGCTTCATGTCCCCCAGGTCCTTCTTCCAGTCCGCTTCCACCACGTCCATCCACGAATTGTCGAAGTCCTTCTTCTTCGCGGCGACTTTCTCCTTCAGGGCCTTCGCTTTCGCCTCGACCGCGGTCCCCGCGTAGTCCTTCACGAACATGTCGATCGCCCGGTCCGCTTCGTCAACCTTCAGGTCCTGCAGCATCTGCAGGATCCGCTTTTCGAATTCCGCGTAGGCCGCCTCGACGCTGGCCCCGAACTTGTCGTCCGCTTCCTTGATCTTCTTGGCCACCTGCTCGGCGACGACTTTCCCGGCCGGGCCTGCGGAAGCGGCCCGGGAGGCGACTTCGGCCAGCCCTTCCTTGACGCGCCGGTACCCGGCGGGGGTCGAGGAGAGGGACATATCGACCTTGTCGAGCATCTTGTGAAGAGCCATGTCGGTGACGTCGTTGAGGGCGGCCTGGATCTGGTCCACGAGGGTCGGGGCGTCGCGCCGGGCGCGGGACAGGAGGTCGCGGAACGAAGTCTCGTAGTTCATCGGGTCGTCCGCGGCGCGCGCCTCGGCCGAGACACGGCGGAGTTCGCCGGCGATCTTTTCGGTCTTTTCCTCCTGTTCCAGCGCCGCCTGCGCGTCGCGGACCAGGGCGACGGACTTGTCGGAGTACTCCGTGCCTTCCGAGTCGCGCTTGGCCTTCTGCGCCGCATCGAGCCACGCCCTGGCGCTGCCTTTGCCGCGAAGCGACTCGGCCTGTTCGTAGGAGGCTTTCGCCCGTTCCGGGTCGCTGCCGGTGCCGCCGCGGGAGCCGCCCCCCGATCCGCCGCCGCTTCCGCCCATCTGGCTCACGGCAAAGACGATGACGGCGAGGACGACGACGCCTCCGATGGCAATTCCGGCTTTCGCGCCGGAAGTGAGGCCGCCGGGCGCAGGGGGAGGGGCGGAGGTGACGCGGGTCGTGCCGCCGCGGGAGCCGCCCATCGCCTGCAGGTTGCGGATGATGTCCGTATTGCGGCCCGACTCGGAGGGCTTCCGGAACTTCGTGGACCCCTTGCGATCGGGGTGGGCGCCGGGCGCCTCGGGGGGCAGCGAGGGGGCGCATTCGGGACAGAAGTACTTATCGCCGCGGGTCGCGGCGTTCCCCTTCTCAAGTTCGGAACCCAGGATCTGAGAGCCGCACTTGTCGCAGTAGACGGTGGCGAAACCCATGTGTGTGGGGCCGAAGTCCCGCACGGAGTATAGCACTGAGAGCGTGAGAATCATTGCCCGGCCCGCGGAGAACGACGGTCTACGGAATCGCGCGGACCCTGATGTTGCGGATCTTGATCTGCGCCCCGGGATTCAGCGCAAAGCCGAATTGCCCTGCACCATGGTCCTTGCCGTCACCGGCGCTGTTGATGCGCCAGTTGCCGCCCGCAAGGCCCGTCCCTGCCATGTTGATCGAGTCGCCGCGCACCTGGGTCGTCACCGTGTACGCCTTGTCCGCCACGAGCGTCAGCTGCGCCCGGTCGCCGACGGCGGTGATGCGAAGCGGAATCGCCGTGGGCCGTGCGTCCACGCCGTTGATGCCGAGGAGGAAGAGCGCCTCGCCCTTGACGAGGGTGACTTCCATCTCCATCTCGTACGCCGCGTACGGCTTGTCCGTGAACCAGAACCCGATCCCCGCGTTGGCCGTGTCCTTCTTCGCTTCGTCCTCGGTCGTGTTGTTCGTGCCGATCATCGTCCCGTCTTTCGACGTCCAGTCCATCTTCGCCCCGCCGATGCGCCAGGAGCCGGGAGTTTTCTGGTCGAAAAGCATCGTCCAGTCCTTCGGCGGCACTTTTCCCGGGTCTGGCTTCACAGGGTCGCCCGGGCCGGTCACGGCGGCCTTCGATTCGGCGTCGATCTCCCACGCCAGCTTCCCGGCTTCCTCGATCACGATCGAGCCTTTCCACCGGTCGATAAACGCTCGGATCGCCTTCTGGCACTCGTCCCACTTCCTGGCCTTGCGCAGGACGTCGACCTTGCCCTTTTCCGCTTCCCAGTCCTTGCGCGCCGCTTCTTCGCGCCGGGTCTTCACCGCAACCGCCTTGTCCTGCGCCTGCTTGGCGTAGCTCTCAAAACCCGGGTCGCACAGCATCTGCACCGCGGACCACTTCTCGATGACCTCGTCGAACTTGTCCGGGTTCTGGACCTCGAACGCCTTCGCTTCCTCGATCGCATTCAGGATCCGCTTCTCCCGCGCCGTCTTGCCGAGCAATTTTGCCGCCGTCGCGAAGTCGGGGTCGCCGCCCGGGGCGCCCATCTCCTGCTGGAATTTCTCTATTTCGAGCAGAAGCGCCGGGAAGTCTTTCGTGGTGGCCATCTGGGAGCGAAGCGCGTCGAGCCTGCCCGAGCGCTCTTTCTTGATGTCCATCCGCTTCTTGAGATTTTTCGCGTCGTCCTGCTCGGCGCCGAGCTTGCCCGACCACTCGCTGTTCTTGCATTTAGGAAGCGCGATCTCGATCTGCTTGAGGAGCCCGTCGGGATCGTCCGGGTTCTGCTGCCGGAACTGGATGACGGCGTCGAACGCGGACTTGGCGTCCGAGAGGCGCTTCTCTTCGGCTGCGCGGATGGCGCTGTCGTGGGAATTCTGTACGGAGAAGAGGATGACGGCGGCGAGGAGGACGAGGACGGCCACGGCGCCGGCGATCAGGGGAGCTTTGCTTTTGCTGCCCTGGGGCTCGTCCTCGACGACGTGGGCCAGGCGCGTCGTTGCGGGGTGGACCGAAGGCATCCGCTGGGAGCCGACGTTGGGGAGGCGGCCCGTACCCGTGCCGACAGGCCGGATCGCCGGAAAGGTCCCGGTCGCCCCGGTGCGCTTCCGCGAAGTAGCTGGCGCAGGGGCGGGCTGGGGAGCCTGGGCGCGGCATTTTCCGCAGTAGACCTTGTCCCCGACCTCGAGGGCTTTGCCCTTCTCGAGATCCGTGGCGGGGACGCGGTCCCCGCAGATCGTGCAGTAGTCAATCGCTCGGCCCACTGACTCTCCTCATCCCTGCGTTTCGAGACGCGCCAGTCTAGCCGCTGCGGCCCGGCCGGACAAATCACTTGTTCAGCTCTTCCAGGAGTTTACGGCCGAGGGCGTTCTCCGGATCGGCGAGAATCGCCTCTTTCGCCAGGTTGCGGGCGTCCTCCAGCTTGCCGAGTTTCATGGCGCAGTTCGCCTGTTCCGCCTGGAATTCCCCGATCTTCTTGCCCCATTTCCCGGGTTTCGCGGCTTCGGCCTCCTGGAGCATGATCACGCAGCACTTGAACTCATGAAGCGCCCGCTGCCAGTTTTCGCCGTCCCGGTAGGCGCGGCCCAGCCACGCGTGGAGCTTCGAGTCGAAGACGCCGATGTAGATCGCGCTTTCCAGCGTCTGGATGACCTTCGCGCGGTCGCCGCGCTTCTGGTAGATCTCCGCCGCGTCGATCCGGAGCTTGAACGTGTCGTGGTCGATCTTGAGCAGCTGTTCCATCTGCTTGAGCTTGTTGTCCTCGTCCTTGCGGCCGTCGTAGATCTCGATCAGTTTCGCGTACGGGTTGTCCGAACCGATGTACCGCGGGAAGACGGCTTTCGCTTCCTCCAGCGCCTTGATCGCGTCGTCTTCCTTGTCCGCCTTCAGCAGCATCAGCGCGTACTGCCAGCGCGTCTGGAAATCCGTCGCACCCCCGTCGATCGCCTTCTTGTAGTTCTCGGCCGCCTTGTCAAACCGCCTCCGCTCCGCCGTCCCCATCGACTTCGCGATCACGATCAGCGCGTCCCCGTTCGCCTCGTCGATTTTCAGCGCCTTCTTCGCCAGCATCTCCGCGTCCGCATGCTGGCCGGCTTCTTCCAGGATCCGCGCCAGCTTGCCCATCGAATCCGCATCCATCGGGTCGTCATTGATCGCCTGCTGCAGCTTCTTCGCTTCTTCCGGCGTCGCCTTGAACGGCATCCGCAACGCCGCACGCTTGAGCCACTCGCCGAGCCACGTGTTGATCTGCACGTCGAACTGGTCCGGCGTCACGCCCAGTACCGTCTGGAACGCCGTCGGCGCGTCTTTCCCCTCGGCGAACAGGTGCAGCATCTTGACTTCCGACTCGAAGCCCCACTTCTCCACGATGAACGTGTGGATCAGCGAGCCCCAGAGGTAAAGGTTCAGGAGGTCCCCCGCCGCGCCCAGCTGGTTGATCTTCATCAGCTTCTTGGCGTGGTACGCGTTGAAAATCTCGACCTCCAGCTCGCGGTCCCACCCCGGGTACCCCTGGCTTTCCTCGTACGTGGACAACCCTTCCGTAAACCAGCGCGGGACGCGGTTTTTTGAAATCTGAAGCGCCCACACGTGGCCGAGCTCGTGCCAGACGACGCTTCCCCAGTTGAACTTGCCCATCACTTCTTTCGCCCGCGGCGAGAGCAGCGTCACCATCTTGCCGAAGCACGCCCCGAGCGCGCCCAGCCCGCTCGTCCCCACCGTCCGCACGCTGAAATCGTTCTGGTTCGGGTACATGTCCGAGACGATCGGCACCTGCGGTTCAAAGTGGTACCGCCTCACCATCTCGTCCCAGCACCGCTCGTGCAGCTCGCACACGTACGGCCCGATGATGTCCACTTCCTTCTTGTGCATGCGGATGCGGAAGTGCTTGGTCTCGACGACGACGAACTCCTTCGGGAACGCGTCCATCAGCGTCATCGTGTTGAACAGGCGGATGTTGAACGGGTCGCGCTCGTAAGCCTCGGTCAGGTATTTCAGCGCGGTGACCTCGTCGCCGAGGCGAAGCGCGTTCATGCCGTACTCGGTGTACGCGTCCCAGAGCTTGGGGTCGGCCTCGACGGCCTTCTTGAGGTAGACCTGCGCTTCGTCGAAAAGCATCTTGTTCCCGATCGACTGCCCGATCAGGTAGAACGCCAGCCCGCAATTCGGGTTGATCGTCTTCAGCTCGGCCTCGACCTTCTCGCGCTCTTCCTTCTTCCCCGCCAGCTCATAATTCGCCGCGCGGATCGCCAGCGCCTGCACCGATTTCGGGTTGATCTTGAGCGCCTTGTCGAGCGTCGCCTGCGAAGGATCGTACTGCTGCTGCTGGCCCTGGAGCGCGGCCTGGAGGAGCAGCGCGTCGAACAGCTTGTCGTTGATCTCGAGCGCCTTGGTGAGAGCTCCCATCGCCTGCGGAATCTGCCCGGCCTCGGCGACGATCCGCGCCATCCCGAAAATCGCCGACGCGCATTTCGCGTTCAGCTTGAGCGCGTCGTCGAAACAGTGCTTCGCGTAAACGCCCTGGTACTTGTCCGCGTAGCAATGCCCCCAGAACGCCAGCACTTCGTCGTCCGGCGTGTCCTCCTGGCCCAGCGCCTCGTTCAGGAGCGCGTCGCCGTCCACGACCATGTGGATCAGGTCCTTGTCGCCCTTGCGAAGCGCCAGCAGCCACAGGCCGCGGGCGCTGGTGAATTTCTGCATCCCGGTGAGCTTCTGCGTCTTCGTCACGTAATCCGAGAACCACCCCAGCGTCTTCTCCGCGTCGTCGCCCTTCCCGATCTCAAGCTGGATCGAGCCCAGCGCCACGCGCGCATTCAGCGCCGCCGGGTCCTTCGCCAGCGTCTCCTCGGCGAGCTTCGTCCCTTCCTCGTACCGCCCCGTCGCGTACATCAGCTCCGCCAGCCGCCCGCGCGCTTCCGTCGCCGGCTCGCTGTTCTCCATCACCTTCCGGAACTGTTCTTCGGCCGTCTTGAGTTCCCCCAGCGTCACGTGGATCCGCCCCAGCAGCGTCCGGGCGTCGAAGTCCTCCGTGTTCTCCTTGATCCGCTTCTTCAGCCGCTCTTTCGCCTCATCCAGCTTGCCCTGGTTGAGAAGCGCCATCGCCTCGGTTTTTGCGAGGTTCCCGGCGGTGTCGTCCTCCGGTTTGTCCTTCGGAACCTGCGGAGGCGGAGCATCCTGCGCGGCGATGGGAAGCGAGAACAGGAGGGCGAGGGCGGCAAGCGAGGCGAGACGTCGCATGGAAAGGCTCCGATGGGTTGACACACCAGTATAGACGCAGGTAATACGCGAGCGTTCTGTCGAACGCGAGGAAGTGCGCCGAATTCCCCGGGGGCGCCCCGGGACAGCGGATATCATCCCCCTATGGCGACCCCGACGCTCCGCAACATGGACCTCGAAGAACACCTGAATGACCCTTCGAGGAAACAGCAGTACGTCACGACGATGTTCGACATCATCGCGCCGAAGTACGACGGGTTCACGCGGATGTTTTCGTTCGGGATGGACGCGGCGTGGAAGAAGGAGCTGCTGGGGTACGTGAAGGACAAGGTGAAGGCCGACGGGAACTGCATCGACCTGGCGAGCGGGACGGGCGACCTGTCGTTCGCGGTGGCGCAGCTCGTGCCGCAGGGGAAGGAAACGGGGATCGACATTTCCCCGGAGATGGTGAAGCACGCGAAAGCCCGCGCCGAAAAAGCCGGCCTCCCCAACGTCTCCTTCCAGGTCGGCGATATGACCGCCATCGACCTCCCCGACAACTCCGTCGACGTCGTCACCATCGGCTACGGCCTGCGCAACGTCCCCGATTTCCGCGCCGCCCTCCGCCAGATCGCCCGCGTCCTCAAGCCCGGCGGCCTCCTCGCCAACCTCGACTTCGCCCGCCCCCGCAATTTCCTCTGGCGCTTCGTGTACCTCACCTACATGTCCATCACCGGCAACATCGCGGGCTGGTGGATGCACGGCGAAGGCCCCGTCTACGGCTACATCTCCCGCTCAATCGCCAAGTTCGTGAGCTGGCAGGACCTGAGCAAGGCGATGGAGGAGTGCGGGCTGGAAGTGGTGAAGACGAGCCCGAAACTGCTGGGCGGGGTTTGTCTGCATGTGGCGCGGAAGAAGGGGTAGCTGGACCGCGTGGGAAATCCATCCGGTGACCGAGGTGAAGATGGTCCCCTGGCGTCGCTCGGGCAGGCGGTCGTAGGATCTCTACCTTGAACGCCGAAGCCGCCTATCTTTTCAGACACGCGCTCCTCCGGGACGCCGCCTACCAGCTTCATCTCCCGCGGGATCGGGCGAAGCTGCATGGGATGGCCTTCGATTCGATTGAAAGCGTTGCGGGGGGGCGGCCGGCAGAGGCAACGAAATACGTGGAGCTGCCCATCGATGCCGTGGCGGAGGACCTCGCGGAACACGCCCGGCTTGCGGCGAGGCCGGAGGACGCGGGGCTCATGGAGGCGCGGCGGCTCTACCTGGTCCGGTCTGCGTACTATCGCGCGAAGAAATACGAGCTGGCCGCCTCCAGCGCGCTCTGGGAGCAGTACGCGGAGTTGGTGGAGGGCAAGAAGCGCGGAAAGGCATTGCGCCGGGCAGCGATGGACGCCTACGCCGTCGGCGCGGCGGAGCGGGCGGCCAGGCTTTTCGGGATGACGCGAGAAACGTATCGAGCCGTGGGGGATGTCTCGGGCGAAGGGCTGGCCACCGCGGACCTTGCGGGCATCCTGGTCGAGTCCGGGTGCCTGGTCGAGGCCGAGGCTCTCTTCGACGAGGCTCTCGCGCTTCAGCGAAAAGCCGGGGACTCCGACAGCGAGTCGATCACGCGTGGAAACCTCGGCAAGCTGTACCAGCTCACCGGCCGCACGAAGGAGGCGGTGCGGGCGTGGGAGCAAAATTTGGAGGCCGCGCGCCGCGATGGCCACGGGTACCGCGAGTGCATCATGCTGCTGAACCTGGCCGCGGTGCTCCAGGAGGAAGGACGCCACGACAGTGCCGAAGTGAACCTGGACCGGCTGCTGGCGCTTCAGGTAGAGAACCCGGACCCCCGGCTGCGGGGAACGGCGCTCGTGAATCTCGCCGTGCTGTACCAGGAGACGGGCCGCCTGGGCGAGGCCGAAGCGACCTACAAAAGGGCGCTCGGGTTGCTGCGCGAAATCGGGAGTCGCCGCTCGGAAGGCATCGCGCTGGGGAGCCTCGCCGGGCTCCTGCACAGGACGCGCCGGGCGGCGGAGGCAGAGCGGGCCTACGGGCAGGCGCTGGCGATCCACCGCGAGGTCCGCAACCGGCGATTCGAAGGAAGCCATCTTTGCGAGATGGCGCTGTTCCTGCTCGACGAGCGGCGGGAGGGCGCAGCGCGAGCGGCGTGGCGACAGGGCGCGACGATCCTGGCGGATCTGGGAGACGTGAAGGAACGGGAACGGCAATTGATGACGATGCGCGCGGCCTGTGCGAAGACCGGATGGCCGGCGTTTGATGAGGAGCCCGCTTGAACACGCCCACCGCCCACCGAAAATCTCGCGCCATTCGGCGGGGCGCTGCTGAATAGGAACGGGAAGAGG
>JAIOPR010000181.1 GCA_021413805.1 Planctomycetota bacterium
GTCGGCGCGCGAGTCGAGGTCGGTCGCGCCTTCCATTTGTTCGGGCGAAGCGTAGGCCATCGTCCCGAACTCCGCTTCTTCTTCGTCGGCGCCCGGGGTCCGGCGGAGGCGTGCGAACCCGAAGTCGCAGAGTTTGGCGACGCCGCGGGGGCCGAGGAGGACGTTGGCGGGCTTGATGTCGCCGTGGACGACGCCGCGGCGTGCGAGGTAATTCACGGTTTCGCCGAGCTGCCGGCCGAGTTCCAGGACGGCGCCTGCCGAAAAGGCGCCGCCGCGGTGGACGCGCTCGAGCGCCGTCGGCCCGTCCACCCACTCCATCGCGAGCCAGTGCAGCCCGCGCCAGTGCCCCGACGCCAGCCCGCGGACGACGTGCGGATGCCGAAGCGACTTCAGGAGCCAGGCTTCGCGTTCGAGGAGTTCGAGCGCCTTCGGGTCCTTGCCCCATTTGGGGAAGAGGATTTTAAGGGCGACGAATTTCCCGGTGGCGACCTCTTCGGCGCGGTAGACCCCGGCGGTGCCGCCGCTTGAGAGTTTTCGGTCGATGAGGTAGCCCGGGATGGCTTCCATATCGGGAACATCGGCAAATTTCGACCGGGAGCTTGAGGAACAGTCATTGGGGACTGGCGGGCGGAACGCAGTTTCAGGGCGCGAAACTTGATCTCCACATCTGGCTGGCAAATGCACTCGAACTCAAAAAAACTGAAAGACTTAACACGGAAAGCACGGAAGGCACGGAGAACGGCGAGACGCGGGCGGGGAGCTTCCTGCCTTTTTTTTGAAAACAGCCGGAGGTTTTTTTGAACCTCGCGTGTCGCCCTTTTCCGTGCCCCTCCGTGCGCTCCGTGCGTTCCGTGTGATGCCGTATTTTGACTAAGTGGTGAGTCCGCTTTGATTTCGTGAGTTGCGTCCGAAGGTCGCAACCCACGGAATCAAGCGTGTCGAACCACTAGTTACGGAACCGCGGAACCCTGGGCTCCGGGGAACGGCAGTACTGGCCCCACGTTCGCTTACGCTTGATCTTCGGCGCCCCTCTTCCCAAACTATCCCCCGATGCCCCTCGCCATCATTACCGCCTCGGAGCTCGGCCTCGCCTTCCTCGCCGGGTTCCTCATGTTCTTCGTCGGCAGCATCCCGTTCGGCCTCCTCGTCGGCTTTTCCCGCGGCGTGGACGTCCGCAAGGCCGGATCCGGGAACATCGGCGCCACCAACGTCGGCCGCACCTGCGGGCGATTCTGGGGCTTCTTCACCCTCTTCCTCGACGCTTCCAAAGGCTTCCTTCCCGTGTTCCTCGTCTGGCACTACCACCTTGGGCAGCGGTTCATCCCCGGCGTCCCTCACCCCGACGTCGTCCTCCAGGTCGCCTGCGGCATCGGCGCCATCACCGGGCACATGTACCCGATCTACCTTCGCTTCAAGGGCGGCAAGGGCATCGCCACCGCCGCCGGCGTTTTCCTCGCCGCGTCGCCGTGGGCGCTTCTCTGCGCGTTCACCGCGTGGGTGCTTTTCACCGTGCTCACCCGCTACGTCTCCGTCGGCTCCATCGCCAGCGTCATCGCCCTCGCCAGCGGCCAGATGCTCACCGACCGCGAAGCCTTCCGCGACCATTTCGGCGTCACGCTCTTCACCATCGGCGTCATGGTCTTCTCGATCTACAAGCACCGGGGGAACGTGAAGCGGATTTACCAGGGGACGGAGCCGAAGATCAAGCTGGGGAAGAAGGATGCGGCGGCGGCGGGGGAAGCGCCGAAGTAGCGCATTTGCTCGCGGGGTTCGCATCCGTTGCCTAAAATTCCCGCGTGGGCAAGGTCATCGTTTTCGGCGCGGGAGGATGGGGGACGGCGCTGGCGCTCGTTCTGCGAGCGACGGGGCGCCACCCGGTGCTTCATGCGCGGCGGGCCGAATTCGCGGCGGAGCTGAAGAGCGAGCGGGAGAACCGGCCGTATCTGCGCGGGATTCACCTGCCGGAGACGCTGGCGATCACGAGCGGGATTCCGGATTTGAGGGATGCGGACCTGTTCGTGCTCGCGGTGCCGACGCAGTTTGTGCGGGCGTCGCTGGAGCCGCTGAAGGCGAAGTTCCCGAAGAGCCTGCCGGTGGTGAGTGTGGTGAAGGGGATTGAAGTCGGGACGCAGAAGCGGGTGTCGGAGGTGGTGCGGGACGTGCTGGGGCGCGTGCCGATCTGCGTGGTGAGCGGGCCGTCGCACGCGGAGGAAGTCGGGCGGCTGCTGCCGACGACGGTGGTGGCGGCGAGCACGAACCACGCACTGGCGAGGAAGGTGCAGCAGGCGTTCATGACGGAGCGCTTCCGGGTCTATTCGCACACGGACGTGAAAGGCGTGGAGCTGGGCGGCGCGGTGAAAAACGTGATCGCAATCGCGGCCGGGATCGGGGACGGCATGGGCCTCGGCGACAACGCGAAATCCGCCCTTCTCTCCCGCGGGCTGGTCGAAATCTCGCGCCTCGGCTACGCCCTCGGCGCCCGCCGCACGACCTTCTACGGCATCAGCGGCATGGGCGACCTCATCACCACCTGCTACTCGCCCTTCGGCCGCAACCGAAGCGTCGGCCTCGCGATCGGGCGCGGGAAGAAGCTCCCGCAGATCCTGGCCGAGATGAAAATGGTCGCCGAGGGCGTGGAGACGACGCGCTCCGTGCTGGCGCTGGCGCGGAAATACCGGGTGTCGCTTCCGATTGTGGAAGAAGTGCACGCGGTGTTGTTTGAGGACAAGGACCCGAGACATGCGGTGAGGGACTTGATGAAGCGTGGGGCCAAGAGCGAGATTGAGGATTTTGAAGTCATGAAGCCGAGAGCACGGGCGGGAAAGGCCGGACGCGGATAACGGCCGATCACGCGGAAACGGCCGCGGATACGGAAACCGGCGCGCGGTCCGTATCTTTGATTGCATTGATGCGCTTCGGGTGATAATGAATGCGCAACCCGAGAGGTCTCCCGCCCCAACATCATGTGGTACACCCCCGAAACACGTTTCCGCGTCCTGATTGTCCGGCGGCCCGCTGACGGCGCGGTCGTCGCGACGTCGCTTCTCGACGCCGAGAAATTCGCCGCCGCCGACGCGCTGGAAGACGCCGTCGGCAAGGAGACCGTCCGCCTGTTCGAGCAGCACGGCCAGAACCTGGAGGTGTTCGAATCCTCCTGCGGCGGCCCACGCCCGCTCCTTGGCGAGTGGTGGCGCGGCCGCCCGAAACTGCGCTTCCTCATCGTCCGCCGAAAGGCCGGCAAGCACGACATGCCGGTGCGCAAGTTCATGGACGCGGCGAAATACCGGAACGACGAGCAGTTCGGGAAAGCGGTCAGCGAGGAAAAGGCGCGGCTTGCGGAGAAATACCCGGTGGCGGAGTGGGATGTGCTGGAGGTCGCGGCGCTGTCGATGGCGGAGTTCAAGGAGAAGAACCCGGAGCTGGCGAAGTAGGTGGGGTCTCCGGCGAACGACTCACCACGGAGAGGCACAGGAAAAACTTCCTGGAAGAACAAAACATTGGCGAGTTGTGTACAGAGGAATCTCGAATCCTCTTTTACCCTCTTTTATCGCCGTTGAAGAAAAGCCGTTTTCCTGGGCTACGAAAAAAGGGCTTTTTTTGAACTGGGATAAAAGAGGGTAAAAGAGGATTTCGCGGAGTGCGGCCTGGACGCGGCCGACTACTTCCCGGCGCTCAACATCCGCGCCACGTCATCCTGAATTTTCCCTGGTGTCCAGCGATCGCCGCAGTCCTGACACTTGACGCGCGGTTCTGGTAACCTTCTTTTCCTCATGAAAACCATCGGACTCGCTTTCCTCGCACTCCTGATCGCGGGCTGCTCCGGCGGCGGCGAGACGCGCAATTCCGGGAATCCCCCGGAAACGACGGCCGAAGAGCGCGCGCACCCCGGCGGCGGCACCCCGCCGACGCTTCCGCCGATGGGACTTCACCCGATGGGCAATTCTCCGCTCACGACGACGCGCCTGTCGCCGCCGCGCGACCCGGTGCTCATGCCGGGGGACCAGCTGGACATCAGCGTCTACTCGGAGCCGGACCTCAAGCTCACCGTGCGGCTGCCCGAGGCCGGGACGTTCACGTACCCGCTGATCGGTCTGGTGGAAGCGGTCGGAATGACGCCGAACGCGCTGGAGACGGCGATCCGCGAGCGGCTGGCGAAGGAGTTCCTGCATAACCCGCAGGTGACCGTGACGGTGACCTCGTTCGCGCCGCGCAAGGTCTTCATCCTCGGCGGGGTGCAGAAACCCGACGGCTACGTGCTCCCGCCCTCCGAGCGCATCACCCTCCTCCAGCTCATCTCCGTCGCGGGCGGCATCACCGACAAGGCCTACAAGGAGTTTGTGCAGATCGTGCGCCGGGGGCCGAAGGGCGAGCGCGAGGTCGTGCAGCTGTCGCTGGTGGACGTGGAGCGGTCGATTGCGGAAGGAAAGGGCGAAGCGGACATTGAGCTTCAGCCCGAGGACCTGGTGATGATCCCTTCGGCGGCGCGGGTGGTTTACGTGCTGGGGGCGGTGAAGAGCCCGGGGTGGTTCGAGATCCCGGCGGACACGCGGATGACGGCGTCGATGGCGATCAGCCGGGCGGGGAGTTACACGAAGTTCGCGTCGACCTCGAGCATCCAGGTGTTGCGGCAGACGCCGGGCGGGGCGCCGAAGAAGCTGTCGGTGAACCTGGATGACATCGTGTCAGGGAAGCTGGATGCGGACGTGGTGTTGGAGCCGGGGGATGTGGTGTGGGTGCCGGAGAGGGGGATATTCTGACGTCGGTTTTTTTATCAGCGGCCGTTTCTGCGTTATCCAGTCGTGATCCGCGTCCGCTGTTTTTGCTGTTTTCTGAAAAGGGAAAAAGCCTGACGCTGATAACGGCGGGATCACGCGGAAAACGCCGCGGATAAAGACACCCCGTTAGAAATCCAGGATCACCCCGATGCCGACCACCCAGTTGCGGTAGGCATCCCCCGCGATGCCTCTCGTATCTCCACCCCGGTACGTCACGCTCCCGTCCACCGACAGATGCCGGATGATCTGCCAGTTCGCGCCGGCGCCGACACTCCAGTACGTCCGGACGAGCGCCTCGTTCGGGTCAACGCGCTCGTACTGGCCGCGGGCCCGCAACTTGACCGGCTCGAAGACGTGCCACTCGGCGAGGACGCCGACGTGGTCGGAGACCTGGTAGGAGCTTCCCGCGCCGGCGAAGCCGAAGCGCCGCGTGTAGTCGCCCTGGAGCAGGATGTTCTCGGTGAGTTCGTAGCGGAGGTGAACCTCGGCGTCGAACGAGCCGTCGTGCTGCACCGGGGCCGGGCCGGCGTCTTCGCGGAACGTCCGCACCCACGAATACCCGAGCGCGACCTCGACCAGCAGCCGCGACGTCAGCTCGCCGCGCGCGACGGCCCGCGCGAACCACCCGTCCGCCCCCGGCGAAATGTCCGAGTCACGGTAGTGGAAGCGCAGGTAGCCGCCTTCCGCGCCGACGGCGAAACGTTCGTTGACCTGGATCAGCGCGGACAGCCCGACGCGGAAATTCTCGTTCTCAAGGCTGTCGTACTTGCTTCCCTCGAACCAGACCGTCTCGATCTGCGCGTACGCTTCCAGCTTCAGCCGGTCCTGGATGTTCAGCCCGATGCGCGGGATCGTGTCCGTGACGATGCGGCGCGCCTTGACGTCGAACTGCGCGCTGATCGGGTCGCTCTCGCGCCGCGCGATCTCCACGATCTGCGCGTCCACGAACCCGTCCGCGTAACGCAGCTTCCCGTAGAAATGCTCCTGGTCTTCGCGCGCCAGGTAGTGCTCGGAGTAGAAGTCGTAGTTGATCAGCAGCTCCGCCGCCGCTTCGACACGCGAAGTGCTGTAGTCCACCCGCGCGCGGCCGAACCCGATGAGGGCGGAGTCGCCGTCCTTGTGGCGGGTGGGGTCGAGGAAAAGGTTGTCGGTGTAGTAGCCGTAGACGCCGCCATAGACGTGGAAATCGACCGGGCGGTTCGAGAGGTCGCCGGACTCGGCTTCGACTTCGTGGGTGACGCGGTCGAGCCACTCGGTGGCGAGGTTATCGGCGCGGACGGGAAGCGCAGCGGCGGCGCAGAGCGCGAAAACGGCGGAGAGGATCCCCAGTCGGGTCATGGGTGATCCGGACGCCGGTCCGTGAGGTGTCTTCAAGGGTGTCGCGTTCGCCTAGAAACCGATCGGGCTCACGTCGGAGGGCGCCTTGAGGGCGTTTTCGTTGGCGGCTTCGGAAGCGCGGACGGGGTCGAAGGAGAGGAGGCGGCGGATGCGGAGCTGGCGGTTGAACGTATTGCGAAGGCCGGAGGCGTCGGAGGTCGAGCCGTTCTTCGCTTCGGCGACGCGGGTGGTGTCGAGGGCTTCGGAGAGGGAAGCATGGAGAGCGGCGCCTTCGAGGCGCGACGTGCCGATCGTCCAGCCGCCATCGACGGCGCTGACGGCGGCGGGGCTGGTGACTTCGAGGGCGCCGGCGGAAGTATGGACGAGGATGGGGCGGCGGCCGTGGGAAGAAAGTTCGTAGCCGGAGGCGACGCGCGAGAGGCGGACGCCGGGCTCGAGCGTGAGGAGGCGGCCCCCGTCGAACGAGACCTCAACCACGCCGCCAAGGGGCTCGACGACGTCGTGGGACGCGAGGACGTTGCCGCCTTCGGCTTCGCGGAGCTGGAGCACGGGGCTGGTGACGGCGGCGCCGCCGACCGAGACGCCCGCAGGGCCGATCCCGACGCGCGCAACGGACGCGGCGGCCGTGAGAAGGACCCCCGTGGCGAGAAGGACCTTGAACATGGTCGTGGACCTTTAATGGGAAGCCGGCGCGACGGGGTATTTACACAAGAATGAGGGTTCAGGTCAACTGGCTTCGACCCCGGGCAATACATTGGAGTCCAGCAAGGCTCACAATGGAGTCCGGCCAGGCTCACCACAGAGAGCGCGGGAAAAAATCGATCGCCGTCGGCGTTCGGACCTCGCGCCCCGACGTCGGAAGGGCTCGACGTCGGTTCGCGATCCCCGACCGCGCGCCGTCGATCGCTTTTTCCCCGCGCTCTCGCGAAAAACAACG
>JAIOPR010000182.1 GCA_021413805.1 Planctomycetota bacterium
CTTGCGGCGGCCGCGAACCACTACGAGCAGGCCGAAGTCCGCGACCGCGCGGTTGCTTTGTTTCTCGAGGCCGCCGACCGCGCGCGGCAGATTTACGCCAACCAGGAGGCCCTGTCCTGCTACGCCCGCGTCCTCGCCATGGAAGAACGCCCGGAGGCGCTTCGTGGCCGCGCCGACGTCCTGATCCACCTCGGGCGGCACGCCGAGGCGCTCGCGGACCACCGCAAAGCGAAGGAGGTGCTGGCGCGCGAGGGAGATCCCGCCCAACGCCGGGAGGTCGAGTGCCGCATCGCCCACACGCTGGCGTACATGGAAAAACACGACGAGGCCGAAGCGGAGGCGCGCCGCGTGGCCCAGGAGTCGGCGGCGGCAGGGGACGGCGCCGCGGAGGCTTCCGCCCTGAACGCGCTCGGCGTCGTCATGGCCCGGCGCCGCCGCGACGGGGAAGCGGAGGACGCCTGGAAACGGTGCGAGGCCGCCGCGCGGCGGACCGGCGACCGGCGCACGGCCGCCGCGGCGAAGAACAACCTCGGGCTCCTCGCCATGCGCCGCAACGCGCTGGACGACGCGCGCACGCTCTTCGAAGAATCCATGGCCCTCGAGAAGGAAGTCGGCCACCGCCCCGGGGTCATCGTGAGCCTGACGAACCTGGCGGAAGTGCAGTCGAGGATGAAGCGCGACGACATTGCGGCGCTGACGTACGCCGAGGCGATCCGGCTCGCGCGAGAGATCGGGCTGATCTACGGGCTGGGCATCTGCCTGAATAACCTCGCGAACGTGCATGCGAGGCAGTGGCGTTACCGTGAAGCGCTGGAGACGTACAACCAGGCGCTGGCGCTCCGGCGGGAGATGGGCGACCGGTCGGGGGTCGCGACGACGCTCGGGAACGCGGCGATCGTGCGCCACCTGCTCGGCGACCTTTCCGGCGCTTCCGCCGCGCTCGACGGCGCACTCGCCCTCGCCCGGGCGTCGCGGCAGTCCCGGGTCATAGCGGGGATCCTGGATGCGCGAGGCAGCCTGGCGCGCCTGGCGGGCGATTTCGCGAGCGCCGAACGGGATCACCGCGAAGTGGCGATGGTGGAACCTTCGAGGGCCGCGGAGGCCGAATACGCGGTGGCGCTGGACCTCGCGGAGGCCGGGCGGCGGGACGACGCGCTCGGCCTGGTGCCGCGCCTTCCGGCGCCTCTCGCCTTGCAGATCCGGGCGCTCACCGGGGATGCCGAAGCGGCCGCCGCGGTCCTGGCGCTGGCACCGCACCCCGAGCCCGAGGGCGTGGCGTGGACGGCCACCGCTGTCGCCGCGGACGTCCTGAATGCCGAGCCCGAACTGAGGCGGCTGGCGATCCAGGTCGAGACGCTGGGCCTCACCGGGATCGCGTGGCGCGTCCGAGCCGACCTGGCCGCGCTCGCCAGGTCGATTCCCGACGCGGAAATCGCCCTTCGGGAAGCGGAACGGCTGGCGTCGCAGCTGCCGGAAGATCGCCGGGCGAAGCTGCTGGCGCACCCGGCGCTGGCGCGATGCCGGGCGGTACTTTTGGCGGGGAAGACCTCCAGGGGGTGATCGAGAGGACGTCACCGGGGGCCCCATTTCCCGCTTCCACAGGATCGCCCTTGATCCGGGTTACCCTTAGGCCTAAAATACCCCTGCAGGTCGGTCCGACCTGGATCGCCCGAACACAGCTGGGGACAATTGCCGATGCAGGCGCGCCTGTTGGTGATCAAGGGGAAGAATGCCGGCGCCTTCATCGAGGTGACGCCCAAGGCGCCCATCTCGATCGGGCGAGGCGACGATTCCAGCATCCCGATGTTCGACCCGGGGCTGTCGCGCCGCCATTTCTCGGTTCTCCAGGAAAGCGGCGGGTTCGTCCTGTGCGACATGAAGTCCACGAACGGGACCTACGTCAACAGCGAGCGCATCTCCGGCAACCTTCCGCTTCACCATGGCGACATCGTGGCCGCCGGCTCGAGCCTCTTCGAGTTCCGCGTGCAGGAAGACGTGAATGATGAAACGACGCAGATCTTCCTGACGCACGAGGACAAGACCGCGGGGGAGCGGAAAGAAGAAACCAGCGTCGGCCTCGACCTCGACAAGTCCACGATCATGGCGCTTCCCCAGAGCGAAGCCGACATGCGGCAGGCGCACCGGGCGCTGACGACGCTGTACAAGATCGGCAACCTGATCAACGGGGAAGTGGACCTGCAGAAGGTGTTGAAGAGCACGATGGACGCGGTGATGAGCCAGGTGCGGGCGGACCGCGGGACGCTGATCCTGATCGACCGGGAGCGCGGGACGTACGAGCCTGTGGTGGTGCACACGGGGGTGGACGACCCGGCGGAGGACCCGAGCCAGGAAGTCCGGCCGTACCTGTCGAGGACGATTCTCGACACGGTGGTGCGGAACGGGCAGTCGATCGTCTCGAACGACTCGATGGGCGACGAGAGATTCAAGGCAGGGGAGTCGGTGATCATCCAGCACATCCGGAGCGTGATGTGCGTCCCGCTGGCCGCGAAAGAAAAAATCCTCGGGGTGATCTACCTCGACTCGACCGGGATGGCGGACGCGTTCCAGCAGGCGGACGTGGAACTCGTGACGGCGATCGCGTTGCAGGCCGGCCTCGCCATCGACCGGGCCAAGCTCATCGAGGACCTCGAGAGCCTGTTCTTTGAGAGCATCCGCACAATCGTCGCGGCGCTGGAAGCGAAGGACAAGTACACCTGCGGGCATTCCGAGCGCGTGACGACGTACGCCGTCGAGCTGGCGCGCTCGATGAACTGGAACGAGAAGGACCTGACGACGCTCAACCTGAGCGCGCTTCTGCATGACGTCGGCAAGATCGGCATCCCCGAGCGAGTCCTTCTCAAGCCGGGCAAGCTGACGGCGGAGGAGTTCGAGGTGATGAAGCAGCACCCGGTGATCGGGGCGGAGATCATCAAGCACCTGAAGAACGCGGCGTCGATCATCGGCGGTATCCGGCACCACCATGAGCGGTGGGACGGGATGGGGTACCCGGACGGGTTGAAGGGGGAGCAGATCCCGAAGATCGCGCTGGTGATCCAGATGGCGGACTCGTACGACGCGATGACGTCGCACCGGCCGTACCGCCGCGGGATGTCGCACGAGGAGGTCATCTTCGAGATCGAGCGCTGCAAGGGCGCGCAGTTCGAGCCGAAGATTGCGGAAGTTTTTCTTTCGCTGTTGCGAGGCGGGACGATCCGCCCGCTTCTGATGAAGCAGCCGCATTACATGGAGCATTTCAGGGCGGAGGAAGGCGAGTAGCGCGCGGAGGTGGAGAGGCTGCGCGCGGCAAACGGCGTTTGCCGCAGAGGTCACAGAGAAGGGCCCCGAGAGTTTTGGGAGAAATACGGCACGCGCCCGTTCGAATCGCGCGTTCTCCGGGAAACGACCTCGACTATTATCGGACGTTGTCTCCCTTCAGCCGGACGACCATCCTCGCCGCGCCCGCGACCGCCGCCGGCGCTGTAACGATCCCCATGAGCGGAATCAGGGTCACCAGGAAGGCGCCCCCTCCAAAACCGATGGAGGAGCCACTGTTCTTCACGATGAACCGGTAGCGGTCGAAGACGCGGTGCCCGTAGGCTTCGAGCGAGTAATCGGCAAATTCGAACGCGAGCAGAAGCATCGTGACGCCCGCCGCCGCGATCTGCCCGACGATGGGGATAAACCCGATCCCGATCAGAACGGCCTGGATGCCGACGAAGATGAAGAGCTTCACCAGTTCCTGCCCGATGGTGACAAACGCGATCTTCCAGAGGGGCCCGGAGGTGGCGATTTCGCGGCCTGTGAGGTGCCGGAGGGTGGCCTCCGCGAGCTTGGTGTAGAACGGCGCGGCCACGACGCTGGAGAGAACAAGGCTCAGGAAGACGACGACGACCAGGCCAACCAGGATGATGAGCAGCTGGAGCATGAAAAACCCTGCTTTACCCCAGGTGGAATGGGCCTGCCCGACCATCCAATGGACCACATCGCCGGCGTAGAGGAACACCAGCACGGCCATCAGCCCGAAAAGGGCGGCGTTGAGCAGCATCGGGATCACGGCCCATTTCCGGATGCTCGGGACCCGGACGATCAGCCCGAATCCCGCGATGAAGTCGCCAAACCCGGCCAGGACTGATTTCATGGGGGTCATTTTCGTGTGTCGGGGGGTACGGGGGAAAGGGTTGATTGCGGGGTGGGAAGGTTCTCGCGTGCCTGAAGTCGCGAGGGAGGCCGCGGGTGTTTGGACGTCGAAGGGCCCGATGGCTCGGGTGATTGGGGTCGATCCGTGGTGGGACGTTGTTGTC
Organism: Planctomycetota bacterium; assembly: GCA_021413805.1. Taxonomy (GTDB): domain Bacteria; phylum Planctomycetota; class MHYJ01; order WSZJ01; family WSZJ01; genus WSZJ01. The sequence continues at coordinate 4,302 of JAIOPR010000182.1, forward strand.
CAAATTGCCTGGCCACGCCTTCGGGGCTCGCGCCTTGAGAACCTTAATGGCCGCCGAAAGGCCTACCCGGAATCATCTACAAGTCCATAGAGCCCCAGCCCTTACGTCACAGCATCGCCATGCAACATAAGAGACATTATCGGACGTTGTGTCCGGGAGCTCTGACTATCTGCCAATGAAGAGACGCTCGGCGAACCTGGGGTCCAGCGACTTCTCGGCCCGAATCTTTCCCGCCGCCCGCTGGATGTCGTATTCCACTCGCCGAATCCTGACCGATCCGTCTTCGATTATCGCGTAGCAGGCCCTGGGATCCTCATCACGTGGTTGGCCGACTGAGCCGACGTTGATTAGCACCTTCTTCCCGGGCTCCAGCACATATTCCCAGTCCGCACTCGGTGGCCACATGCACTCGCCCGATTCCATGATTACGCACGGTTGGTGGGTGTGACCGTGCATGCAGACCCCGTCCACGTGCTTGAGCTGCTTCTGCAGCCCCTTCGGGCCGATGCCAGTCGCCTCGGAGATGTTCAGCCACTCGTGCAACGGGTCGTCTGGCGTCCCATGCACGAAGAGCGCCGACTCCTCCACCCTGCGCGGCGTCAGCGACGCCAACCAAGCCCACGTATTCAGCATTCCTGTCCGGCGCGCGCCCGGAAAAACACCGGGTGCGAGTTGTTTCGCATTCCACCTCATGTGGTTCCGGGCAGCTGGGTTGAAGTTCTTGAGTTTGTTTCCACGAGCCATGAGCAACCGCTCCTCAAAGTCACCCTCCAGACACCATTCGCAGGACGAAATGACTCGCTCGACGCAGGCGGCGGGGTCGGCACCGAAACCAACCATGTCCCCAAGGCAAACGGTTCGCTCGACCGCTTGCTTCGCAGCGTCTTCGAGGACCGCCTCGAGCGCTTCGAGGTTTCCGTGGATGCAGCTGAGAACCGCGGTTCGGATTGCCATTTAGCCACCTACAGAATCAGCCGCCTCTTCATCAACCTCACCGCGCACCACATCAGCGGTACCACCGTCAGCGCGAACCCGGCCAGCCGGATCCAGACCCCGGCATCCCAGTGCCCGAACGCGATCGACCGCGTTACCCAGGTCAGGTGGTACAGCGGCATGAACTGCGCCACCGGTTTCGCCCACGCCGGCAGGTGGTCCACCGGGAAATAGGTGCCGCCGAAGAGGCTCATCGGCGTGATGAACAGGAAGATCGGGTAGTTGAATGCGTCGATGGACGGGCAGATCGAGGTGTAGCACATGCCGAGCGAAGCGAAGAACAGGCCGGCGAGGAACGCGACGAACGGGAGGACGAGGAGGTCCGGGAATGACATGTAACCGAACGCCCGGATCACGCCGCACATGATCGCGACCGAGATGAACGACTTGGTCGCGCCCCAGATAATCTCGCCCAGGATGACGTCCTCGAGGTTCAGCGGCGTCGCGATGATCGCGTCGAACGTCTTCTGGTAGTACATCCGGATGTACGAGCCGTACGTGCACTCGAAGAACGACGAAAACATCACCGAAATCCCCACCATCCCGGGCGCGATGAAACTCGTGTAGCCGACTTCCCCGCCCCGGTACGGGATCGTTTTCACGAACCCGCCCAGCCCCGCGCCGAACGCGAGCAGATAAAACATCGGCTCGAGAAGCGGCGGGATGAAATTCACCTTCCACGTCACACGGTAGACGTCCATGTTCCGCCGCCACACCGTGAACACCCGCTGGAATGCGTTCATTCGCGCAGGTCCCTTCCCGTCAGCCGCAGGAAAACGTCTTCCAGCGTCCCGCGCCGGACGATGACCTGCTCGACGTTGAAACGGGTGACGAGTTCCTTGTGAAGCGCTTCGCCGGCCTCAGGGTAGACGTGGAGTTTGCTGCCGAAGCGTTCGCAGGCGAGGCCGCGGGCCTTGACCCAGGCTTCAGCGGCGGCGGGCGGGTTCCAGACCTCGACGACGGTGGCGCGGGCGTGGCGGGCCGTGAGTTCCGACGGCGAGCCCTTCACGAGGATCTTTGCCTTGTCCATGATCACGAGCCGGTCGCAGAGCTGCGCGGCTTCTTCCATGTAGTGCGTGGTCAGGAGGATCGTCACGCCGCGGCGCCGGAGTTCGCGCACCTTTTCCCAGAGCACGTGGCGCGCCTGCGGGTCGAGGCCGGTCGTCGGCTCGTCGAGGATGAGGAGGCGCGGGCTGTTGAGAAGGGCTCTTCCCAGGACGAGGCGGCGTTTCATGCCGCCGGAGAGCGACATGACCGGGGATTCGGCCTTTTCCTTGAGGGCGACGAACGCGAGTTGTTCCTCGGCGCGGCGGGCGGCGTCTTCGGCCGAAATCCCGAAATAC
>JAIOPR010000183.1 GCA_021413805.1 Planctomycetota bacterium
GTCCGCCGCGAGCTTCCGCAGCACCGCCTCGCCTTCCGCTCCCTTATCGGCAAGTTCCTTCACCGCGCAGTAGCGCAGCGTCTTGTGGTTCGTGCGGACGCACAGCGATTCCAGGTCCGCGACGCTGCCCGTGTTGATGTGGACAATGGCCAGCGCGGCGAACGTCCGCGCGTCGTCGTCTGAGACGAGGTCTTTCAGGATCTTCTGAAGCGCCTCGGCCGCCGGCTTGCCGAACTCCTCGGACAGGACGACCGCCGCCCGCTTCTTGCCTTCCGCGTCCGCGTTGACGACCCGGTCGAGCAGCACGAGCGCTTCCGCGGAAAGCGGTTTCGCGGGAAGGGTGGCCGTAACTTTTGCGATGTGTTTCTTGAGGCCGTCGGAAGCGGTTCGCTGCGCGAGGTCCGCGAGGAAATCGGCGATTTCCTTCCCGCCGAGTTCGCCGAGCATCACGATCGACTCGCGCTGGGCGAACGGGTTCGCACTTTCAGCGCGCGCTTTTCGCGGCGTCTTTCGAATCCGGCGGGAGTGCGCAGATCTCGTCATATGCGGTCTTCACGTCGGCGGGCCAGGTTTTCGGGTCGTCCGTCACGGCCGGCGCCGCGTCCTGCGCGGTGGCCGCTGCGGACAGGCAGGCAACGAGGCAGAGCGCCGAAAGGTACTTCGAGATTCGGGCCATGAGTCCTCCGCAGGGGACGCCGGGGTACGCGGGTCGCGCTGAATACTGCAACAAGCGACTCCGGAGGTCAATTCGGGCGGGACCTACTTGCCGCCCGGCTCCCGAAGCGCGTACACCTTGCGGTCCGCGCACCCGACGCAGAGCAGGGACGCTTTCAGGGCGAATTGCGACACGGGCCGGGCGGGGGCTTTCCAGGTCCACAGCTCGCTCCCGTCATTGGCCGCGTGGGCGATCGCTTCGCCACGGTCGTTCACCCGGATGACCCGGCCGCCGCCGAGCTGCCCGGCGACCGGCGTCGTGCGCGTCTCTTTTCCGGTGGCCACGTCCAGCCCGTGCACCTTGTCGTCCTTGCCGATGAACTGGACCAGCCCGTCCTCCAGCGCGGTCTCCCAGGTTGACTTCGCTTTCACGGTCCACTTCGACTTCAGGGAAACCGGGTCCAACGCTTCCATGGTCCCGTTTCCCTCGAGCACGACGATGCCGCACCCGGCGCTCGTCCGCCAGGCGCCGTCGCGCCGGAAGTCCTCCTTGCCGGTCGCGGCGTCCAGCGCCAGGGTGCGCGAGGGATCCGCGCCGTTTTTGGACTGGTCGTCCACCACCGCCGTCCACACTCTTTCGCCCACGGGGAGAAACTGTACCGGCCGTCCCGGCGTTTCCTTCACCCAGAGTTCTTTGCCGGACGTCACATCCAGCGCCACGACCGACCGGCCCCGTGCGAAATACAGGTGTCCGCCGGCCGCGGCTGGCGGAATCGGCGTGAAGTAGGTTCCCTCGGGTCCTGAAGCGGAGGCGGTCCAGAGTTCCTTGCCGGAATCGGCGTCGAACGCGCGGATATTCGTGGTGTCGCCGTCAAGCAGCACATCGCCATCGAGGACGCACACCACGCCTCCGTCGACCGCGGCGCGGATACGCGGGCTCTTCAGGGAGGAACTCCACCGGACTTTTCCGCTGGAAGCGTCGATGGCGAAAATCCAGCCCGGCGACCCTCCGTCGGGGGGAGGCGTCTCGCGGGCGACGGCGTAAACGGTTCCGTCGACGACCACCGGGGTTTCGACCTGGTCGCCCTTGACGTCCACCGACCAGATCACCGTCGGTTCCGCGGCGCGGGCGAGCAGGGAAGCCACCACCAGCACGGACAGCGTTCGGATCGCGTTCATGGATTCTCCCTTGGGTCCGGATTGGACGCAGGATCCCTGGCGCGGTTCCGTGCCGATTCATCAAACTCATCGCCAGGTCGCACTCATGCGGGAAGCCTGTGCCCGGGCTGCCGTGCCGCCCTTCGACGAACTCCCCGCATGAATGCCGAATCCCCGACCTGGACTATGGATTCTTAACGTCCACGCCACACGATCCCGGGCGCCTTTTCAGGCTGCACCGGAACCGGCTTCGTCCAGCCTTCGCGGAAACCCCAGTGGCGGTAACCACCCGAGCCCGAGGCCAGGATCCGCAGCTGAAGCGCTTCGTAGTTGTCGGCATCGAACGTCAGCACGTAACGCGCCTCGTCAGCAGCCCTTTTCATCGACCCGCGCGACATGATCGCATAGCCGAGTTCGAGATGGGTGGAGATGAGGCCGGCGCGAATGCGCTGTTTCAGCCCGGCCGCCTCTTCTTCGAGGGCCCGCCGTTCGCCGTCGGGAAGATCCGCGGAAAGCCGGAACACGAAGATCAGGCGCCAGGCCTGCTTGAAGAACACCAGTCCTGCGCGGAAATCGTGAAGAGCGTCGGCAGGGGACTGGATTTCCGTTTGACCCGCGAACAGCCTCTCCTCGCCGCGTCGCGTCAGCGTGGTGATCGCGAGAAAGGTGGGGTCCGGCGTTCTGTTCTCCTTCACGACCGTGGCCGGCTTGTCCAGCACGCTCGAGGGCTCTTCAGCGCGCGCGATTCCAGCGATGGCGGAGAGCGAAACGGCGAAGGCGACGGCCTGGATGGTGCGAATCATGGTTGACTCCCTAATTTTCCGAAGACCCGGTCTTGTCATTGGGTGATCCGGTAACTTTTCCCGGTGGTTCACCCCGTTTGGGTCTAATGGGAAACAGGGAGCAAATGCGGGTCCGAAAAGGGCATGGGCGGCCCGGTCCCGTAATTGCGTGCGCGAAGGGAAACTCGTTTCCCTCGGAGGCCCCGTGTACCGCACCATCCTTGTCCCCGTTGACGGCAGCCCGATGTCCGAGTACGCGATCCCCTTTGCGATCGAGATCGCCCGCCGGACCGGCGGGAAAGTGCGGCTGCTGCGCGTCCTGGACCGCGTGCCGATGGACATGGACTTCGGGGTCTGCGGGCAGCCTGAATTCGAGGAAGCCGGGAAGGCGCAGGCGGACGCGCTGAAGGCCGCGTACGAGACACCGGACGTCGCGGTTGAGTCCGGGGTGTGCATCGGGGCGGCGTGCGAGGAGATCCTGCGCGGCGCAGACGGCGCCGACCTGGTCATCCTGGGCACCGATGGAAGGGGCGGCGTCGAACGCTGGATCCCGGGCAGCACCGCCGACAAGGTCATCCGGCTCACTTCGAAGTCCGTTCTCGTGATTCGTCCGCCCGAGCCCCCGACCCGCGCCCTGGCCGAAGCCGAAGCGGAGCGGATGCTCAGCAACTTCGCCGTGGCGCTCGACGGCTCTCCGCTCGCGGAACGGGCGCTTGATGAGTTGCGACAATTTGCGGCCGGCGATGCCCACCTGCATTTCATCCACGTCGTTCCCCGGAGGACCAGCGGTGCGGACGTCGATGCCGCGGAAACCTACCTTCGCAGAGTGGGCGCGGGTTTCGCTGCCCGCGGCGTCCATGTCGCCGCTTCGGTCGAACTCAGCGACGACACGGCCGGGGCCATCACGGCCTTCGCGGTCAGGCACAAGTGCGGAATGATTGCGATGGGAACCCACGGGGCGAGCGGGCTGAAGCGCTGGGTTCTCGGAAGCGTCGCAGAGCAGGTCGTAAGGCGCGGGCAGGTCCCGGTGCTGGTCATCCGGCGCGGGCGGCGCGACAGGAAAGCCGAGAGACAAATCCCGGCCGCCGCGGCACTTCATGAGAGTGGCAGGGATCAATTGTCCGCTCGGGCCTTCCCGCTCTAGGAATCAACCTCTCCACAAAAGGAAAACCCATGCTCAGCCACATCATCGTCCCGCTCGACACTTCCACGCTGGCCGAGTCCGTACTCTGGCGGCTGGGCAGCCTGATGGCGCAGCCGAAGACGGAGGTCACGCTGGTCCACGCGCTCGAGGCGCCGCTCTCCTCCCGCCTGGATCCCGGGCTGGACGGAGCGGTGGAAAACCAGGAGCGCGGATACTTCGGTTCCCTCGCGAAGAAGCTGGCGGAGAGGGGCGTTCGTTGCAACGCGGTCGTGACGGAGGGGAGAGCCGCCGACCTGATCCTGTCTGTCGCTTCGGATCACCCGGACGGCATGATCGCGATGTCAACCCACGGCCGCACGGGCCTTTCCCGCGTGATCTTCGGCAGCGTGGCCGAATCGGTGCTGCACCGCACCCCGGTGCCGGTGCTGCTTCTCCGCGCTCCCGTGGACTCGACGGACATTCCCGACCGGAGCGTGAGCGACCTTCGGCTGAAGCGGGTCCTTGTTCCGCTCGACGGCAGCCCGCAGGCGCTTGAAATCGTGCCCCACGTTGTCGAGCTTGCGAAATCGCTGGGCCTCGGCGTGACGCTTGTGCATGTCCTGCCGGGTCGTTCGGCGTCGGCGGAATCGATGCCGAAAGCCGAGAGAATCCTGACGGCCGCCGCCGACCGTTTCCAGGATTCCGGAATCGCCCCGGAGAAGCTCGTCCGGTCGGGCGATGCGGCGGAGGAAATCCTCGGGGCGCTTGGACATTGCGGTGCGGACCTGATCGCCTGCACCACGCATGGGCATTCTGCAATCGCCAGCGCGGTCATGGGGAGCATCGCGGAGAAGCTGGTGCGCTCTTCGCAAACGCCGTTGCTCGTCGCGCGGTGCAGTGACTCGCGGGCCGGGTAGAACTTACACGGACATGGAAAAGACTTACCGATCGGCGCCGGCCGCGCCTGTAGGGCTCGGCGGTGGCCTGCGGCACGAGCTTTGCGATTTCAGTACCCCGCAAAGTGAAGCGCTTACGAGTCCGATCGCAATCTACGGAGGGACCTATGCTCGAAACCATCGCCATCATCCTGATTCTGCTCTGGGCCGTGGGAATGATCAGTTCCTACACGATGGGCGGAGTCATCCACCTGCTCCTCCTCGTCGCGCTCGTCGTCATCCTGTTCCGCGTCCTCCGCGGTCGCCCTGCTGTCTAGCCGTTCACTCCAGAACAAGGAATCTCCCATGAAGATCCTCGGCATCGTGATTCTGACCGCCGGAATTCTCGCGCTCGTCTACAAGGGCTTCACGTACTCACGCCCTCACACCAAGGAAATCGGCCCGTTCGACATTCACTACAACACGAACGAGACCGTGGACGTCCCGATGTGGGGCGGAGTGATTCTCGTCGTCGCCGGCGGCGCCATGCTGGCGTTCGGCATGCGCAAGGCCTGAACGACGGGTCGTGAAATCCTGATCCAGGGTGAATGCGAAGGTTCTTCCGAAGGCCTTCGCCTTCACGCTGGACCGGGTGTTCGCAGGCGCGTTCGACCGGGTGCGGGTATACTCGTGTCGGCTTGATGCTCACTCTCGCCGGCCATCCGCCCTGACACCGGAGATCTCGATCTGAAGCGGTCGTCCCTGCTCCTGGCCTTACTCCTTGCTGCCACGGCGGCTTTCGCGCCGTCGTCGGTCGCTTCTGTCCATGCGTCGCCCGCCGCGGCTGAAATCGGTGACGCAGGTCCCGGCGACGTGGGCGAGCCGGGGACGTCCGAGAATCTTGTCCTCAGCCGGGCCGAAGAATCCGGATCGTTCCTCCGTCCGCTCGCCATCGCGGTCGCGGCCGAAGTCACCGTCGAACCGCGGCCCGCATTTGTGCGGGCTGACCACCTCAGCTCTTGCGCCAGCGCGAGGGTCGCTTCATGCGCCCTCAGCCGCGCCCCGCCGGCCACCCGGTAGTTCCCGGGTCGTCGACGCCGTTTTCATCTCACCCAAGAGCGGAGCTCCATCATGTCCCATGCAAAAGGGAAGGCGCTGTGGATTTTTCTGCTGGCGATCGTGGCCGCCTACGTCGCGTGGCCGTCGGATAACAAACCGGGTTTCCGGCCCGGCAGCCCGGTGGAGGGCTGGAAGCTGAACCTGGGCCTGGACCTCCAGGGAGGCGCCTGGTTCCGGGTGCGCCTCAAACCCGAAGGCCTGACCGCGGAAGAAATACGCAAAGGAACCGACGACGCGATGAACATCCTCGCGCGGCGCGTCAACCTCCGGGGGTTGAAGGAACCCCGGCTCTCCAAGGAGGGATCGAACGAAATCCAGATCGAGGTTCCCGGCCTGAAGACGAACCAGGACGTGGACCAGTTCAAGAAAGTGATCCTGAGCGCCGGGAAGCTCGAGTTCCGGCTGGAGGCCGACGATGCGTTGCAGGCCGAATACAAGAAGACCAACATCGCGCCCCCGGGCACGAAATGGTTCGAGCCGGGCGGCACCCATGCGTCCTCCGCATCGGGCCTCCTCTGCAGGTCGGACGTCGCCCTGGACGGCCGTGCCGTGGAAAAGGCGTCGCCCGGCCACGACGAGAACATGCGCCCCTCCGTGTCGTTCAACATGTCACCGGAGGGCGCGCGCGCCTTCGCCCAGGTCACCAACGACAATATCCATCGCCAGCTCGCCATCATCCTGGACGGCGTCCTCGTCTCCGCCCCGGTAATCAACGGGCAGATCAGCGATCACGGCATCATCTCCGGCAATTTCACCCAGCAGGAAGTCGAGGACCTCTCCACCGTCCTCTCAACCGGGTCGCTCGCCGCTCCCCTCGAGATGGTCGGATCTTCCTTTCTCGGCCCTTCCCTTGGGCAGGACTCCATCGATCGCGGCTTCCGCGCCTGCACCATCTCCCTCGTCGCCGTCATGGCATTCATGCTCTTCTACTACCGCCACGCCGGCCTCGTCGCCAACGTCGCCATGCTCATCAACGTCGCCCTCCTCCTCGCCCTCCTCGCCGTCTTCGGCGCCACACTCACCCTCCCCGGCATCGCCGGCATCGTCCTCACCATGGGCATGGCCGTCGACGCCAACATTCTCGTCTTCGAACGAATGCGCGAAGAAAAGGACGCGGGGCGGTCGCCGGTGGCCTGCATGGAAGCGGGCTACTCCCGGGCATTCTCGGCCATCCTCGACTCCAACCTCACCACGCTGATCACGGGCATCCTTCTCTACGTCTTCGGGACCGGCCCGATCCAGGGATTCGCCGTCACCCTCTCCCTCGGAATCGCGACCACCCTCTTCACCGCCCTCACCTGCTCCCACACCCTCATGCAGCTCCTCATGCAGAGCGGCATGGTGAAGGAATGGAAGATGCTCCGGGCTCTCGCCAAACCCAATATCCCGTTCATGAAGATCGCGCCGAAAGCGGTCGCCGTCTCCCTCGTGTTCATCGTCATCGGACTCGTCGTCTGGTTCGCACGCGGCGAACGGAAGTACGGCATGGATTTCCGCGGCGGCGTTGCCGTCCATATGCGCTTCAAGCAGCGCACTTCTATCGACGACGTCCGTGCCGGCGTGGCGGCGATTCAGGGTGAAGCGGGGCCGAAGTACCCGAGCGCTGAGGTCCAGTCGGTCCTGCTGGGTACCGACGCCGGGGGTTCGCACCAGGCGCTTCAGTTCCAGATCCGCACGCTTTCCCAGGAAGGCAACACGGTGATGGACCCGGAGGCCTTCAAGGAGGTGCTTGTCGCGGATCTCCGCAGGCAGTTCGCGGGAAAGATTCCCGAGGGCTCGATCCGGATCGGCGCGCAAGCGGTTGAGGCGCCGAACCCCTACGCGGGAGGCGGGACTTTCACGCTGTCGCTGGACGAAGAGCGGCCGGCGAAGGCGACGGTGGAACGGCTGCAGAAGCGGCTGTCGGAGATGGGAGTGGCCAGGCCCGCGGAAGCGCTCGTGCCCTACGTCGTCGCGCTCGACGCTTCCGGGAAACCTTCCTCTCCAGAAAAGTCGGCGGCTTACGAGATCTGGCTCATGCCCCGTGATTTTGTGGCCGTGAGCAGCCTGGCCGAACGGGTGGCGGAGAGCGTGAAATCGATGGGGTATCCGCTGTCGGGCGATCCCTTTCCGTCGGTGGAAACCGTCAGCGCGTCGATCGTGAGCGAGTTGAAAGAGAAGGCGATCATGGCGCTCGTCCTCTCCTGGATCGGGATCATCATTTACCTCGCGGTGCGGTTCGAGTGGCGCTATGGGGTGGCGGCCGTCGTGGCGCTCATTCACGATGCGATCATCGCGGTCACGTGGACCGTCGTGATCGACGCCCTCCTGCCCAAGGCCTGGGGGATCGACCTCTCCGTATCGCTGACGACGGTCGCGGCTGCCCTGACGGTGAAGTGCTATTCAGTCAACGACACCGTCATCATTTTCGACCGGCTGCGCGAGAACTCGCGAGAAGCACGGACCAAGGGACTGTCGCAGGTCATCGACGAAGCCCTGAACCAGACGCTGTCGAGGACGATCATCACGTCCCTGACGGTGTTCTTCGTCGTCTCCGTGCTTCTCGGCGTGACGTTGACCTCGGGGGGCGGCATCGCCGCTCTCTCCCTCCCCATGTTGATCGGCGTCATCGACGGCACCTACTCCAGTCTCTTCATCGCCGCACCCCTCCTCTACTGGTGGCGTGCGAGAGGGAAGGAGGCCGCGCGTTCCTAAGTCGCTGACCGCCCCGGGCTTGGCACGGATTGCCGGCCCGGGGCCGCTTTTCTTAAATGGGAACAGGGACATGGAGATGAAGAGCGCGCACAAGGACGCAGTAACGGGGAGAAACCCGCGAAATCCTGTCCTGCGTGGCGGAATACCCCCATTCGTGTGAAACAGGCGCTCGACTCGCGCGGCGAGCGGTTTGCAGCATCCTTCTGCATCACCATGAGCCGCGAATCCGACCTGCTTCTGGGCCTGCTGGCGCTTCAGATGAATTTCATCTCGAAGGACCACCTTCTCGAGTGCGCGGCCGTCTGGATGAATGACGCCACCCTCGACATGGGAAAGCTGCTCCTGGAGCGCGGCCTCCTGAAGCCATCGCAGCACGTGGCGGTGATGCTGATGGTCGAAGAGCAGCTGAAACTGAACGCGGGGGACGGCGCCCGTTCGCTGGTGGCCGTGTCGATGGACCGCGACGTCAGGGATGCGCTTCTCACCCTGCGGGTTCCGCCAGATTTACGGAAAGGACTGGCGTCGGTGAAGCCCCACGACGCGGCGACGGTGATGGTCCTGGCGGCTCCGCGCGCGCGCTACCGCCTGGGGGCGGAACTGGGCCGGGGAGGGCTGGGGCGGGTGGTCCAGGCGTTCGATGCGAGTCTCAACCGGGAAGTCGCCGTCAAGGTCGTGCTGGAGAACCTGTCGGCGGAACAGCACGAGCGCTTCGTGCGTGAGGCCGAGCTGGCGGGGCGGCTGGAGCACCCGAACATCGTGCCCGTCTATGATTTCGGGATGCTGGATGCCGCCGAGTCCACGGAAGAGCCTGGCAGGACGAAACGGCTGTTCCTGGCGATGAAGCGCATTCACGGACGGGACCTCGGGCAGGTGCTTCATGCAATCAGGAAGGGCGATGCGGAGGCGGCGAGGCAATGGACGCGGACCCGGCTTCTGCAGATCTTCCAGGCGGTCTGCCAGGGGATGGCCTTCGCGCATGACCGCGGCGTCATCCATCGCGACCTGAAGCCAGCCAACGTGATGCTCGGCGACTACGGCGAGGTGTACATCGTGGACTGGGGGCTGGCGCGGTACTTCGGGGACGTGAAGAATCGGCCGGAGGCCGCCGCGGCCTGGGGCGGTCCCGCCGCCGCGCCGGGAGGCAACCGTGAGTTCATGCCCATGACCCTCGAGGGCGAAATCCTGGGCACGCCGGCCTATATGCCCCCGGAGCAGGCGGAGGGCCGCCTCCACGATCTCGACCAGCGAAGCGACATCTATTCACTGGGCGCCATCCTCTACGAAATCCTGACGCTTCGCCCGCCCTTCGAGGGAGACACGGCGCGGGAAATCCTCGGCCGGGTGCGCGCCGGCCGCATCACGGCTCCCTCGGCCCGCGCCCGTGCCTGCAGCCTTTCGAAAGATGGTCCGCGGACGCCGATCATCCCGGAGCTGGACGCGATCTGCCTGAAGGCGCTGGCCTTCCGCCGCGAGGACCGCTACCAGGCGGCGCTGGGGTTGCAGCAGGAGATTCAGCTGTTCCTCGACGGAGCGAAACAGCGGGAGCGCGATCACGGGCTGGCGGAAGAGGCGGTGACGAAGGCGAAGGCGGCCATGACGCGGCGAGTGCAATTGATGGAGGATGCGCGGGTCGCGGCGAAGGAGGTGTCGCGGGTTGAGAAGAATCTCAAGCCCTGGGACCCGGACAGGAGTGCGCTCTGGACGGCGGAAGACCGAGTCAAGGCGCTGGAGCGCCTGGGCGTGGAGGCCTTCTCGGTGGCGGATGCGACTCTCACCCTGGCATTGGGGCACGAAAGGGAGCATCGGGAAGCGAGGCGGCTGAAGGCGGAGATGTCCTGGGAGAAGTTCCTGGAGGCTGAGGCCAACGAGGACGAGAAAGAGATGCTGCTGCACCGGCGCGTGGTGGAGCAGTACAACGACGGTCCGCTTGACGCCCTTCTGAAAGGGGACGGCACGTTGACCGTGAGGACGCGGGCGTATCCGTGCCGATGCCTGGTTGACGGGCGGATGGCCGGACCTGGCGAACTGGTGCACCTGGGGCATCACCCCTTTTCCGGCCGCGCCGTGGACCAGCACAGGGACGCGGAGGGCCTGACCGGGCTCGAGCCGGAAGCGGCGGTGCGGCTGAAGGTCCACCACGCCTCGTGCGCCCTCAACCCGGTGGTCGGGGCCGAGGCCTGGCTTTATCGCTACGAAGTGATTGGCCGCCGGTTGATGCCCGTGACCCCGGCGGGCGCCGCTCCCTCGCCGCACCCGCCCCCTGTGGAAGCGCTGTTCGCCCCGGACTCGCCGTTCCGGCCCCGCGGGCCTGGTGCGTACCTGGGCAGAACCCCCGTCGAAAACCGGGTGCTGCCGATGGGATCGTATCTGCTCCTGATCGCCGGCAAGGGATTCGAACCCATCCGCTGCCCGGTGTTCATCCCTCGTTGCGGTCTCTGGGAACAGGACGTCACGCTCTGGCGCCCCGGCGAAATCCCCGGGGGCTACTTGCCCATACCCGCCGGGAAGTTCGGCTACCAGGGAGACCCGGAGAATCCCTACTCCGCCCCGGCGGACACGAAAGACCTCGCGGATTTCTTCATCGCACGCCATCCCGTCACCTGCGGCGAATACTGCGTCTTCCTGAACGACCTGGCGAAATCCGATCCGGATCAGGCCGCCGCCCGCGTCCCGCGCGAATCACAGAAGAGCGGGTTCTACTGGCCAGGCCCGCCCTACGTCGTGCCGACAGCCTCCTGGCTCGCTTCCGCACCACCCGACCTGCGCGTCCAGGCCCGGCGACTCTCAAACAGCACCGTGGACTGGGAAGAAGACTGGCCTGCGCTGGCCATCTGCTGGGAAGACGCCATGGCGTACTGCGCCTGGAGGCGGGCGAAGGATGGGCACCTCTTCACACTGCCTCACGAGGAAGAATGGGAAAAAGCGGCGCGCGGTCCGGATCACAGGCCGTATCCCTGGGGCCGGCAGGACAGCCCCGCGTGGGCGAATATGAACCAGTCGCACCCGGGCGGCATGCGTCCGGCCAGCGTGACGGAGTTTTCATCGGATGAGTCACCGTACGGCGTCCGCGGTCAGGCCGGGAACAGCCGGGATTCGTGCCTGAACGACCCCGGGCCTGAATATCCCGGCTGGAGGCTGTGGCGCGGCGGCTTCTGGTCGCGCGGCGCCAACTCGCGTTCCACCGCCCGCTCGGGCTATGCGTCCCGGCACGTCGCCGAGAACAGCGGATTCAGGATGACCGTGGTGCCGTCGCTGGGCGTGGAGCGCCCGGCTCCCGCGAAGCCGACCCTTCAGCTCAAGTAGGACAGGCTCGATAGAAACAATCCGGGCCCCGGCGGATGCCGAGGCCCGGAAGGAAATTGAGAACGGCCTGCCTGTTACTCGCGGACGCGGACCTGCAGGCGCTGCGAGAAGCCGCCGCCGCTGCCTGAGCCGAACGCCTTGGTCCAGAAGATCGTCGCACCACTCAGCGTCTGGCAAGTGCAGGACCGGGTCGTGAAGAGCTCAATCGTCTGGACTTCCTCGTCGTTGTCATCATCGACCAGGAGCGGATTCGAGACGCCTTCGTTGTTCAACCACACCACTTCGTCGTTCCCGTTGCCTCCCGGGTTGGCTTCCTGGTAGTAGATCCTGGATCCTTCCGTGAAGAAAAGGCCGACGGTGTCGCCGTCCAGGGCGGTCCCCCGGAGCGCGGTCGCGTCCAGCGTCCCGCTTCCCGGTGCGATTGCCGGCAGGTCAAGCTGGAATGGATCGGCAAACAGGGTCCCGGCGTTCGGGGTGAAGGTCTCGCCGAGGGTGATCGACGTGTCCTCGGCATTGAACATCCGGGTCCGCAGGGCGAACGGCAACCCGTCTACTTCGTTGAAGCGGTTCTCGAAGAACAGCACGTGCACGAAGTGGGCCGGGTTGGCTCGGCGGTCATCGTCGTCCAGGCTCACGACGTCGAACGTCCCGATTTCATCGCCGCGGGGCGTGGTGACGATGTTCTGTACGTCACCCACCACCGACCTGACCTGCCTGTCGGTCGTGCTGGAATCGATCTCCACCTGGCCGCCCCCCACGCCCGTCTTTTCAGCGAACTGCCGGACATCGACGGGGCCGACCAGGAAGTCGGTGTCCTTGCGATAGGTGGTAAAGACGTTTCCGCCTTCACCGCTGTCCGTGGCGATGAACGAAAATGCCGGGGGAACATAGACCGGCCCGTAACCGAACAGGTCGCCGTCCTCAAATCCCTCGAGGGGTGCGGTCGCGAACGAGGAAGCCGTCGGCGTGACGAGATTTGCGGTCAACTTCGTAACCCAGACCGTGTCCCCGGACGTATCGCTGTGCTGGAAGACCACGCTCATGTTGTCCGGATCGGACTGGACGCCGCAGATGTACCCGAGCGCTTCCTGGAATCTCCACTGGTTTACAGCCGCTCCGCCGGTAATCGACGTCTCGACACTGACTGCGGTCGAGACCATCGTCCCGAGCGCCGGAGGAATGGGGAATGTCCCGTCCTCGGCGATACGCGTCGTGACGTAGCAGCTTACCCACAGCCCCGTGTGGTCGTCGGGCGAGACGCCGGTCGGGGAAGAGTCAACGCGCTCGTCCCAGACGGCCCAGATGTAGTCGCCATTGCGGCTGATCCGGGTCGAGAACTCGCTGGGCTGAACCGGGTCGGTAATGTCCGGGTCCTCCCCGTCGATATCCATGCCCGCGACGATCGCGCCCGTGCCCTCGTTGATTTCGGTCAACCGGAGCCGGCCATCCGCTGTCAAGGCGCCGAACGTCAGGTCAGGGTCGTTCACAAGCTGCACGGAATAGTTCACCAGCACCGCCAGCCCTTCGTCCGAGCCGTAGGTGGAATTCCGCTCAACCTGCCAGCTGCCGAAGAAGCCGCTGTGCTGGTGGAACGTCCCGTTGCACTGGAAAGTGTTCCCCGACGTGGAGTCGGGGACGATCGCCTGGAGCGTCACCGGCGAGGAAGGCGTCCCCGTCGAAAGGTTGAAGGCGACCTCCTGCACGTTGATATCCGCATTCGCCAGGAGACTGCCGTAGAGAGGCGTAAACTGGGCCTGGTTTTCGACGCCCGCGGCGCCCGAACCGGCAACCGCTGTGGAGGTAATCCGGTAGAAGAGGACGTTGTTGTACGTGATAAACGCCGTGTCCACCGTCGTCTCTTCGCTGGACGTCCCGCCGTCCGAGGCTCCGAATCCCGCCACCGCGAGGCGGCTGTTGACGCCCGGGGTCAGCGGGATCTCGCTGTCGATCGCCGCCGTCAGGTCGAACCGGGCCGTCGCCATGTACAGGTCCTGCTGGTACCCCGCCGCGGGGTCGTTGTCCTGGTCCTGTCGCCAGAAGACGATGATGCTGTCCGTCGTCTCGTTACCCCAGCGGTAATCCGCGTACCCGCCGCCTGACAAACCAGGGCTGAACCCCCACCTCGCCTCGCCGCACAGACCGTCCGAAATCAGGCCGTAGGTGTCCACTTTCTCGTCCGCCCCGACGCTCGCCACGCCCGAATCCTCGAGGCTGCTGACGCGGGAAGCGAACTCCTGGAAGCCGTAATTGGCGGCGATGTCCTCGCAGTGGGACACGTCGAAATAGGTGCACCAGAGGTTGGTGTTCGCGTCGTCGCCGGTCACGCTGCTCGCGGCATCACTGGCGAGCCAGAAGATCAAAGCGTCCCCGTTGCGGTCGCTTGCGAACCCGCTGGAACTGTTTTCCGTGTTGATGAACGCGACTTCGGTGTTCGCCGAAGCCGACGTCAGGATGCAGTCGAGTGCCGAAAGCGCCCGCGGGGGAGTCCAGCCGCTGCCGTCGTAATAGTGGGCATAGAGTCGTCCACCGGTCACCTGGTAGGTCGCGATCATCGTCCCGCGGTCGCCGTTCGCGACGCAGCGGACCGAACCGGGGATCACGTCGGATCCTGAAACGCTCATGGCGCGCTGGTCGTCCGCGACATTCCCGGCCTGGACCGGGGCACCGGGAAACTCGTCCGTCGTGAAGATGTCCGACTTGTTGATCGTCGTGGATCCCTTGCTGCTCCTCCGGTGGCATCCCGTCACCGCCAGCGCACAGAGGCCGATAACCAGCGCGATTGTTACGAACCTGCGTCCCGTCAACATTCTCGCATCTCCTTCAAGAGGTTCCTGCGGCCCGGGAAGGCTCTGCTTCCCAAATCTCGATCGTCCTGTCGCCGGTTTCGATCATGGATCGATCACCGGGGCTCTTTCCGCCTGCGCGGAAGCGATCGCTGGGCGGCCATCCTAGTCGCACCGGAAGGCTTGTATCAAGCACCGCTTTTCCCTGAAGGAGGCACCCGGCAACGCGAACAAATTCCGTCACCTCTTCAGGAGCCTCAACGCTTCCTTCGCGGCGCGTTCG
>JAIOPR010000136.1 GCA_021413805.1 Planctomycetota bacterium
CCGAAAGCGCTCTCCGCTCGGGCAAGGCCATCGAGTCCCGCGCCGCGTTCCACGTCGCCCTCGAATACCTCGGCCGCCGCTGGCCCGACACCGCGCTCGTCGGCCGCGTTTACACCGGACTCGCGGACGTCCACATTCTCAACAAGGACCGCGACGCCGCCCTTAGAAACTTCGCCCGCGCGTTCAAAACCCTCCGCGATGCCGAACTCGCCCTTCCCTTCGCCCTTGCCCGCGCCTCCTGGGCCGCGCTTCTCGCAGAATTTCCCGGGAGCAAGGAGGAGGCGCGCGAAGCCGCCGAGATCGCCGCGGAGGCCGCGACCACACTCCAGGGCGCCGGCGCGAAGGCTGCCGAGGCCCGGGCGCGCGATGCGGCCGAGCGACTCCGCAAGTTCGCGGAATGACCGACGAGGAACTCATGGGCCGGTGCCGTCGCGGCGACGCGGCGGCCTTTACCGAGCTGTACGAGCGCCACCGCGACCGGTCGCTTCGGCACGCCACCGGGATGCTCGGCGACGCGGATGCGGCGGGAGACGTGGTGCAGGAAGCGTTTCTGTACGTGTTCCGAAAGGCGCCGGAGTGGGAGCCGCGGGCGAAGTTCACGACGCTGCTTTACCGGGTGGTCTCCAGCCTCTCGGTGACGGAACTGCGCCGCCGGAAGACGCGGAAGGCGGAGCCGATGCACGACGATGCGGCCGCGGACCCGCGCTCCGGCCCCGAATCGGCGGTCGCCGGCGTCGAGCTGGCGGGACGGGTGCGGGAAGCGCTGGCGGAGATGCCGGAGGCGTACCGGGAGGCGCTGGCGCTCCGGTTTTTCGAGGACTTGCCCTATGAAGAGATCGCGGAGATGCTGGATGTGCCGCTGGGGACGGTGAAATCGCGGATCCACAACGGGTTGGAACTGCTGAAAGGACATTTTCAGCGAAAACTGAGAACTTCCGAGCCCCCCGCACGCTGAATACAAGGAACACCATGACCTGCCAGGAACTCGCCAACGACCAGATGCTCGCCCCCACCGCGGAGGCGTCGTCGCACCTCGCGGGGTGTGAGGACTGCCGCGAGCGGCAGAAGGCGGTCACGCTCGCGGCGAGGGCGCTTCGGGCCATGGCCGGTGAGTCGGCCTTCCCGGAATCCAACGACCGGGCGATCCGGGCGGCGATTCCGCAACTGGCGGCGGACGCGGCGCGGCGCCGTCCCGCGGGGTGGTGGCAAGTCGCGGCGGCGGCGGCGGTGCTGCTGGTCGCGGTTGGAGGCGGGCTGAAGTGGGCGGAGCGAAAGGCGTCGCCTCCCGCTGAACGGGCGATGGCGAAGGCGGAAAATGTTCCGGCAGGTGAAGTGGCCGTCCCCGTGAAGCCGTCGCCCGACACTTCCAAACCCGTGGACCACGAAGTCCCCCGGCCTCTTCCCCCAGGCGACCCGATTCCGAAGCCGCCCGATCCACCGCCCGCCGATCCCGTGATTCCCAAGCCTCCCGGCGGCACCGGCTTCGTTGCGCGCGGCCCCGAGCCACCCCCTGACGTCACGCCGAAACCCGTCCCGCTTCCGCCCCCCACGGGCAAGGTTCCCCGCGATTCCGCCGGTGTGGTGGACTGCATGCAGATCGTGAAAGGACTCCTGGGAAGCGGCGAGCCGGTGTCATGCGACCTGAACGAGGACGGGCAGACGGGGGTTGCGGATGCGATGCTGGCGGCGCGGCTTGCTGCGGCGGAACGGAGGGCACGATGAATCGAATCGCCTGCCTGCTGCTTTCGATGGTCGTCGCGGGCTGTGCCAGTTCGATGAGCAATGAAACTCCCGCCGACCGCGACACGCGCGGCGGACATCCCGACGAGCATTCGTCCGGGCTGACGGCCGGCACAAGGGAGCCGGTCGTGATCTCGGTGGATGCCGGGGACCGCGAAGTCGGCGGGTACCGGATCGAGCTTGTGTACGACAACACCGTGGTGCGCGTCGTCTCCGTGGAGCCCGATCCCGAATTTCCCGCGCCTCAATACCGGCGCGACCAGTTCACGACCGGCGTGCTCCGCCTGGTCGGCTACGTCGTGGACCCGACCGGCCCGCGCGGCCTCGTGGCCATCGCCCGCGTCTCGTTCGAATCGCTCGGCGGCGGCCCCAGCTCAAGGCTGACCGTCCGCCTCATCGAACTGGTGGACCCGGAGGGCCGGCCGATCAAGGGGCGAGCGGAGGCATCGAAGGACCGGGTGCCCTAGGTCCGGAATTATCTTCGCGTGGGGAAAAAATAGCCGCCGGCCCCCATCAAATCTCGCCCTTCGGGTCCGCCCGGTCGCTACAATCCCGCCCATGAGCGCTCTCAGCTTCCTCAAGTCCCTCGACGTGTTCTCTTCACTCAGCCCGGCGTCCTTCGACCGGCTCGGCCCGCTCGTCCGCACGAAGAAATATGCGGCGAACGAAGCGATCATCCGCCGGGGGGAGCCGGGGGACGCGATGTACATCATCTACAACGGGGCGGTGCGCATCCCGATCCTGGATGTCCAGGGGCGCGAGAAGTTCGTGGCGTCGCTGGGCCCGGGCGAGGTTTTCGGCGAGATGGCGCTGATGACGGGCGACCCGCGCTCGGCGGACGTTTTCGCGGACGGGGCGACCGAGTGCATCATCCTCGACAAGGAAACGTTCACGGCGCTGACGAAGACGCACCCGGGCGTCGCCAAGTTCCTGACGCAGGTCCTCGCCCGCCGGCTCGGCGAGTCCGACATCATGGCGTCCAAGACCGTCGGCAAGTACCGCCTCCTCGGCGAACTCGGCCGCGGCGGCATGTCTGTCGTCTACTCCGGTCTCCAGACGACGCTGAACCGCACCGTCGCCATCAAGATGCTCAGCCACGAGCTGTCGTTGGACGAAGAGTTCTCCAAGCGCTTCCGCCTCGAGGCGCAGATCATCGCGCAGCTCAACCACGAGCACATCGTGAAGGTCTACGACACGGAATCGGCCTACGCGACGATCTTCATCGTGATGGAGTACATCGAGGGCACGCCGCTCGCCAAGATGGTCGAGACCGCGACCCTCCCGTGGGACCAGTGCCGCCACATCATCTCCCAGACCGCCAGCGCCCTCCAGTACGCCCACGAACGCGGCATCGTCCACCGCGACATCAAGCCCGGAAACATCATCATCGCGCCTGATGGCAGCGTGAAGCTGATGGACTTCGGCATCGCCCGCGTCAACCAGCCCGGCGAACAGTCCGACAACGAGGAAGTCATCGGCACCGCCGAGTTCATGTCCCCCGAGCAGATCCGCGGCAAGTCCGTGGATGGCCGCGCGGACATTTACTCCCTGGGCATCATGGCCTACAAGATGACCACCGGCCGCTGCCCCTTCGAGGACGCCGACCCCTACGTCATCCTCAAGCGCCACCTCCGCGACCCGATCCCGCCGCCGCGCGACATCAATCCCAAGATTCCCGAGGACCTGAACCACTTCATGATGCGCGCGGTCGAAAAGGAGCGCGAGAAGCGGTACCAGAACTGCGCCGAGATCATCCGCGACCTGACGCCGCGGGAGAGCGTGATGCTGACGCAGCCGAAGAGCGTCCGCATCCTGGCCGTGCAGAGCCCGCACGCGATGGACGAGAAGCTCGACGCGTACCTGAAGCAGGTGAAGGAGCAGCTTTCGAAGATGCCTGGTGTGCAGGTCACGATCGCGAGCATCCCGCCTGTCTAGCCTGACAGTCGATAGTCGATAGTGGATAGGAGATAGGAACGGCGGGCGCTGCAGCTTGCGGGGCGCCCGAAATGCGACAGCGCGCGACCAGCTCGCGCTTTCCCGCCATCGCGGCCGCTAGAGGGATCTCCTGTTACGCGACTTTGCGGCGCGCGGAGGGATCAGGCCCAGGGTGACCTGCTTGCTCGCTTCCTGCGCAATCTGCAGTTTTGCGGCGCGGGTGGTTTGAAGCGCTTCCATGATGTCGAGCAGCCCGCGTTCCCACCGCCGGCCGAGCGGGATCTGGACGAGCCAGCCGGTCGGCTCCTTGCGGCGGATCTGGACGAGCCAGCCGGTCGGCTCCTTGCGGCGGGCGGTGTCGGCCGCGACGGCGATGACGCCTTCTCCCTTTGCGCGGTAGCCGGTCCATTCGGGATCGATCAGGAACACCATCCAGGCCTTGGTGCCCACGGGAGGATGGACCGAGCGGAGTTCCCAGACTTCATCGGCCCAGTGGTCGCAATCCCGAAGGACGGCCGCGCGGCGCCAGCCGTTCGTTTCGAGCGTGTCGAGAATCCGGATCATCTGCTGGTGGCGCGTGCCCACGGCTATGAACCGGTCTCAAGCCGGGTCGCGAATTTCTCCGCCATCCCGACCTCGCGGATCCGGGCCTGCGCGCCGGCGATGTCGTACTCCTCGCGGAAGTACGTCGCGCTCGGCTTGTCCATGTCGAGAATCATGTAGGACGAAAGCGGCGACCGGTCGCGCGGCTGACCGACGCTTCCGGGATTCAGCAGGTAAACCTTCGAAAAATCGAGCGCGATCTCCTGCGTCTTGTGGATCGGTTTGACGACCTGGCCGGGGGCGAAGAGGCTGGTCATGTGGGTGTGGCCGTGGAGAGCGACTTTCGTGTCGGGGTATTCGGCCTGGAGGACGCGAAGGGAGCCGACGACGGCGTCGATGGAGAGGACGTACTCGTCCTTGTGGCGCGGCGAGCCGTGGCACATCAGGAACCCGCCGGGGTGCCTGAGTTTGTTCTGCCACCCCTCGACCGCGACGTAATGCGCGTTCTTGAGCTGGCCGCGCGTCCATTCGATCGACTTTGCGGTGTCGGGTTTGAGGCTTTCGTCGATCTCGCCCACGACGTACCGCTCGTGGTTGCCGCGGATCGTGACGATGTTGCGCGAGAGGATTTCCTCGACGCAGCGAAGCGGGTCGCCGCCGTAGCCCACGACGTCGCCGAGGCAGACGATCTCGTCTACGCCTTCCTTGTCGAGGCGGGCGAGGGCTGCCTGCATCGCCTGCCAGTTCGCGTGGATGTCGGAGATGATGCCGTAGCGCATGGGAGAGGCACTTTACATGATGCTGCGGTTAGTGGCGAGTGGCCAGCGGCGAGCGGCCGGTGGCGAGTGAAGGGCAAAAACAGAAACGGCGGGCTCGGGTGAGCCCGCCGTGATTGAGTGATCCTGGTCGCGGCCCTGCTTACTTCTCCAGCAGGACTTCCACTCGCCGGTTTTCCTTGCGACCGGCCTCCGTCTTGTTGTCCGAACGCGGCCTGGTGTCGGCGTAGCACGCGATTGACATCTTCGTCGAGCCGACCCCCGCGCCGCTCAACTCGTCGAAAACCGACTTCGACCGGCCGTAGGAGAGATCCCAGTTCGACCGGTAGCCGCGCGACGTCATGATCCGCACCGGCTGGTTATCCGTGTGCCCCTCGACCCGGATCCGCTTCCCCGCGTAATCCTTCTTCAGCACCTTGACCAGCTTCTCGATCGACGCCTTCCCTGCCGGCGTCAGGCTGGCCTGGCCGCTCTCGAACAGGATCCCGCTCTCGAGGACGATCGCCGTTCCGTCCGCGCGCTCGTCCACCTTGAACCCCGCTTCCGTCAGCGCGGTCGCCGGCTTGGCCGGTGCAACCACGACGGGTTTCTCGATGATGACTTCCTTCGGCTTCTCTGCCAGTTGCCTGCGCAGATCCTGAAGCGATCCTTCCTTCGTCGCCACGCGGTTGCGCAAGTCCTGGTTGTCCTGCTGAAGCGTCGCGATTTCCTGGTCGCGGTCCTGGACCTGCTGTTCCCATTTCTCTGTCGAGCAGCCGGCGGCCGTGAGGCCGAGGACCCCGGCGGCGAGCAATCGGGCGATCGGGCGCATGTTCCCTCTCCTGTCGAAAGTGGCGGCGGAGCGTGAGACGTCTCAAGGAGAAGATCGGCGGCGGGAGGAGGGGGGCTGAAGGGAAATTGCGCGGCGATGCCCGGAAATCGAAAAGCCTATCCCCGCCCCGAGAGGTGATTCAGGAACTGCGGGTACGTCACGAACGCAAAATTCTCGATGTCGCTGTACCAGAGGAACATCGCGAACCCGCCCGCCGCGAGGTACGGGCCGAACGCGAGGTAGTGATCGGACGGAAGCGGCGGTTTGCCGCGTGAAGCGCGCCAGGCGTTGGCGATCTTGTTGGCGAAGAGGATGGGGACACCGAAGCCGGCGCCCATGAATGAGGCGAGGAGGAAGGCGAAGATGGATGCTTTCCAGCCGATCAGCCCGCCGATCCAGGCCATGAGTTTGACGTCCCCGAA
>JAIOPR010000137.1 GCA_021413805.1 Planctomycetota bacterium
GGGGGTGGCATTGTGGGAAGCGGGAGAGAGCCGTGCAAGACACCCCAGGCAGTTCTTCCCGGGACGTCCGGGCCGCTCTCCGGCTCACAACCCTTCCGTGCACTCCGTGCGTTTTCCGCGCATTCCGTGTTCCGCCGTTTTTTGAAAACAACGTCAGAAAAACAACGGCTTCACACTGAAAGCACGGAAAACGCACGGAAGGCACGGAAGGGCTTTCCACATGAGCGCCGGACCCGCGGCATTGGGTACACTCGCGGTCTCCTGTTTCGCGGAAGAGCGAGGCGGTGCTGGAGACAGACCTGAAGGCCTCAGCGGAGAAGAAGAAATGAAGAAGCTCGCGATCGCCTCCGTTCTGCTCGTGACCGCGGCCGCCCTGGCCGAGGACAAGCCGCCCCCGCCGCCGCGCAAGATTGACGGGGTCACGCTGGACACGGGGAACGTGCTGCAGGCGGAAGCCGAGCTCGCGATCCAGTGGTCGTGGGACGCCGGCAAGGCTGCGGCCGTCAGCGGGATCGCTTCCGACGCGAAAGGCCATTTCGAGCACACGTTCAAGAAATGGCCGGGGAGTGTGCTCGTGCTTGCGTACGACAAGGACCGCGAACACGGCTGCCTCTTCAATATCACCGACGAGCTGTCGAAGAAGCCGCTGGCGGTGCACCTCGGGCCGCTGGTGAAACTGAAGGCGAAAGTCGTCGTCACGAACCCCGAGATCCCGCTTCCCGAGGACATCACGTTCACCGTCGCGCTGCAGGAAGGAAACGTGGACGTCATCAAGGTGAAAGGCGCGGACAAGGGGCTCGCGCTTCGAGTCCCGCCGGGCAAGTACAAGCTCAAGTGGTCGCACGACGGGTTCCGGCCGATCCTGCAGGACTTCGAAGCGGGGCCGAAGGCGGAGCTGGATCTCGGCACGATCAAGATCGAGCCCACGCCGATTTCCGTCGGCATCGGCAAGACGATGCCGCCGTTCCACGCGGGGTTCGTGCGGGGCGGCAAACCCGACCTGCAGATTTCCGACTACAAGGGCAAGTGGGTGCTCGTGCTGTTCTGGGGCTCGTGGTGCAACACCAGCTCGACGCAGTGGATCCCGAACCTGATCAAGTTCAACGAGAAGCTGAAGCCGCGCTACACGAATTACCAGATCCTCATGTACCACGACGCGACCGCGAGGACGTTCGACGAGATGGAGGAAAAGCTCGCGAAGCACGGCGACCTCCACTGGAACCCCAAGGACATCCCGTTCCCGCTTCTTCTCGACGCCCAGGAAAACGGGACGGTGAAGGACTGGGGCGTGTCCGGCGAGCCGACGGTGCTGCTGTTCGACACCGAGGGGCGGCTGGTGAAGCAGGCCCGCGACTACGCGATGCTCGAGAAGGCGCTGATGGACGACAGCAAGTAAATTGGCGGCCGAAAAATACGGCCCCGAGTACTACGCTTCGCGGCGCATGTCCGCCGGGAACGAGGAGCACGTCCCCAGGACGCTGGCAAAGGTGAAGCGGGTGGCGAAGCTGGCGCCGGGGATGCGCGTGCTGGAAGTCGGCTGCGGCCTCGGCGGGCTGACGCGGGCGCTGGCCGAAGAAGTCGCGCACGTCACCGGGATCGACATCTCGGGGCACGCGATCGCGCAGTCGAAGGCCACCGCGAACGCCGTCTTCGAAGAGGCGGACGCGCTCTCCTTCCGCCCCGCCGGGAAATTCGACCTCGTCCTCGCCCTCGCCGTCTTTGAGCACTTCGGCCCCAAAGAGCGCGAGCGTTTCCTCCGCCGCGCCCGCGGCTGGCTCGCGCCGGGCGGCCGCCTCGTCCTGCACGTCCCGATCGCGGAATCGTGGAGCGCCAAGCGCCGCCGCTCGCGCCGCCAGGTGGACCAGGGAATCGACGGCCCCGATTACACCGGCGACCCCACGCACAAGGCGACGTTCTCCGTGAAAACGTTCCGCGCCGCCGTCCGCGAAGGCGGCTTCACCATCTCCAAGGAATGGATCCGCTACTCGCGCCTCGGCTGGCCGAAAGGCTGGGCCAACGTCGCGATGAGCGCGCTTCCCGCAAAGGTGCGCGAGAAGTTTGCGATGGAAGCGGTGCTGGCGGCCGAGCCGGAGGAAACGAAATGAGCCTCTGGCAGAAACTCACCGGTCGCGAGCCGAAAGACCCCACAAGGTATCCCGACTCCGGCGCGAAACACACCCTCCTCCTCGGCGGCGCCGGCCCCAACGCCGACATCGTCCGCGCTTCACGCAAACACGTCGTCGTCGCCGACCTCCGCCGCGCCCCCGGCGTCACCCTCCTCGCCAACCTCGAAGACCCGTTCCCGTTCAAGGACGCCACCTTCGACGAAGTCTTCTCCCTCGAATTCCTCGAGCACATCCCCCACCCCGACCTCCCCCGCGTCCTCAAGGAATGCCGCCGCGTCCTCGCCAAAGGCGGCCGCTGGCTCTCCGGCTGCCCCGACATGGAAGTCCTCGCTTCGTGGTTCGGCCTGCAATGCGAGTGCGTGGACGGCTGGCAGGCCGACCCGAAATGCGCGAAATGCGGCGGCCGCGCGCGGATCTCCCCGTCGCGGTGGCTGAAGAGCGTCTTCGGCAACCAGGAGGATTACGGCGACGCGCGGAGGGGCGATACGCACAAGAACGGGTTGTGGTTCGGGCGGGTGAAGGAGCTGCTGGAGGAGGCGGGGTTTGCTGAGGTGAAGCGGGTGGACGCGGGGGTTTATTACGCGCGGTTTAAGGCGGATACGAAGGTGGTGGTGGAGGCGAATCGCGGCTGATGCTGGGACTCCGAGGTCGACTCTGATTTCCAGCGCGCATTCAGGGATAGTGAAACTGCTAGAGTCGCTGACAATCCTGCGGGTCGAATCTAGCGAAGAATGGCTTCAAGCGGAGGATAGGGCATGGCGGAAATGTTGTCGGAGTCGGACAAGAAGAAGATTGTCGAGGCGCTTCAGGCCAAGGGAGCAAATCGGGCGTGCCCGAGGTGCGGAAACGGGTTTTTTTCGCTGATTGACGGTTACTTCTCGACAACGGTGCAAGCCAGTCCGATCGGCTTGCAAATTGGCGGGGTTACGGTGCCTTCGGTTGTGGTGGTTTGCAATCAGTGCGGTTGGCTTGCTCAACATGCCCTCGGTTCGCTCGGCATGCTCCCGAAACCTCCCGAACCCGCACCCGCGAAGGACGGAGGACCGGCATGAACGAAAAGGTAGACAAGCCGGTCTTGTATACGCCCCAGGACCCTGCGGTTCAGCTGACGATCAATCGAGGAAAGGCGGCATTTACACCTGTAGACCCGCACCTGGTGCGAGCGGAACTCCGTGATTACAGGGATTCTGTTGCGTCGTGGGCAACCGTCTGGAGTTGGGTTGCGAATGTTCTGACGTGCGCGGCGGCGATCGTGGCGATTTGGGTTCCGCCCCCGAAAGACCCTACTGTAATGACCGGCGTCTACACAGGCGTCTTCGGCGTTTACGAAGTGTTCAGTATTTGCATGCTGATCTTCGAGATTTCAAAGGTCAGGCGCTGTCCCTCTGCGGATCAAGTTGTCCGGAAGATCTTTCTCGACTCAACCTTGGAATCGGGAGCCGAACCAAGCGCTGGCGGGGAATCTCACTAGCACGCGCAGCGGGGAAATGAATCAAAGCAGTCCGGTGCTCGAGCGCCGGCCCGGCGTTTGCCAACGCTTTCGCTCCCACCCCTTCACCACCCGGCGATCAGGAATCGGTGGAGTAATTCGCCTCCTACGGACCTTGAGATAGCCGCCCTCAACGAGGACGCGGCTGATTGCGAGACTTTTCCGTGCCCAGGACTTGTTCATGTATAGCTCCCCGCGATTGCAGACGGCAGCATCAGCCAGCGCCGCCACTCATGAGCAACGATGCCGCAAAGGCTGGGTATCGGGGCGCTTCCTGCGGGTTCGAGCCGGACTCGGGGTGCGGGATAGGCTCGTCGGAGAGTGGCGCCTGGAATCGCGTTTCGTGGACGACTGTCGGGAGAACCGGGCCCGCATCAGGAGATCATCGTTCAGCGAGCAGCTTCTTAAGTTTGTAGACAAGGTCAGCCTGCATATCCTCGTCCGCGCCTTCGGACGACCAGTCATCCTCGCGAGGTGTGGCCGCGTCGATCGCCGTGTTTGACTCGTGCTCGACAAGAAGTTCCAGCAGCGTCCCCGAGTCGGATTCGGCCAATTCCAGGGTCACGCGGTAACGATGATTCGCGCGGGATGCGTCGCTTCCGATCGAGTTCCATCGAGTCTCCAAGTGCCACTCGTCACGATTGGAGCGCGAGAGCGTGAAGCCCTTGTTTGCCAGGACCGCATGTGCTGCATCCCAGACCTGTTTCCGATCCGCCTTCACGGGACCGTATTCGGTAAAGGGCGGCCTAAGCTCAACGAAGGGGTCGTGGCTTACAGAGTTGCATCCTGTGCACGAGCAAACTACCGCCAGCAGCAGCGCGAGTTTCGCAGTTCTCAAGCGCGATCCCTCGAAAGCGTGCCCGACACAGGACTCACGAGAATGGCCCCTCGTCCGCCAGCACCGCTTGACTGAACTACTTTCCGGAGAGTGCTGTTAGCTCGGCTTCCGCGAGAAGGCGAAACTCGTCCCAATTCCGACTCTTACGACAGTGAGTAAGCAATTCCGTGGCCTCTGCGACTCGACCGTCCAGCGAGAGTTTCATCCCGAGAAAGTAGGACCGAACGATGTCGTCCTCAACTTTGCCGGACAAGATCGACTCTTTGTCGTGCGCTTCCTCTAGGAGAATGGAGCGGGCGTCCTCGGGTAGGTAACGCCAGCAGCCGGAATGGTTCCCGGCCGAAATTTCGCGAAGTTCCCTGGAGGCGTCGGCTCTGTCGCCCATCTTGGATCGGGCAATCCAAACGAGAAGGTCTCTCTGGCGAAGCGTTCGGCTGGGCAGCTCGTGGGCGACCGATACAACCTTGACCCAGTTGCGACGGCAAATAAGAACTTCGATCAGCTCCTCGCGGGAACGATACCGCCCGTCGGGATCGTTCTCGGCCTCGAGGTCAGCTTGGGCCCCGACAAGGTCACCCAGAACCCAACTCGCTTTCGAGCGAATCGATCGGAGGCCGGGGCCGAGAGCACCGGAGAGCCGGAAGTAGGTGTCGCAGTCGTCCCGAGCACCCCGAGCGTCTTCCGCCCAGAGCCGGGCGAGAGCTCGATCGTTGTATGCGGGCGCCCAGTCGGGTTCTTCCTGAATGAGAGAGGAGAGCTTCTGGATGCATTGGTCGAGTTGGGGGTCAGGACCGGGTGAAAGGTCACCCCGGAGGACCCGCGTCGCCTGCTCCAGGCGCGCCTGCCGGGAAGTGCAGCCGGCAGCGGACATGAGGGCGATGATCCAGAGGGTTCGCATCGGTGGATTCTAGCTGATAGAGCCCGTCATCTTGCCTGAGCGATTCGCGGAATTTTGGAGCACGAACCCGCAACTATCGGATCAACAATGCCAGACGGCAGCTCAACATCAGACCTGAGCGCCTCACCGTCGCCCAGGGAGGAACTGCCGCAAATGAGCGAGCCGACGCTCGCGCGCCGGCCCGCCGTTACCTCACGCTTCCTCTCCTACCCCTTCGCCTCTCCGGCCCCGACGGGGACCTTGTCCTTCCCTTTCCGGGCGGTGCCGCGGCGGTAGAGGATGTCGAGGTTGTAGCGCTCGGCGAGGGTGCGGTCCTCGATGTGGGCGGCGCCGCCGAGGCGGTTGATCTGTTTCAGGATGAAATAGAGGCGGGCTTTGTTGAGGTAGAGCTGCTCGGTGCCCTTGGGGAGATTGGCGTGCTTGGTCTCCTGGGTGGCGTCGGTCGATTCGAGCGTGGCGAGGAGGTCGGCGCCGGTCTTGAGAAAGGCGTCGGTGATGCCGAACGCGGCGGCGCGTTTCTTGTCGGTCTTGAGCGCGCCGAGGACGTCCTTGAGGCGGCCGGTCAGTTTCTTGACTGAGCTGCCCGGGTCGCCGCCCTTGGTGAACTCGTCCACGATGTGGTGGTCGCCGTCGTACGCCGCCTTGCCCAGCAGGACCGCCCGCCGCAGCCACGTCTTCGCTTTCGCGAACGCCTCGTTCTGCGCCGCTGCCGAGGACTGCGAGTCGATCGAAGCGACGGCCCGGTCCTCGCGGCCGGCGGAGATCTTCCCGCACAGCTCCTTCGCGGAGTCGAGCGTCGCCTTCGTCACCCCGAACGGCGCCAGAAGCGCCGCTTCGGACCGCGCCAGCTCCATCGTGTACCCGGCTTGCTCGAGCAGGGACTCCGTCAACATCCTGCGGCCGGTTTCCAGCTCTTCTGCCTTGTCTCTAGCCATGTCGCACTCCTCAAAAAAGTTTCCCTTCAAATCGGCCTGATCCCCGGCCGGTGGGCGGATTCTAGAAATCGGGAAAGGGAATTCAAGAAGTTGGCGCCGTCGTTGATGGGGCTCGAGGGGGGGTTGACGGGGGGCGAAGGCGCGTGGAAAGGGGGCGAGAAGAGGTGGAAGACGCCCGAGGGGAGATGGACGGCGTCGGACGGCGCGTTGATGGGGGCCGAGGACAGATTGATGAGGTTCGACAAGAGATTGATGGGGCGCGAGGGGAGATTGATGTCGCCCGAGGGCGGGTTGACATGGCCCGAGGGCGAATGAATGTCAGGGGGTGACGGCCGCGCGTGCCGATATACAGGTAGAACTCTTTTCCGCATGGCCGCAACCGTGAAGACCCTCACGCCGATCCTGGTCGCCGTCCTGCTCGCGGGATGCCGGAGCTCCGCGATCCAACGGGATGCTTCCGACCCGGACGAACCCCACGACGTTGAGACTGCGGCGCAAGCAGAGCGACCGGGTCCCCTCAAGGACGCCATCGCTTCCTGGAACAAGAAGACGGAGGAGGCGAAGCTGGCCGACGTGACGACGTATCCGGTGGCCGGGCGGCCGGACCTCGTCGGCGCGATCTGCGACTACGACCCGGGGTGGTTTGGTTTTATGGCGGTCTACGGGCTGGAGAACGGCGCCGTGGCGTGGCAGGCCTCCTGCGAAGTCCAGCCGGGTGAACAGTCGGTTCATTCGATGCGGTCCGTCGTCCTCAAGAGATTCGCGAACCCCGTCTTCGAGGTCTTCGGCAAGACGCACATGGGGAACGGCGACCTGTACCTGTACGAACTGCGCGACAGGAAATTGGTCCTGATTCTCGAGACCCGCGCGGTGGACTATCACACCGGGGACCGGTACTTCTTCAAAGACGGCCTGCTCTCGCCCAGGTACCGCGACATCAACCTGGACGGTTTCGACGACCTCGAACTCACGGGGACCGTCGTGGACCAGGGCGAAGACATCTACGACCCGGACCCGGAGAGCAAGGAAGGCTTCATCGGGAAGGGCCCGGCGTCGGAGTTCCCGTGCCGCAAGGTCTTCTACTGGGACCCGAGCGCCGGGCACTACTTGGAGATCGTGGACTACCGCGCGGGGCTGGACGATCAACCCGAGTTCGACTATTCGGCCAACATGGGCCGGTAGCGGCTCGGCTGCTAGGGAGGGAGCCTGGTGGCATACAATCCCCTCATGTCCCGAGTCCTCCTCTGCCTCCTCCTCGCGGCCGCGGTGGCCTTCGTCATCGCGCTGCGAATTCACCGGTCCGAGCGCTTCCGCGCGACTCGGGAAGCGTCGGTCGCAAACCCCGCGGACCCGCCGCCCCAGCTCCCCCCCGCCCCGGAACCACCCCCTCCAGTTCCGATCCCCTGCGATCGCCCCAGCGGCCTGTGGCTGCTCGCGGCCGACGACGCCGCACGGGTGGCGAAGCCGGCCGCGCCGCACCCGTGGGCCGAGTACATGCGGAAACGCAACGCGACGCGGGCGCTTTGGCGGGCGACGAAGCTCGACGTGAAGTTCGACAACACGCCGTTCGCCGGGCTCCCGGCGTACTTTTCCCCCGCGGGACTGACGCTCCGCATCGACCCGGCCGTCGCGGCGATCGATAGGAGTTTCATCTACAGTTTCCACCAGCAGACCGGCGAAGAAATCCTGCGGCTGACGACGGCGTGCGACCCGGTGCGGATGGCGTACGGCGCCGACGGCGTCCTCTGGCTGGCCCCGCGCGACGGCCCCGCGGCCGCCGAGCCGGCGTTCCTGGAAGAGCTTCGCGAGTGGGATTTCGCCGCGCGCAAAATGCTCGTCCCGCCGGGGCCGCCGATCGACGCGCCTTGTGAGAAGCTCCGCGCCACGCTTGCCGAGAAACACTCCGTCCAGATCATCCGGCTGCCGCTCTGGGAGGCGTTGGGAAAACTCCAACAGACCTTCGGGGTGAGCTTCTCCCAGGAAGTTAACGTGTTCGATCTCGAAGATGAGCCTGCGCAGATTCCCGTCTCGGTCGTCCGCGACGAGGCCACGCTCGAAGAAGTCCTCAAGGAACTCCTGGAAACGCAGGACCTCGTGGCAGTCCCGCAGGGCGATTCCATCCACATCATCCCGAAAGCGGACTGGGAGCGGGACGCAGCGGCGGCGGCGGCACTGGAAGACGCCGCGAAGCACGGGGCGCTCGGGGCGGAGGAAATTCGCACCCGCCTCGTCCACCTCGACGGCACTCCCCTCTCCGCCGGCGACCTCGCGACCGCCGCCGCCGCGCAGCTCGGCCTGCGCGTGAAACTCGACCCGCTTCTCGGCGAAGTTCCGGCGCGGTGGCAAGCCGTGGACGCCGACCTGAAACTGGGCGAAGTCCTCGACGCGATTGCGGCGGGGGCGAAATGCCGGTGCGAGCTGCATCCGGACGCGTGGCCACGGAGCGATGCAATTTCGGCGGGCTGGACGCTCTGGGTGGTGACGGAGAAGGCGGTGGCGAAGTGACTTTTTCGCGGAGAGGGCTTTTTGGAACGGGATAAAAGAGGATCAAAGGGATACGGCCGATCCTTCGCGGAACATCGCGCTCCTGACTACGGCCGCAGGCTCTACAATGTCCCCCGATGCGCGCCCTTCTCCTCTCGCTCGCCCTTGCCGCCGCGGCTTTCGCCGACGACCTGCTGGAGAAACGCTACCCGGAGCTGGACGCGGAGGACGTCGCGGACGCGAAGGCGATCGCGGCACTCGAGGACCACGTAAACGGGTGGTTCGACGAAGAGGTCTCTGAGAAGCGCGCGGCGCATCTCAAAGCGCTGGAGGCCGCGACGGTGCCCTTCAAAGTCATCGAGGCGATCGTCCGCCACGGGCGGCGCTACGAGAAACCCGAGGAAACGATCGTCGGGAACCTGACGCTTCCACCGAAATACGACCCCGCGCGGCCCACGCCGGTGCTGGTCGGCCTGAACGGGCTGGCGGACGGGTGGGAGCGCGAGGCGTCGATCCGGGGGTACATCACGCTCTACCCGTGGAAGGTCGAGGCTTGGCAGGACCCGAAGACGACGGACATCGTGTGGGAGCAGCTCTGGAACCTGTCGCGCCGCGTGAACATCGACTTCGACCGGCTGTACTGCACGGGGTGTTCGGTCGGCGGGCACGCGACCTGGATCGCGGGGATTGCGGGGAGCGACGAGTGGGCGGCGATGCTGCCGGTCTCGGGCTCGCCGGGGCGCATCCTCGTCTCGATGAGCGAGGTTTACCTGGCGAACATGCACGACCTCCCCTGCCGCGCGACCGTCGGTGCGAAGGACAATGACATCGAGGAGATGGCGAAAAAGGGGCAGGGGATCGCGAAGCGCTTCGGGATCCCCGCGCAGCTCGACGTCGTGGACGACCGCGAGCACGAGTCGTTCGACGACCGGGCGGAGATGCTGCTGGCGTGGTCGAGCGAGCTGAAACGGGCGCGCTACCCGGCGAAGCTCGACTACTGGGGCGGCGCGGACCTCGGGCACCGGCACTACTGGGTCGAGGTCACCGAGGAGAAACTCGAGACCAAGGAACTCAAGGTCGAAGCCGCCACGCACGTGGTCACGCGGCACATCCCCGTCACGCCGTTCCACGTGACCGCCACGCTGAAAGGCCAGGAGGTTTCGGTCTACGCGAAGGACGCGGAGGAAGTGCGCGTCGGGCTGTCGGACGGGATGCTGGACATGGAAAGAGACGTCACGGTCCGGATCAACGGCAAGGTGGCGTGGAAGGGCGTGCCGGCGCGGACGGTGAAGACGCTGCTGGAATCGTCGGCGAGACGGCAGGACAGGTTGAGGACGTTTTCGTGGGAACATGAGTTTGATTTGAGGTGAGAGCTGTCATTGTTCCAGCCATTTTCATTCGTCGTCATTTGTCGTCATTCGCGTCCCAGTCGTTCGTATTCCTTTGAATTCGCCTTCCATGCTTTTCATTCTGATGAACAGCAGGAATGAAGCGGAATAAGAACGACTGGGACGCGAATGACAACGAATGAAGACGGATGGGGTGGACAACGGGGATTCCCCGATTCGGAAATTTGCGGGTCGGGCCAGCCCTGACGGCGTTCAATGTCCCCCATGAACACCCTCCTCACCCCGATCATCCTCGCCGCCGGCGCCTCGAGCCGCATGGGAAGCCCGAAGTCGCTCCTCGAACTCGGCGGGCGCCTCGCGCTCGACCGCGTCCTCGACACGGCCGCTGAAGCCGGGCTCGGGCGCGCGATCGTTGTGCTCGGTGCCGAGGCCGACGCCGTGGCCGCGAAGACCGACCTGGCGCGCGCCACCGTCGTGCGGAATCCGGATTGGGCGACCGGAATGACCTCCTCCGTGCAGGCCGGGATCCGCGCGCTGCCCCGCACCGCCGAGGGATTCTTCGTGTGGCCCGTCGATCTCCCGCTCGTCACCGCTTCCACCCTCGCCGAACTCGCCTCCCGTTTCTGGATCCTCCGCCAGAACCGGCGCGACCCCATCGTCCTCCCGAAATCCTCGCGCCGCGGACACCCCGTGCTCTTCGACCGGAAGTTC
>JAIOPR010000138.1 GCA_021413805.1 Planctomycetota bacterium
GTCGTCGTTTACGAGGGACACGGGCAGTCGTACGCGCAGGCGATTCCGCCGGGCGGCACGATCTAAGCTTCAACGTTTTGCGACGATCATCCACTCGGTCGCGAGCACCAGCGCCGCCCCCGCCGCCAGCCACATCCACGGCGGCGGCGGGACGCGCGGCGCTGCGGGCGGGTCGCGGCCCGGGGGCGGCGCGGCGAGCGCGGACTCCGCCGGGTTGAAGAAGTTCACGGCCAGCGGGCGCGAGATGCCCTTCTGCGAAAACACCACAACCCCGGCGCGGTCGGCGCGCCACGGCCCCGCGTGCGGCGCCGTCTCCCCCGCACTCCAGACGTCATAGCCCCCCTCGAACGGCACCTCCCAATCGCCGATCCGCACCGGCGGAAGCGGCCGCTCGCGGCAAAGCTCTTCGACACAGTTCCGCACGAACAGCGGAAACGCGGCGAGAAGCGGGAGATTCGAATCCTCGAGCGCGAAAGCCAGCGCCGCGCCATCGCGGGTCGCGACCGCGAGCGGCCCGGCCACCGAGTCGATCAGCACCGTGGCCCCGGGGTCGCGCGCCAGCGGCCGCGCGCGCGCCACGCGGAGGCGCGAGAGGTCGAGGCCGCGGAGAAGCGAGTGATCGGCGGCCCACGCGGTGACGACGGGGTTTTCGACGACGGGGCGGTCCCCGGGCGCCGCGATCGTGAGCGCCGGCGCGGCTGAAGGTGCGCATCGGTCGAAGATCAGAAGGTCGCCGGGTTTTTCTTTTCCCGGCTCGACCAGGCCCGACGCCGGGTCCAGCGCGTCCCCGAGAGACGCCAGCGACGACGACAGGAACGGCGACTTGGCTTCAGGCGCCACGACCAGCACCAGCGCGCGGCGAAGCGGCGGGACGGCCGCGAAGGCGGCGTCGTCGGCATCGAGTGCGTCGCGAGATGACAACCGGGCCTCGAGCGCTCCGCCGTCAGGGGCCGTGACGTGAGTGCGCAGCGTCGTCGAAGCGCCAGGGGCGAGCGCCGCGAAGGAAACCTCGGCCTTCGCCGTGCCGCATAAGATTGCAACGGTCCCGGTAGCCGGCAAGCGGCCGCAATTCAGGATGCGCAGAACGATGTTCACCTCCGGCGCCCCCCACGCTCGCGCCGCGTCGATCGCCTCGACCTCAACGTTCTCCGCTTCCGACGAAATCTTCGGCGCGAAGTCGGCGTCCGACGCCCGGTCCGACCACACCACCGTCTTCAGCGCCCCCGGCCGCACCGCCGGGTCGCGCTTCGCCAACGCCAGCGTCCCCGCAACATCGCCGGACATTTCGTCGGGTCCGGGAAGCGCCGGGAGGGGCGATCCGCCGTCGCGCCAGCCGCCGAGCGCCCGCGGCGATTCGCCCGCGAGGAAGACGCGGAACCGGTCGCGGTCCGGGAGCGACCGCGCGAAGGCGTCCGCGCCCTCGACCGCCTTCTGCCACCGCCCGTCGCGCGCCGACATCGACGCCGAGACGTCGAGCACCAGCGCCCAGTCGTTCCCCGGCGGCGTCGCGGCGCGCGGACCGGCCGCGGCCAGCGCGAGCGCGGCGGCGGCGGCCATGTTGAGGAGAAGCGAAGCCGCGTTCCGCACGGCGCGCCACCCCGGCATCGCGCGGCGCGGCGCGGCGGCCGCGAGCCAGGCTTCCAGATCCGGCACCACCACGCGCGGCCGTTTCCGCCGGACAAGAAACGCGACGGCGATCGGCGCGAGGGCCGCGAAAATCCACAGAAAGAGGGGGCGCTCGAAGTTCATCGGCGGGCAAGCGCTCCCCCGGGTCGCAGCAGCGCCGCCACGGCATCCAGCAGCGGCGCGGTCGCGAGCACCCGCCGGTACGGCATTCCTTCCCGCACGCAGAACGCCTCGAGCGCGTCCCAGCGCGCGACGAGCGCTTCCCGGTAGCGCTCGACCGTCGCCTCGTCCGCATCCACCTCGATCTCGGTCCCGGTTTCCGCGTCCGCGAGCCGGACCGGCCCGTCGAACCGCGGCTTCAGTTCTTCCTCCGCCACGACGTGGATCGCGACCACGTTTCCACCCCGCGGCCGCATCGCCCGCAGGGCCTCACGCGACCCGCGATCGCAGAAATCGCTCGCGACCACGACAAGGCCCCGCGTGGCCCCCGGGGGCGGCGCCGCGGCGCGCAGGTCCGTTTTTCCCCCGGACGGCGCCGCTTCCAGCCCCCGTAGATACCCGATCCCCGCGCCCTTGCCGCGCAACCGCTCCGCCCCCGCCACGTGCTTCTCCCCGAACGCCCCCCACGAGAGCGTGTCGCCCCGGGCCAGCGCCACGTACCCCACCGCCGCGGCGACCCGGAGCGCCTGCTCGCGCTTCCCGTAAAACCCCATCGACTCCGACACGTCCACCGCGACCCACGCGTGGAGGTCGCGCTCTGCCGCGAACTGCTTGACGTGCATCTGGCCGAAGCGGGCGTAGACGTTCCAGTCCACGGAGCGGAGGTCGTCGCCCTCGACGTAGGAGCGATAGTCGCGGAATTCGGATGAAGTGCCGGCGCGAGGGGAGGGGCGTTCGCCGGCGCGCTCGCCGGTCTGGAGGCGGCGGGCGAGGAGGACGAGGGATTCGAGGGTGCGGAGGAAGGAGTCGTCAAAGATCATGGGGGGAGCATTCTATGCTGGGCGAGACGGTGCGGGGGGTCGGGCATCGCAGGAACGGCAACGGATCCCACAGAGAAAACGGAGGACAAGGGGAGGGCGCAGAGAAAGGCGATGCGGGGTGGCACAGGCAAAACTGCCTTTTTGTTTCTGGAATTCTCTGAGCCCTCCATTTTTTCTCAGTGATCTCTGTGGCTCATCCGGGGCTCATGCTTCTAGACTCCGCCGAGCTCAATCGAGGGCGTTGCATGCACGCACTGCCGGTGATGATCGCGGTCCTTTGCGTGATGGCGATCGCGTACCGGTACTACTCTGCCTTTCTAGCGGCGAAAGTCGCGGTGCTGGACGACTCGCGCGTGACGCCGGCGCACCGGCTGAACGACGGCCAGAATTATCACCCGACGCACAAGTGGGTGCTGTTCGGCCACCATTTCGCGGCGATCAGCGGGGCGGGTCCGCTGGTGGGGCCTGTGCTGGCGGCGCAGTTCGGGTACCTGCCGGGGCTGATCTGGCTCGTCGTGGGCGTCGTGCTGGCGGGCGCCACCCAGGATTTCCTCGTCCTCGCGTTCTCGGTGCGGCGCAACGGCCGGTCGCTCGCCGAACTCGCCCGCACCGAAATCGGCCCTGTCGCCGGCACCACGACCGCCATCGCCATCCTCTTCATCATCGTCAACGCCCTCGCCGGCCTCGGCCTTGTCGTCGTTAAGGCGCTCGGCGGCGAAGTCTTCAAGCGCGCCGACGGGTCCGTCACCACCATCCCCGGGTCGTCCTGGGGGATCTTTACCATCGCCTGCTCTATCCCCATCGCGCTCTTCGTGGGCCTCTGGATGTACCGCATCCGAAAAGGCCACGTCGTCGAGGCCTCGATCATCGGCGCCGCCGCGGTCCTCT
The DNA here is from genome assembly GCA_021413805.1 of Planctomycetota bacterium. Taxonomy (GTDB): domain Bacteria; phylum Planctomycetota; class MHYJ01; order WSZJ01; family WSZJ01; genus WSZJ01. The sequence continues at coordinate 3,495 of JAIOPR010000138.1, forward strand.
TCTGCACCTGGCTCGGCCACCTCGTTCCCGGCTCGTGGCTCGCCCCCTACCTCAGCCTCTCGCAGCACGGCGTCACGATCTCCATCGCCGTCTACGGATTCATCGCTTCCGTCCTCCCCATCTGGCTCCTCCTCTGCCCGCGCGACTACCTCTCCTCGTTCCTGAAGATCGGCACCCTCGCCGCCCTCGTCATCGGCACCCTCATCGTCAACCCCGTGCTCAAGATGCCCGCCCTCACCACCTTCACCGCCGGCGGCGGCCCCATCATCCCCGGCAAGGTCTTCCCTTTCGTCTTCATCACCGTCATGTGCGGCGCCATCTCCGGCTTCCACGCCCTCGTCTCCTCCGGCACCACTCCCAAGATGCTCTCCCTCGAATCCCACGCCCGCCCCATCGGCTACGGCGCCATGCTCATCGAGGGCCTCGTCGGCGTCGTCGCCCTCATCGCCGCCTGCTCCCTCGCCCCCGGCGATTACTTCGCCATCAACGTCGATCTCGCCAACCAGGCGAAGTTCGCCCCGCAGCTCCAGGCCCAGGGGTTCCATGTCGAGCACCTGCATGATTTCGAAGGGCTTGTCGGCGAGGACCTGCAGGGACGCTCCGGCGGCGCCGTCTCCCTCGCCGTCGGCATGTCCCAGATCTTCTCCGGCATCCCCTTTTTCGGCGCGCTCGTCTCGTTCTGGTACCACTTCGCGATCATGTTCGAAGCGCTCTTCATCCTGACGACGATCGACACGGGGACGCGGGTGGCGCGGTTTCTCGTGCAGGAGATGATGGGGCGCTTCCATCCGAAGCTCGGCAGGCCGGACTGGCTCCCGGGGGCGGTGATCTCGACGGCGCTGGTGGTGTTGGGGTGGAGTTATTTCATCTGGACGGGGAGCATCGACACGATCTGGCCGATGTTCGGGATTTCGAACCAGCTGCTGGCGGTGGTGGCGCTGGCGGTGGTGTCCACGGTGCTGGTGAACGCGGGGCGGGCGCGGTACCTGTGGACGACGGTGACGCCGATGCTGTTCGTGAGCACGACCACGATGACCGCCGGGTACCAGTTGATCTTCGGGCGTTTCCGGGCGCTCGCGCAGAGCCCGAACGCGGCGCTGGCGTTCAAGGGGACGCTGAACATCGTGCTGACGTTGATCATGATGGCGTGCGTCGTGGTAGTGCTGGCGGATGCGGCGCGGAGGTGGATCGCGGTGTGGCGCGGAACGGCGAAGGCGGTGCCCGAACTGGGGCCGGCGCCTTGTGACCCGAATCAGCCGCCGGAACGGTGCTGTTAGCCGGACGAGCTGAGGCTCTTCCGGTTCTTGTGTGGATCGCCGGCCGGTCCTGGTGACGGACATCACGGCCACCCAGGTCAAAAAAACTGCCCAACGGCGCACACTGAACGCACGGAGCGCACGGAAAACGGCGAGAGCAGGGGCAACGGCTTCCTGCTTTTTTTTTGAAAAAAGTCGTCGCCCGGCAGTTCCTTTTTCTGGGCGTTGCTCGTGTCGCCGTTCTCCGTGCTGCTCCGTGCTTTCCGTGTGATGCCGTTTTTGGAGCCTAGCGCAGGGATCCAGACTGCCTCCTGTACGAGGATGAGCAGTTCCCGTTGGCCGGATATTCGACCCATGCACACGAAGGTCACCTGGGCCTCAATTTTCTCACAGTACAGAAAAACGCCCGGGTCGCTTTCGCTCCCGGGCGTCTCGTGAGTTCCTTGAACCTGCTACGCGAACAGCTTCTGCGCCCCGTCAATGTCGTTGGCGAACGGGAAGATCTGGCTCAGCCCCAGCAGGTCGAAGACTTCCTTCACGTTCGGGCTCGGCTTCATCAGCACGATGTTCCCGTCGTTCTCCTGCGCCGTGCCGATGGCGCCGATGAACACGCCGGCCCCGGCGCTCGAGATGTAGTCGAGTTTCGACAGGTCCACGACGAGGCGGTAGGTGCCTCCATCGAAGAGATCGTTGATCGTCTTCTCCATCTCCTCGAACGTGTGCGCGTCGAGGAACCCCTGCACACCGATGAAGACGATGTTGGCGGTCAGCTTCTTGGTCTGGATATTGAACTCGGCCATCGTTCGCCTCGATTTGGTCCGGGATTCTAATCGCCTTCCCGGCTTGTCTCAACGGAACTCGCACGGGCCACCAGGCCCGCTTTCCTCACGCCTGCGGAGCCTTTGGCTTGCCGCCGATGTACTTGACGAGCACCAGCTCGTTCTGGATTCCTTCCCGGAACGTGTACCGCACCTCGTCCATGATGAGGCGCATCAGGTATATCCCCAGCCCCTTCTTCTTCTTCGATTTCACGTGCCCGTCCATGTCCGGCGTCTGGATGCCGTCCGGCGAGAACTTCTGCCCCGAGTCGCGGATCGTCACCAGGAACTTCTTGGCGTCCGCTTCGCATTCCACCTCGATCGTGCCTTCGCGCTGGTTCTCGTAGGCATGCTCGATGATGTTCGCCACGGCCTCGTCCACCGCGAGGATGATCTTGTTCTCGTCTTCGCGCGACAGGGCCGACTGGCGGATCATGCGCGACATGAACTCGCGCACGAACCCGAGGAACTTGGTGTCGTTCGTGATGACGATCCGGTCGTGCACGTCGGGCATGCCGGGCTTCTCCCCTGGGTTACGTCGGAAGCACTCGCACCGTCACGAGCGTGATGTCGTCGTGCTGCGGTGAGTCCCCCTTGTGGTCGTCCAGCGCCTTCACGACGGTATTGATGAACACGTTCGAGTCCTTGTCGGCCAGCGTCTGGACCATCTTGTAGAAGCGCTCGTCGCCGAATTCGACATTTTTCGCGTTCATGGCCTCGACGACGCCGTCGGTGTAGAGGACGAAGCGGTCCCCGGGGCTGAACGTGATCGACTGTTCCTTGATCGTCCGCTCGAAGATCGGGCCCTTGTCGAAGCCGAGCGCGATGCCGTTCGGGTTGATGAGCTCGTATTTCCCGGTCGCCTTGCGGTAGACGACCATCGGGTTGTGCCCGGCCGACGACACCAGCATCTTGTTCGCCGCGATGTCCACCAGCGCGTACAGACACGTCACGAACATCCCGCGCCGGATGTCCCGCGCCAGGATCCGGTTCGTCTTGATCAGCGTGTCCGCCGTGGACAGGTTGCGCTCCGCTTCCATGCGGATCAGCGAGCGCGCCATCGTCATCACCATCGACCCGGGGATGCCCTTGCCCGACACGTCCGCCACGATGATCCCAAGGTGGTTCTGGTCGATCTGGATGAAGTCGTAGTAGTCGCCGCCGACTTCCTTCGACGGACGGTAGTACGCCCCGATCTCGAACTTCGGGATCTTCGGAATCCGCTTCGGCAGCAGGTTCGACTGGATGTCCACCGCGATGTTCAACTCGTGCTCCATCGCCTTCGTCTCCAGCTCCGCCTCGTGCGCCGTCGCCAGGCTCTTCGTCATGAGGTTGAACGTCCGCGCGAGGAACCCGACCTCGTCGGTGGACTGCGCCCGCGTCTCGTGCGCCAGGTCGCCCTGCGACACGATCTGGATGTCCTGGATCAGCGACTTGAGCGGCTTCGTGACGATCGTGGACAGGTAGAACCCGATGCCGGCCCCGATCCCGATCGCCAGGAACAGCGGCAGCATCAGCGCCGTCAGGATGTTGGATTTGGCGGAATCAATACGCGCGGCCTTCAGGTAAACCTGCACCGTCCCGCGCTCCACCCCGTTCTCGTCCAGTACCGGCTTCTCGAATTTCCTCGCGCGGTAGGTGCCCGAAGCGCTGTAAACGCCCTCGGTGATCTGCACGTCCCCCAGCTTCGCGCGCGGCGTCGGCGTCCCCAGGCTGATCGACTCCGTCCGCATCGCCGCGATCAGGCTCTTCCCGTCAGGCAGCAGGATCACGACGTTGATCAGTTCGGGAACTTCCAGCCCCATCTTTTCCTGCCCGAGGAAGATTAGCGGGTTCGTGGAGCCCGCCTGGATCGCTTCCAGCGACTTGCGGATCTCCGAGTCGAGCTTGGCGAACGCCTGCTGGTTCTCCGGGTTGATGAGCGGCTTCATCTTGCCGACCGACTCGTCGATCTTCATCACCGGGTCGCCGCCCTCGGTGACTTTCCATTTGTTGATGATGGGAAGCGCCACGGCCGCCGCGACCTTGGTGACGCGGACGCCGGCTTCGTCGATCTCCTGGTCCATTTCCTTGACGACGGAGTAGTAGGCGGAGATGACGAGGAACGAACTCGCGATCGCGACGGTGAGGGCGATGAAGAGCGCGAACTTGGCGCCCAGCCCGAGGCCGCCGAGGCTGCCGCCGCCGCCCCCGCCCGCTCCAGGCGCGCGTCCCGCAGGGGGGCTGGCACTTTCCTGCTTGCGCACCCGGCTTGAATCCGTGGCCGCGGGAGTGTGACCTCCGCTGTCTCCCCCGGTGCCAGGCGCCCGTATCGCGCGGTGCGCCCCGGTCGCTCCCATCCGTCCCGCGCCGCCGGCGCCACCGCCGCCCACCGGCCGCCGTCCTGTCGTGCGTTCCATTATGCGTGCTCCCGTCCGGATGCCGCCACGACCTGGTTTCGCCCGCGCTCTTTCGCGGCGTAAAGCGCCTTGTCCGCCGCCGCGACGAGCTCGCGGAGGTTCCCCGCATCATTCGGGTACGTCGCCACCCCGAACGAAGCCGTCACTCCCACACCCTTCCCGCTCGCGTCCGCCTTGTCCCCCGCGATCCGAAGCCTCAGCCGCTCCGCCATCCGGATCGCCTCCTCTTTGTTCGTCTCCGGCGCGATCAGCGCGAACTCCTCGCCGCCGTACCGCGACACGACGTCCGATTTCCGAACCGTCTGCCTCAACGCCTTCGCCACCATCCGCAGCACCACGTCGCCGACCGGGTGCCCGTGCGTGTCATTGACCCTCTTGAAGTGATCAATGTCCATCATCACCAGCGACACAAACCTCACCTCGTCCGAATGATGCTGCCCCCCGTACCTCTCCGCACGCGAAATCTCCGCTTCCATCGCCAGGTCGAAATGCCCCCGGCTGTAAACCTGCGTCAGGTTGTCCACGATCGCCTTCCGGTGCAGCTCGGCATTATGAAGCGAAATCGCGATGATGCTTCCCAGCAGCCCGAACATCTGCAGGTCGTCCGCCGCGAACGGCGCCTTCACCAGCCGCTTCCCGATCGCCAGCACGCCTTTCAGTTCCGCCTTGCCATTCTGGAAGCGCAGGAGCGGCGCGACCGTCTCGAGATCCAGCGCGCGCAGCTGTTCGGCCTCGGGAAGGTTCGCGACGGGATCGCCCGAAAGCGGCACCGCCCCCCGCGCCGTCACCATCGCCCGCGCAAACGCCCCGTCCCTCTCGCACTCGAACGCCACCTTCCCCCGCTCCGTCAGCACGAACCGCCGCGTCTCCCCGTCCAGCGCTTCCCGCACCACATGCGCCTTCAACACCCCGAACTGCCCGCGCACCGCCGTGCAGATGTACTGCAGGTAAGCCTCGATCCCCCGCGGGTCCAGCGACCGCTCGTTGATCGCGTTCGCCATCTCCAGCAACGTCTTGAAATCCAGCTCCTGCTTGCGCACCAGCGTCTCCAGCCGCTGGTTCTCCGAGCGCAGCGTCTCCGCTTCGCCCGCCCGGTCGCGCGTGACTTCCCCCATCGCAGGCCCTCTCAAGTGAGCCGGGGGATTGTACGGGAAGCGGGGGGAGGGGTGCAACGGGATGGAGGGGAAAAGGTGGGGGGTAGCCGGGCCGAGAAAGGAAGCGTGCTCAGCGGTCAGCGTGATGGTCAATGCAGCCACTCCCAACTACCCGAGATGTCGGCAAGAACGGAAGCGGCGGGTGGACCAGTACCCGCAGAACCGCGCTGGCCCAGATGGCCCGGCTATTGACACGGGCTCCTTGCTTCGACACAAGATCTGCCGGCATCAGGACTTGAGAATAGGAACCGACCCCGCCGGCGGCCGGCTCGGCCCTCGCAAAAGGGCAGGCCGAGCCGGGCGTCGGCGCCCCAACCGGAAGGTTTACTCACACCAAACCCGGAAGACCGTTCTTTTTCCCCCTGTCGAGCTTCTTCGCGATCAGCTTGTTGTACCAGCCCAGGATCGTCTCCGGCGACGCGATGGTGGTGACCTCCTTCAGAATCTTCCGCCCCCGCTTCTTCTCCAGCTCGGCAAGCTTCACGCGATCGTCCAGCTTGACCGACCCGGGAACCCGCTTCCGCAAGATCCGGTTCTCTTCCAAAGGCACTCGTTGCGAGCGAGCGTCCCTTCATTTGTCGCCGCCATCAGGCCCGCCAGCACCCAGAACCACTTCACGCTGCTCTTCTCTACCTATGACTTGGCAAGAGATTACCGCGCACTGCACTTCCGACGAATATTTGCACCCTACACCGTACAAATCAATTATGATCAGGCGCAACTTCTGCCAACGAGCCACTTTCAGCGATCGAGTCGCCGATGTGGTTCTTCCGGAACAGCCTGGTGAGGTCCCATGGCACAAACCCGATTGTCGCTTACGTACTCGTCGAGCATTCTGCTAGCCGCTTTCATGATTGTTGGACTGTATTCACTACGGCAATACAATCAGCGCCGAGTGGCCGAGGAAGCTTCAATATCGCGAATCTGCAGAGCCAAGTCGGAACTTCGGCAGATAGATCTTGCGTTAGAATCCTTCATTTTGGACCACAATCGATATCCAAATGCGCTCGAGGATCTAGTTGCGCGACCCAGTGATCTAAAATGGTGGCCTGACGGTGGATACCTAGCGTACGTACCAAATGATCCTTGGGGAAGACCTTACAACTACGATCGTCGCACTGCGAATTCATACCGATTGCGCACACTCGGACGGGACGGTGTCGTCGGTGGACTGCTCGAGGACCAAGACATCGAGTCAAATGTCGTATTCAGGCATTGATTCGTGGTCGATTCAAGGACGGCCAAGAGCTACCTAGAGGGAACTCAACTCTACAAATTCCAGGGCTGCAGTCGAGCAAGCATTCTGGGGCGAACGGTGCGAAGAGGTTTAAGTCGAACAATGCGGCATTGGCTGCGGAACCTGTCACCTCGGACGTCAAAGGCCACACCAAGACAACTGTTATATACAACTGCACAAAACTGTGTAATAGAAGTAATAGGAAGTGTACAGGAGTTTTGGAACAGTTGAAATTCCAGGTGGGGGAAAGGTGAGAGACGCTCCTGGCCTCAACTGGCTTGGATCGTTTGAGTCCGGCCGCCCTGTTGGCTCGAAGGAAATTAAATGTCGCTCGTTTGTGAAACAGTTTCGGGATTGACAATTACCTCTAGTACAGAATTTCGGCTGCTTCTGAACCAGTTTCTCAAGGTAGTCGCGCACCGCCGCCTTGATAGTGCTTGAGTCGTCTTGTGAATGCGCCTGCAAGACATTCTTGAACTGTGTGAAATCCCCTGCCATGGATCGCCTGAGGCGCTCACGAATCGAAAGAAGGCTCTTCGCAGTTCCCACGTCGTAGCGTGGAAGGCTTGCTGCAGTTACGGCTCGGATTAGGAATTCCTTCGGACATTCAAAAGTGTCTGGAATTTCGCCGATTCCCCTGGGGGCAGGAAGGTCCCCTGCTGAGGGAGGCGGTGTAGAATCGTAGCCAGGACCAATCGGCGGAGCTGGGTACGATTCGGAAGAGCCGGCATCCACTACAATTCCGCCCTTTTTGCCATCTTTCCCTGTTTTCTCCGGATCCCAGTGCCAGCCTGGGGGCCACATAGATGACCCCGGAACCCAATCTTCCGGATCCTTGAACAAACGATGGTCGGTTTCCTGAAATACGTCCGATTCGTCGGCGGGCTGTGTTCCCAGTACTGGAATCGTTCCGATCATCGGCGGACCTTGCTGCATCGCTAGCATGGTGTCCTGAACGCCAGTCGGCAGCCCGGACCAGCTTTGACCGGTCCCCTGGTTCGGGATACCAATATTGTTCTGAGCAGGTTTCCCTCCCGGCAACTGAATATTGATCTGCTGGCCTGCGGCATTTGCGACTGCAACGCGGAATCCAGCGTCTCCGCGTGCAGCGGCTGCCTTCGCAGCAGCAATCGCCGCTGCTTCCGCGGCCTTTCCCGCAGCCGCAACGTCCTCACCCTTCTTCACCCCTCCACCACCTGCCGGTGCGAACATGACAGCCTCCGCAGCAAGAAGCTCCCGCATCAGTCGCAACCCAGGGTCTCCTGGAGATCCCATGTGAGTACCGTAGGCGCTCCACAGAGGCATCATCGGGTCACCGGCCATGGCTTATCTCCTTGACTTGTAGATTCTTTGAACTGTCTCTCTTCCTCAGCGACAATCCTTGGCCTACCCTTCCGAGATGCAGAAGCACCCGACTCCAGCAGTGGCGGTCCCGTTCGTCGACATCATTTCGGCCCTGACGTACGGGTAGGTGATGCCCGTCACCGCCCCGATGATCTGTAGCCCAAGCGTCGTGATGTTCGTCACTCCCGAGATCACCTCCCAAGTCTCGCCGTTCGATCCCGCGAAGCGAATTCCCAGCTGAGGAGATCCCGCGCTCTGGCTGATGATGACGATGCGGAAGAGCACCACGTTGTTCGGGTTCCGGATCTCGACGGGCGCCGAGACCTGGAGGACGTTCACGGGGAAGGACATGCAGTCCCAGACGCAGCGGGTCTCCCAGGACATCGCGTCGCTTCCAGCCGGCGCTTCCGCCGAAATCGGCCAGCTCGTCTCCGGGGAGACGTCTTGACTCGAGCACGCGCAACCGTTACCGCTCATGATTTGCTCCTTCCGTGGGATTCGAAGGCTGAACGCACCGGTCGGCGGGCGCCCCTAAATTGCCGCACCGCATGTTTCCGGGCAATCTCCCCGAAAAACTGACGGCTCAAGTTCGGATTGCCTTCCGCTCCGAGGTTGATTTGTCCGTCCTGTGATCTCACGGCGGTGGCGAAGTTCACAGGTTCACCGCTCCGGCATTCCCGGCCCCACCGGTTCCGGGCGTTGAACCGCTGTGCGCAGATCCTGCGGTGCCCGTACTTCCCAGTGTGTCGAGGATGGTTCCAGCGCCAAGATCAACCAGCGTGACGCGGCCACCGCTTCCACCATTGCCACCATCTCCGGCCGTTCCGTTGATGCCGTCGCCACCACCCGTCCCGCCCGTTCCGCCGGGAGCGGCCACGGAATTCGTCGAGGTGGAGCCCGTCAAGGACTCATAAACGAGGAACACCCAACCCCCGCTACCCCCGCCGCCCCCACCGCCTTGCGGAATGCCCGCAGCCAGGAAACCACCGGTTCCGCCATTTCCTCCTGGTGCTGAAACAGCTTTCGCGGCCGTGGAACCTCCCCGATTGATTGTGCGAGCGTAGACACAAACAACGCCTCCTCCTCCACCGCCACCTCCGCCTGCCGTGTTGCCGTTATCGCTCCCGCCGCCTCCGCCGCCCGTCCCACCCTGAATGAGCGACAGGCTCGAAGGGCGAAATAGCCCCATCGTGAAAAACCGATGCGCGCACGCACCTGAAACTGCCCCGCCCGCGCCACCGGCCTTGCCACTTCCGCCGAGCCCGCCTGTCCCACCGACATTCCCGTTCGCAATC
>JAIOPR010000139.1 GCA_021413805.1 Planctomycetota bacterium
ATCGCCGATCAGTTCAGCCTGATCGACACGTCGGCGACCACCGACCGCTTCAGCGCCATCCTCAAAGACGCCTATGTCGCCGACACGGAGCTGGCCAAACGGCTGGCCAAACCGGTCGTCGTGGCGGGCCGGGCGGATGCTGCCCCGGCCCGATACGGGGCGCGCCAGACCGGGCTCGACGCGAGCGGGTTCTCGCCGCTGGCGCTGAGCAAGAGGCCGCCGCGCGTCCGCCGCAAAACCCCCGTAAGGACGTCCCGCTAGATGCTCCACACCCTCTGCCGCGCCAAGCTCAGCCGCGCCACGATCACGGCGCAGAACCCCAACTACGAGGGTTCGATCGCGATCGACGAGGATTTCATGGACGCCGCCGGCATCCTGCCGTTCGAACGCATCCTCGTCGGCAACATCACGAGCGGAAAACGTTTCGAAACCTACGTGATCCCGGCGCCCCGCGGATCGAAAACGATCAGCCTGCAGGGCGGCACGGCGCACTACGGGCTGCCGGGCGACAGGATCATCGGCATGATCTTCGGGCTCTTCACGCCCGAGGAGGCGAAGGGATTCAAGCCGAAGGTCGTGAAGCTCGACGAGAAGAACAACATCGTCGGGACTTCACCGGTGTAGAGAAATTGGACGAGCGGTTTTTCGCGCGGGACTGTCAGTTCGGAGTCGGGAGTTCGGGGTCGGGGGTTGAACGGCCTAGGGCTTCCAGGCTTCGCCGTAGAACTTCTCGGCCCAGTCCAAACCGTCCTTCAGCCCCTTCAGGAACGACGGGTCCGTGACGGGGTTCCCCGGCACCTTCAGCACCCACGCGTCGTACATCTTCGCCATCTCGCGCGCCGCCCTGATCGCATTTCGGTGCATGTCCTTCGTCGTCAGCTTCGGTTTGTCGATCACCTTCTGCACCGAATCCAGCGCGCCGGCCGCGAACAGGTACCAGCTCGCGATGCGGCCGTAGAAGTAGGTGATGGCTTTGCGCTGCGCCTGGAAGGGTTTCTGGACGTTGCTGACGTTCCAGCCGGCGCCGCTTGAAGCGCCGTACAGGCCGTCCTGGAGCCGGCCGTAGATTTCGCCGGTTGCGGGGTCAACCTCGAGCCACGCGTCCACCGGCCCGGCGTCGCCTGCCACGGCAAAGCGCGGCACGACCGCGACGAGCCCCGGCCGCTCGGCGATCGCCGCGCGGATCAGCGCCTTCGAGTGATCTTCCAGCGCGAGCCCGCCCAGTGTCCCGATCGTTTCCTTCGTCACGAACGCGAACGGGTCCTCGTGGTTCAGCGGCTTGAGCGCCAGTTTCAGCGGAAAGACCGTGGTGTCGCGGAAATCGATCCGGGTCGCCAGCGGCTCGTAGCCGTCCGCTTCGACCCGGACGTCGAATTCTGCGAACGGCAACCGGAACAGGGGGATGTTGACGGAGCCGCCGGGCCAGGAAGCGGCGGAGCTGCCGGGCTGGACGATGGTCACGGTGGCACGGTCGATGCCTTGCCCGGTTTCGGCGTCGGTGACGCGCCCGGTGACCGAGGTCTGCACGAATCCGTTGCTGGGGACGAAGAACGGGTAATCCGGATCGTCGAGCACAATGTGGTAATTGACCGAGAGGCCGGCGGCGTCCTTGAGGTCCGGGAGATAGCGGGCCTTCCCGGGCGCTTTCGGCTTCGTGGATTCGTAGGCGCCGGTGATCTCGAACACCTTGAACTCGCCGGGCGTCCCGTTGACGGAGAGGGTGATGGTGAAGCGCCGGACGACGAAGAACCGCATCGGCGCGAGGCGCTCGTCTTTCGTGCCGATCACGTTCAGGACCGCGCTTCCGTTCTTCATCAGTTCGCGGTACGCCTTGCGGCTGATCATGTCGCAGGTGTAACCGCACGGGTCCGGCGTGTGGTGCATGTGCCAGGTCGTGAACGTGTCCGCGTTTTCGAGGTCTTCGTGCGCGACGTAGGACGTCCCGCGGTTGGGCTTATCGAGCCATTTGTCCGTGAGTTCGTCGTAGTAGTCGGTGGAGGAAATCTCCAGCGCGGGCTCGAAGGCCGTGTACTGCTTTTCGAACTCGAGCCGGCTTTCGGCGCCGTAGAGATAGAAGAGCCGCGCGTTCTTGTACCAGCGGTCGGGAACGTTATCGAAATACCGGAGCGTCATGGCGTCGGAAGGCAAGCCGGAAAGGAGCGCGGCGATTTCGAGCGCTCCCTGCGGGACGGCGGAGGAATCGGGAATGCGGATACTCCCGGCGTGGAGGCCGTCGGCGCTCTTCGTGACCGAAACGCCGGGCCTTCCGGCTTGAGTGCTGATGACCAGCGAGCTCCCCGCCGGACCCTCGGCCAGCAGCCGGCCCAGGGCGGATTCGAGCCGGCCGGTGCGCTCCGCCAGCGTCGCCCCTTCCCCGCTGAACGCATTCGCGAACAGGTCGTGGGCCGAGGTCGCGGCCGCGCCGGTCGCTTCCGCCAGCGCCTGGGACTCGAGTGCGCCGTCGTAGAGGCTTCGGGCGGAATTGAAAGCGAAGCGCGCGTCGGCGGCGGCATCGACGCGATGGCCGTTCATGCGGAGGTCGAGGGAGACCACGACACGGTCGTCGTCGCGCTCGCTCGAGACGATCGTGACGCGCGGCGCATCGAACGTCGCCGTCACGCCTAGCCCGGCGGCCAGTTTCAGCGCGTACTCGTCGCTCCGGGCGAGGAACGAGAAGGCGACGCGGCGATGAAGCGCGGCGACGCGGTCCTTCCAGTTCCGGGTGTCGGCGATCTGCCGCGCGCGGGCGTATTCCGGGACCCAGCCGGCGGTGACGAAAATGGAAGTGACGTTTTCGGCATGGAAGCGGGCCGGGGAGCCGGCGAACTCCCGCGTGAAAATCTCACGGGTCCGCGAAACGGCCGGCCCGGTCTTCGACGAGGTCTGGATGGTGAGATCGAGCCGCTCCCTCCCCGCCACCTTCAGGCGGTTTCCATACGGAGCGCGACTTCCGTCGGCGAGCACCCGGGCGAAACCGATCGTTTCGCCGGCCGCGTCGCAGGAGAGGACGACCTGCCCTGACTGGAACGTCCCCGGGCCCTCCTTCGCCGGCGCGTCCGGACGGCCATACAGGAGGTCGGCGACGGCCCATTCGCTTTCGATCCCGTCGGTTCCGCTTCCCAGCCGGAACCGGATCCTGTGGATGTCCGCTCCTCCCGGCCACGCTGCCGGCGCTCCGGCCGCGCCCCCGCCGGCGCCAAACGCCACCGAGATAGGCTTCCCGCGCTTCACCTCGCCCTTCACCCCCCACGCACTCCCCCCCGTGAGCACGACCGGGACGCCGCACTCCTGGAGAAGCGCCTGGCAGAGCCACGCCCGGTCGGCGTCGCTTCCCGAAGCGGCCCACAAGGTCGCGGTGGGCCCGCGGAGGAATCCGGAGTACGAATCGAGGCGCACGGATTCACGGACGAAGGCGACGCAGCGGTCGGGATCGAAGGCGAGCTCACGGGCTTTCATCCGGATGTCGTTGCGCCCGTCGTCGTGGGCGTCCAGCAACGGGGAGTGCCGGGAAATGGCGCACGAGCGCGCCATGAGAAGGAGCAGGAAGACGCCGACCGCGCCGCAACCGAGCACTTTCAGCGAGGGCTTGCCCGGCGTTTTCGACTGCGGAATGTTGTACATCGGCGTCAGTCTCCCGCCCGGGAAGCGCCCCGGTCAATGCAGAACCGCTACAATGCGGCCGTGACGGACAATCTGGCCAAGCCACGCCGACCCTGGGTTCGCATCGCGCGGACCGCGGCGATCACGCTGGCCTCCTCCATCTTCGTGATCCTCCTCTTGTTCTACCTCCTCCAGAACAAACTCCTCTTCTATCCCGAGCGCCATCTCCCGCAGCCCCCGCGATCCCAGGTCCCCGAGGTCGAGGTCGTCACGTTCAACGCGGCGGACGGCGTCAAGCTCGTCTCCTGGTGGCTTCCCCCTAAGCCGGGGCGGCCGACGATCGTGTTCTTCCAGGGCAATGCGGGGAACCTCGCGCACCGAAGCGACCGCCTGTTCGACTGCAAGGAGCACGGATGGGGTCTGCTCCTCCTCGGTTACCGCGGCTACGGCGACAGCGGAGGCTCCCCGGACGAGCCCGGGCTCTACCTTGACGCCCGGGCCGCCCTCGCCTGGCTCCGCTCCCGCCCCGACGTCGAGGGAAAGAAGATCGTCTACCAGGCCGAGTCACTCGGCTGCGCCGTCGCCCTCGAACTCGCCGTCGCCGAGCCGCCCGCATGCGTCGTGCTGGAAGCGCCCTTCAGCACCCTTAAGGCCATCGCGGCCGTCGTGGCGCACGGCACGCGCGACGAGATCGTGCCCTTCAAGCAGGGCAAAGCGGTCTTCGACGCCGCCCCGGGCCCGAAAAAGCTCTACGAACTGAACAGCCGGCACAACGACATCGCGGAAACGGGGTCGAAAGAGCTTCGCGCGGCGGTGGCGGAGTTCATCGAGGGGGCGGTGAAGGGGCGTTAGCGCGCGGGGTGCTCAATCGAGAGCTCGCGCGATTCCCAGTCGATCAGGACGCGGTGCGCTTCGAAGAACGGCTGCCCGACGAGTCCATCGCCGGGAGGCTCCTGGATGTCGAGGACCACGAAGGCGAGCGGGCCGAAGTCATGGCCGGCGAGGCGGAGAGTTTCCGCATAGAAGGTCGGGAAAGCCTCTTTGCCGCACCGTTCCGGGTCAACGCGGCCAGGCTTGAGGATCGAGCGGGTCGCGCCGGTGTCCCAGACGAGTTCGAGCGGGAGGCCGTCGGCGACGGCGTCGGTCACGATACCGCTGGAGGTCGCCCGGAAAGGGACGCGAGTCCAGAGCTCCGGGTGAACGTCGGGCGGAAGGGCTCCCCCGGTGGCGAGGACAACGCGGCGGCCCGGGAAGTCGATGAGAACGCGAAAGCGCTGCAATAGGCGCCAGCCGAGGATCCCGCCGAGCGGCTCCGGCACGGGTGGGAGTTCGCGGCCCTCGAGGTCCCGGAGCACGAAGTCGCCGGCCCGGACCGCGTCGAGCACGTAACGCCGGGAGGATTGCTCTATGCCGAACGCATCGAGCCAGGTGGATGATTCGCCCGTGAATCGTGCCCCGGCCGCTTTGGCGACGTCAGGGTCGAGCCAAACCGTTCCACCTGCGCCGAGGTCGAACAGCACGGGGAAACGTTTGCCGTTCACCTCGACATCGACATGAGGCCGACCGCTTTCAAGACGCAGCGGAAGCGCCGTCCAGGCGTCCACGGCGGGACGCTCGAAACGGAATGTCTCGGGTGCCGTGCACGAGGCCAGCAGGAACGCAGCGAAAAGAGCGTGGAGGCGGCGAAGGCTCATGCGCAGGATCATACGATTTCGCGGGCAACCCGCCTGAACCTCCCCAACGCTCAGCCGTTACCATGCCCACCATGCGAATCGCCCCCCTGCTCTTCGTCGCCGCCCTGGCCCTGCCGTGCGCCGCACAATCGGCTCCGCCCTCTTACAAGACCGCGAAACAGGAGCTGGAGCGAGTCTTCCGCGAGGAACCCGAAGCGCTGGACAAGCTCGACGCCGCGCTGAAGGCCGTGATGGAAGTCTCCGAGGACACTCCCAAGGCCGAGATCGAGGACCTGAAAAAACTCATCGCCCGGCGCCGTCGGGACGTCGAGGCTATCCTGGACTCGCTTCAACAACTCCGCACCGCCCAAGCGGACTTCCAGCAGGACAAGGACGCGGGCAAGGCCTCGGCGCGCTGGTCGAAAGCGCTCGCGGAGGTGCGGTCGGTCACCTGGGTCGGGAAGCGGCAGGAAGAGTGGTTCGAGCTCACCCTTCACCTCCTGAAAGACCTGGTGCAGGAATCCGGGGAGCTGAAAGCCGCGGCGACGCCGGACTGGGCGAAGATCGGGATGAGTCTCAGGCTCGCAACCTCCGTTTCGGCCGCCTTGCCGCCCGAGCAATTCCATCCCGCCGATGCGCAGGCGCTCTCGCGGGACGCCGAGGAGGCGATCGGGAAGATGTATTTCGAAACCAAGTGGCCTGAAGCGCTTCCGTGGCGGGACATGCTCGACGAAAAGACACCGTGGAAGTCCGATGACGGGATCAAGGTGGAAAAGCAGGACGGCGCGCGGACGCTCGCGAATTTGAGCGAAGCCCCAGGGTTGGTGTGGCTGAACGAACAGGTTGAGTGGCAGGACTACACGATCCGCATGGAGGCCACGGTGCACACGGATGCGGCGTTCCAGCTTCTCCAGCGGATCACGGCCTCGACCACGCCGGCGGCGACCCATGACGCGGTCGCGGTGCTCTCGCAGGGAGGATTCAAGGTCGGAGAGCGCGTCACGTTTGAGTTCACGATCTACGGCTCGAAATGCCGGGCTTCGGTCGGCGGCAAAGTGGCCCGCCCGTTTCGATGCGCCCCGAGCGGCGCGCGCGCCGGCGGTTTCTGCTTCCGGCTCCCGCATGGCGCCAAGATCACCATCCACAAGCTCGAGGTCAGGGTCCTGCTCGAAAAGCAGTGAGACCCCGTCGGGAAATCCTAAACGGCGCGGCCGGTCCCGGTTACGGGAAGT
>JAIOPR010000140.1 GCA_021413805.1 Planctomycetota bacterium
TCGGGGCGCCGGTCGCCGCTTCCGTCACTCGTCCGCGCACCGTCATCGTCGGCTCGAGTTCGACCTCCACGCGCACGTCGCCTTCGGTCTTCAGGCTTGTGGAGGCGTACCCGGCACCGGCGTCAAGGTCCCAGGCTTCGAGGCTCGCATTTCCCGGCACGGGGACCGGTTCGAAGACGGCCAATCCCGCCTTGTCGGTCCGGGCTTCCTGGGTCAGCTTCCCGTCCGCGTCGTCCTCCTCCGTCACCAGCTGGACGCGGACCCCGGCCACGGCGTCTCCCCCGCGCGTGGTCACCACGGCCGTCACCCGGGCCTTGGCCGTCCGGACGACGCGCTCCGGGTTCCGAATCCCGGCGCCCGCGGTGCGGTCCGAAGAGTCGGCCGCAGGCTCGCCCGCCCCCTCGGTGGGCGTCGCAGACCGGCTTGCCGCCGGAGCCGGCGGCCGTGCCGAAGTGCTCCGTTGCCGCGCGAGGATTGCCACGAGGAGGGCGAGCGCCAGGACGATGAAGAAGGTCAGGTAACGGCGCGACATGGAGCCTGATTGTACGGAGCGCGGCCCGGATTCAACCGCTGCGTTCCTCCGGGTCGATGTCTCAATGGTTCAATCCCCGGAAAACCAGTCACGCTCAGAGTGCTGCTTCTCGGCGCCCTCATGGCACCCGATCACTTGCCCTCTAATCGCTTCACGGCTGCTTCAGCATCCATCCGTTCCCGAACATACGGCGCATTCGACGCGAGCGACCGCAGCGCGGCTTTCGCTTCGTCCGTCCCGCATCTCTCCAGCGCACGCAGGGCTCTCGATCGGCGCACCAGGGCCGGGTCATGAAGCGGCGGCAGCTGCAGCGTCGCCAGGAGCGCCTGGAGACGGGGGCGAGTTTCGATCGCGGCGTTCTTGAGTGCGGCCTGAAGCGCCGGTTCCGCGACGAGCCCGATCTCGCGGAGAGCCTTTTCGGCGTCCTCCCGGGTTGATTCGTCGGTGGATGCGAAGCGCTCCACCAGGGCGCCGACCGTCCCGGGAACCGGCAGAGCGTCGGTCAGTCCGGCGGCGAGCGCCTTCACCACGTCGGGTCCGGCGGAGGCGCAGGCCGCGATGGCGTCGCAGGCCGCCCTGGCGTCTCCCGATAGCGAACTCCAGATCTGTGCGGCGTCCGGGGCGGGGCCGGCGGGGGCTGGCAACGCGGGAAGATTCCACGTGACGATCGTTCCGTCGGAGAAGCCGGTGGCGACGAAGCGACCATCGGGCGAAACGGCCAGCGAAGTCGTGACTCCCGGCAGCGGCCGCTTCGGCCCGAGGTCCTCGAACGTATCGAGGCTCAGGGTAAGAAGTTCGCGTTCGGAAGCCAGAACCAGACGGTTTCCCGGCGCGAACTCGACAAAGGAAGCGATGAATCCATCGTGCTCGCGCACGCGAAATGCATCACCGCTCGCGAGCTCGACCATATAGGTCCTGGCGTTGCCCTCGGAGCAGGCGACCAGGGAGAGGTCCGGGGAAACAGCGACGCTCCAGACCTGCCCCGGCCCGACGGTGACCGTGGCTCGTTTGCCCCCGGTCTTCGTATCGATGACGTCGATCTCGGGACCGGGCCCGATGGCCAGCAGTCGTCCGTCGTCGCTCAGGGCGAGATGCAAAGGTGAATTCTCGTGCGGCGTCTCGAACGAGCACACCGGCCCGGAAAGGCCCGCATCCCAGATTTCACCGTGACCGTGAAATTCGAGCAGAAACACTTTCCCGGCCCCCTGCGCGGAAGTCGCAGACCAGGGCTCCCTGAACTGCTCCAGGCCCATCCGGAGACGCTCGCCCGTCGATCCGTCCCAGACTGCCAGCTTTCCCTCGTTCGTGCAGGTCAGAATTCGCGAGCCGCCCTCGGCCCGATCGAACGCGATGATTGACCCGCCGGCATGCACGACTTCGCGGGAAGCGCCTGTCGCCAGGTCCCACGACCGCACCACGCCGTCGGCCGCTGCGCTCCAGAGCATCTCACCGGCCGCGTCGAACTGAAGGCCGCTCACGTTTCCGTGGTGCCCGTCGATCGCAGTCGAGCGCTTCAGGGTATCGGCGGCAAAAAGCGTGAGGCGGGAAGCGGCGTCGCGGGTGGCGATCCAGTCGCCCTGGGGCGAGAAAACCGCGCGGCCACGGGAGAGAACCCGCGTATTGAGGACGGTCTCCGGGTCCGCAAGGAGGCGCGTGCAAAGCTTGTCGTTGTCGTTGGTCCAGGCCAGCCGTTTTCCGTCGGCGCTCCAGGCGATGCCGGAAGCGACGAGTTCGGTGTCGGGGACAAGCGCTTCGCATTCCTTCCCGGTTTCGAGATCCCAGCAGCGGACCCCCTGGCGATGCGTCGCAACCGCGAGCTTCTTGCCGTCCGGGGAAAGTGTGCACCCGTCGATGTTCCTGGTTCTCATGCTGAATTCCAGAACGCGATTCAGGTCCGCAGCGTCGTACACCCCCGCCATGCCATCGTCGTTCCAGGCCACGATTCGATCTTCGCCCTGCCACAGGAGCCCGGAATCAGGGCTGCTCTGAAACACCTTGTCGTACCCCACGGTAAACGTCCTCGTCGAAACGTCCCAGACGTTCAGCCCGCGGACCTGACCCAACGCGGCGAAGCGCTTTCCCGACGGCGAGAAGGCCCCCGCGATGAGGTCCGGAGACGGGCCGTAGAAACGCCCCGCCGCCTTGCCATCGGGGATCGTGAACAGGAAAACTCCATTTCCCTGCCCCACGGCGACGAGTGTGCCGTCGGCATTCACCGAAAGAAAAACACCGGACGTTTTCAGATCGACCGCACTCCGGGGCGCGAGAGACGGCACTTCCCAGATCCGCAGCCCGCCCCCGTCGTCGAGAGACACGACCAGCTTGCCCTGCTGCGCAAACGCGATGTCCACGATCCTCCCGGGATGCGAGCCGCAGGGCGAGCCGAGCAGCCGGACGGCACCTTCGGGAAGCGCGGAAGGTTCCTGGGCGGGTGCGAGGAGAACATCGACCGCCATGAGAAAGACGGCCGTCACGAGCCTTGCGCGCATGCGATCGCCCCGAGTAGTGGGAATCTGGAAACGCACCATGCATTGCCGGCTCGCTCGTTTTCGCCGTGAGCCCGCTGGGAGCCGACGAAAGTGCTCGCACACGATAACAAGTATTCCCTCGTAGACCTCGAGCGGAAGGCGCGGGGCGGTGAGTGGGATGAACTCAAGGAAGCGGTAAACCGCCGGCCGGTCATGCTCTCGGTGACGCGCCGGCGAAGGGACCAACTTGAGGCCTGCCCCATCGATTCGCGCTCCCTGAGGAGCCGGCCTTCGTGATAGCATCGCGCCGCCCGCGCTTGGGAGAGAACGCGGGACGCCACTGGTCTGCCGCCACGATTCTTGAGGTACTCGCTATGAACCGTTTCGCGTCCGCGTGCATGATTCTCGTCCTGGCCGTGGCGTTTCTCGTCACCGGCTGCAAGCACGGGGGAGGTGGGGGAGGATCGTCCTCGGGGGGAGGGTCCGGCAAGAAATCGTCGCCCCCGCCGTCGCCACCTCCGCCACCACCACCTCCGCCGCCGCCGTCTCCGGTCGTGACGAGCCCGAACGGGGGAGAGACATGGACGGCCGGGGGTCCGGAGGTGGTGACGTGGAGTGCGGGTGACGGAAGCAGCCCCGTGGACATCAAGATCACCCTGGACGGCGTGACGTGGACGGTGCTGGCCGCAGGGACGGCAAACGACGGGAGCGAAGCGGTCACGGCACCGGCCCTGCCGTCTGCGACGGCGCGGGTCCGCGTGACGGAAACAGCCAGTGGTGCCAGCGATACATCGGACGCGGACTTCGCGGTGGCCCAAATCGTCCTGACGAGCCCCAACGGAGGCGAGACCTGGGTGACCGGGGGAACGGGCTCCGTGACCTGGATGTCGGTCGGCCTTACCGGCGCCGTGAATATCGAGCTCACGACAGACGGCTCGACCTGGAGTCCGCTGGCGATGGGGACCGCCAACGACGGAAGTGAGTCCGTCACGGTCCCTTCGACGCCCAGCGCGACAGCGCGGGTCCGCGTCACCGAGACCGCGAGCGGGATCAACGACGCTTCGGATGCCGACTTCGCCATCGTGGGAATCCTGGTCGTGAGCCCGAATGGCGGAGAAATCTGGCCCAAGGGCAATCCTGCGCCGGTGACCTGGGTGTCGGGGGGAGTCGCCGGAACCGTGAACATTGAGTACGCGACCGACGGCGTGACGTGGTTGCCGCTGGCCCTGGGGACGGCGAACGACGGGTCGGAGACGATCACGGTCCCTTCGATCCTCTCCTCGACCGTCAGAATCCGGATCTCGGAGACGGCGGAAACCCTGACGGACACTTCGGACGCGGATTTCAGCATCCATGAGCTCTTCGAAGACATCGGGGCGGGGCTCCCGGGCGTGAGGTACACCGTGCAGGAATCCCTGGCCTGGGGCGACTACGACAACGATGGCGACCTTGACTTCGCGATGACGGGATACGACGGCAGCGTGGGGATCTCACGGATCTATCGGAACGACGGGGGTGTCTTCACGGACATCGCCGCGGGGCTGACGGGTGTCTCCTACGGCTCCGTGGCCTGGGGAGACTACGACAACGATGGGGACCTCGATCTCGCCCTGTGCGGATACCTCTGGCCCGGGCGAATCTCACGGATCTACCAGAACACGGGGGGCGTTTTCACCGACATCGGCGCGCCGCTGACGCCGGTCCACCAGGGCTCCCTGGCCTGGGGCGACTACGACAACGATGGCGACCTCGATCTCGCGCTGTCGGGATTCACCGGCAGCGGGCCGGTCTCGAAGATCTACAAGAACACCGGGGGTGTGTTCACGGACATCATCGCGGGGCTGGCCGGGACCGAAGCAAGCTGCCTTGCCTGGGGCGACTACGACAAGGACGGCGACCTCGATCTCGCCATTGCAGGGCAGAACGGAACAGGCGTTTATATCACGCGGATTTACCAGAACTCGGGTGGCTTCTTCACCGACATCGCGGCGGGGTTGCCGGGCGTGCTCCTCGGCTCCCTGGCGTGGGGCGACTACGACAACGACGGGGACCTCGATCTCGCGCTGGCAGGATTCGACGGCAGCGGGGAGCTCACACGGATCTACAAGAACACCGCGGGTGCGTTTACCGACGTCGCCGCCGGGCTGCCGGGCGTCGATTACTGCACGCTGGCCTGGGGCGACTACGACAACGATGGCGACCTCGACCTTGCCCTGACGGGATTCAACAGCCCCCTCGGGTCTGTCGCGAGGGTCTATCGAAACACCGGGGGGGTGTTCACCGACATCGCTGCGGGGCTGACGGACGTCTCCATGAGTTGTATTGCCTGGGGCGACTACGACAACGATGGCGACCTCGATCTCGCACTGACCGGAACCGACGGCACCACGAATTTCTCGCAGATCTACCGGAACAACCTGGCCACGCCGAACGCAGGTCCCTCGGCCCCCACAGGCCTGGCCAAGTCAGGCACCTTCACGGTCACCCTCTCCTGGACTGCGCCAGCCGACGACCACACGCCCGCCGCAGCACTGGGCTACAACCTCCGCATCGGCACGACTCCCGGCGGGTCGAGCAAGTTCCCTTCCATGGCCGATGCTTCGACCGGCTACCGCCGCATCCCGTGGCCTTCCAAGCAAGGAACGACCGCACAAATCACTCTCCCGACCGGGACGTACTACTGGAGCGTCCAGGGCGTGGACACGGCGCGCGTGGGCGGCCCTTGGGCCGCAGAAGCCTCATTCGCGATCCCTTGACCGCGGGTGGGGTGCCGGAGCAGCACGATTGACATCGCCCACGCGATGCCGTATCCCTGAGGCACCTCGATGAAACGACTCGCGCTGCTCCTCCTGCTCTTCCCGTTCGGCTGCGGCCACTCCGCCCCCCCGCCGCCGTACGTCCGCCCGGGCGACCGTCCCCTGGTGCGCCCGGATGCCCCCGAGATGAAGACCACGGCGCCCGAGCGATTCAAGGCCCGCTTCACCACGTCCCAGGGAGACTTCACGATCACGGTGGTGCGCGCCTGGGCGCCGCTGGGCGCGGACCGCTTCTACAACCTGGTCCGCGGCCGCTTTTTCGAGGAAGCGCGCTTCTTCCGGGTCATCAAGGGCTTCATGTGCCAGTTCGGGATCGCCGCCGACCCCGCGGAGTCGGCGCTCTGGAAGGACGCGAACATCCCGGACGATCCGGTCAGGGAGACGAACACGCGCGGAAGGATCACGTTCGCGACGTCCGGACCCGGGACGCGCACGACGCAGGTGTTCATCAATTTCAGCAACGGCAACGCGCGGCTGGACCGGCAGGGATTCGCTCCCTTCGGCGAAGTCACCGAGGGGATGGACGTCGTGGGCAAGCTCTACTCGGGATACGGCGAAGGTGCGCCGGGCGGGAGTGGCCCCGACCAGGAGCGCCTGGAGGCCCAGGGAAATCCCTACCTGCAGGCCGACTTCCCGAAGCTCGACTTCATCAAGAAGGCCGAGATCCTCGACTGAGCCCGCGCCATTCCGCACGAGCCCCGGCCCCGACTGCACGCGAGAGGTCCATCCCGCGTGAACGAGCGCACCCCAGCCACGGCATGGGAATTGAGGTATGGATCCCCTGTCCAGTAAGCCGCAGGGCCAATTCAGGAAAGGAGATCCGTCATGAACTCGAACCCGAAATTCCACGAGTCTGAAAAACCGGCTGAGTCCGTCATGCCCGAGTTCGAACCACAGTTTCCACCGTCCAGGCCGTCGTGGATGAGCAAGGGCGCTTACCGGCTCATGTTGCTGATCCTGTTGGGAATGGTGTTGGCACCGCTGGTGTACTACGTCGTGGCCTCCGTGATCGGCAGGTTCTGAATGCCGCGCGGCGCAATCTGCGCGCCGAAGCACCCGTTCGCTGGATGTGCATCCGTCCCGAGGCGTAGAGTGGCCGTTCGAAGAGCACTTCCACCTCGAAAGCCCCGCCGACCTGACCGGAGAATTCAATGCCTAAGCTCGTGGTCCGCGCGTTCGCCATCTCCCTGGACGGCTACAGCGCCGCGCCGGGCCAGACCGCCGAAGCGCCGTTCGGCCGGAACGGCCTGCGCCTGATGAACTGGGTCTTCCCGACGGCGTTCTTCAAGAAA
>JAIOPR010000204.1 GCA_021413805.1 Planctomycetota bacterium
GCCAAGTCCGCGGAAGCTCGCTGGAGAGTGCTCAACGGCTCGGAACTGCTGAAAGAACTCATTGAGGGAAAGAAGTTCAAGGACGGCATCAAGGTACCCGCGTAATCAGCCGATCGATCCACAACTCTTGACCATATCTCATGCGACCGCCACTGGGTTGTTCATTGAAGAACTCAATCAAGGTTCGGGTCTTGAGGTAGATCGCGTCTCGGGCAATGCGTTTGCGCGAATCATCCCCCTTTGGATCTGCGTCCAACACCATGAGCGTAGAGTCGCTGAGAACCAGGGCCTCCCAAACTACAGAGCCAAGCGCCCAACCTACCTCTTCATCCGTCAAGCGGCTCGATCGTTTCTTCCCCATCCGGGCTCTCCCCAGAAGTGAGCGGCTTTCTTTAGGCATTGCCGTGATTCTAGAAGCGTCCCCAGGGATTTCACGCACTGTGTGGTCCAAAGACTCGTCGGAGCCTCCCGATGGCAGTAAGCTTCCGACCGGATGCCCTGAGTTAGGCGCCAACGGAACATAAAGGAGCCCCCGATGCCCACCGACAAGCTCGACATGGACAAAGTAAAGTCCTTCCTCACGAAGCACCTGAAGGACATCACCGAGTCCGCGAAGGTGAAGTTCCGCGCGATCAACAAGGCGGTGAAGAAGCAGTTCGGCAAGGGGCTGTTCGTGCCGCAGCTATCGGCGGTAGTGCGGTCGATCCGGCCTGACCTCGCGAAGCCCGCGAAGACGGTGGTGAAACGTCGCGGAAAGAAGCCAGGGCCGAAGCCGGGGACGAAATACGCCAAACGCGCCGTGGCCCGCGAGTCGAGCGGAGCCGGGTACATGATCACCGTCGGCCGGAACTCCCGGACTGTCCGCTCCCACGCGCGGCTCCAGGCGGTGGTGGACCAGCTTCTCGCCGGCGGGACGAGCGTCGGGAAGCTCAAGGTCTTCAGGCTGGTCCGGGTGACCGTGGCGACGCGGGTGGAGATCGGGGAGTAGACTAAAATGCCCGATGTCGTCGGACCTGTGAGGGGATTTCCAGCCCTGATCCACTCTTCAAGTCGCCAGATGAACATGAGCCAGGGAATCAACTACCAGCCTCCAGCCGATCCCGTCGTGAGCCTCCAGAAGATTGAGGGTGGCTTGAATCAGGGGGTGGAGTACATCGACCACAGCGACCTGACCTTGCGACTAGACTCCTATTTCGCGGTGGGAACTGAGAGCGAGTAGCGGTGCCGCGGTGGATTTCAAAATGAGTAGCGACGTCGCTACTGTCCCTAGCCGCCCCATACGGGGCCACCTGGAGCCGGGCATGTTGGGTCAGGCGTATCCGGGTTCATTGGGCCACCCATGATCGGGTCATGTTGGGCCGCGCCTAGCCGGGTTCGATGGGCCACCCTCCGTCCCGTTCCTCCACCGTTTCCCCTCCAGCCGCCAGTCACCTCTCGACACTTTGGGGCAGGCAGCCCGAAGGTAAGCGCCGGGCTCGTCATGGACGCCGCAGCCTCCCCGGGCAAGCAGCAGGCCGGTTCCTCTGGACCGAATCGAGCCGATCCGTAAATCTGACCCGCTCGGCGAGGCGGGGGGTTCCCTCCCTACCCTGATCCAGAAAATTGGCTATGCCTGAGCCCCACCTCGCCGGGCAGCTTTCCAGTCCGCCGCAATGACCGCGCCGGGAGGACCCCCGCCTCCCCCAACACACCTCGCCTTTCTTGGTTGCCATCTTTAACGCGGTCGGGAGGCACTCCAGACGAGAGCGCCGAAAGCAGTACCCAGATTGGTCGTGGTGGCGCTCGACGATCGCAGGGTCGTGTCCCACGCCGAAATCGCGGCACTTCCTACGGCGACGACCGCCGACCTCTTCCCCGCCCGCTCCCCGGACGCCGCGTGCGGGCGCAACGTCGCTCGTCCTAGAGGCCCGCCGCAGTACTGCCGACATCAGCGATATGTCGCCGCGAGCGCTTGTGAAAAAGAGCGATCCGGAGCTTCCCCCGACCGTTCCGCCGCTCCCCTGTCGTTCGCCAGTTGGCCGCCACACCACCTTCTTCATCGTGGAGGCCATCGCCATTCGCGCCAGCATTCGGACCTAGTCGCCCGCGACGTCGTAATTACCTTTTCTGCGAGGATGGTGCTCTGCTGCCCGCCCGCTTGGATAGGAACCGGGTCCCAACCGCCTCCGTCACTCTCCCTTGGTACCGCCTGCCCTCACCCACACGTGATACACGGACTTGCCGTCGAGAAAACCGCCCGGACCTTCACCCGTGACAGCTAAAGCCGTGCGTTGCTGGTGGAAAGTCGCCGCGGGTCACTCGCCGGATCTCTGATCTATTCCATCCACCCACTCCCTCAACGCCCAAGAGCTTCCGGCCCTTGCCGCGGGTAGACCCCATCCGCCTTTTCCGCCTTACACTTAAGAAATCGGCCGAAATTCAAATCCCACAATCCCGGTGTTCGAGCAGATTTCCTTAAAGGCTGCATTCGCAATAATTACGGACGGGCTGCTCGCAAGTCTACCAATCGAGGGCTCCGCGTCACCTAGTGGATTAGAAACACGAATAACACTAGGGCGTGCCAGTTCTCGGAAGCCACAGGTTGAGCAGAGACGGGGAGCAGCAACGGAAAAGCCAGGATACAACTCGGGTTCGCAGTAAGAAAGCGCCTCGGTTGAGTCAGCTGTGACCAGTTCCGCGTCAGCCACCTCAATTCCCTGCAATCCTGCTCGCGCAAGCATCTTCCAGACATCGCGTCGGAATAGGAATTGCCACACAGAAACCCACACAATTTCGCGCTGTTCCCCACTCAGAGCACCTACAAGCGGACCAATATTCGTCCCGGGCAATATTTCCTCTATACCGGTTCGCTCCGAAAGGGAGGCTCGCACAACATCAAAATCCGCAAACGGAAGATTTTTCCCAGACCGACACAGGGGTTCGTATTCACACCCGATCAACGAGCGCGTTGGGTATGAGGGACCTATCACCAACCATTGCCTTTCGCAATTTGAGCAGTCAACACCGGGCGAAATCCAGCGCGATACCCCGCGAATCGCAGCCCTTCTGCGTTCATCGACGCCCGGCAGTACCTCAAAGTGTGTAGTAGTCATGGGAATACCCCTATTGTGGCTTAAGGGCGCTCTTTGATGCCAGCAATTATTTTGGGTAGGTTCCGACCGCGCGCAAAAGCCCATCAATTTCAAAATCGTGAATCATTTTGCTCAGTTGTCCGAATACTCCTTCCTTCGTGAGACTAGTCGCGTTCGCGAAATAGGATTCCCACGCAGCATTCCACTTCCCACCCCGCGGACCACCCGAATGAATTTCTTCATGGAGCCACTGCGGTATTGCTCCTGTAAATTCGTGAATATCCACTCCCAACGCTTCAAATTTGGAGGCCAGGTCCGCACGCTGTGGAAAGAAATGATGCCACCGGAGAGCGCTTTTTCCGGCAGTAAGCAATTTTGCCTCAGGGGCCTTGCCTTCCAAGCGTGCCACCGCTTCGAGAAGCTCTTCTGTCGATCGCCCAACGACTCTCCCCTCTTCACTAATCAGAACGACACGGATTGCCCCAACGGACGCCATGAGGTATGGGGCCGCCCTCATCAAGTCCTCTAATTCCAACTTGTGGGTAAGCAGGTTTCCGACTGTAATGCAAATGTCTCCTCCGGTAACTGCGCCTACGATGGTAAATGTTCCGCTGAAAATCGGTCCAACACCCTTCGCCATTTCTTCGGGCATTCTGTCCTTCTTGTCCGTAAGTCGGGCGAGCAGCTTGTTGAGCCCGGCATCTTCCCCGGTTGATTTCTTCTCGAAATCTGGATTTTGCGGCGGGGGAGGCAAGGGGGGCGTCTCGAATGGCATTGAGGAGAACCATCCCTTCTTTTGAGTGAGGGATGCAAGGACCGCCTTCCTGGGGAAGAGTCTTTCCCGTTCTTCAAATTCCAAGTCGATGAGAAATTGAATCATCGCATTCTTGGCACTGTCGTACTGCCACTGCGACTTCGCAGTGTACATTCGGTTTTTGAGTTCGGACTCGATTTGATAATCGTCTTGGTCGTTGCAACCACTCGGATCGATTGCATTCGGAGGGCTGTTTTCTGCAAACACATAGAGATTCTTATGCTGAACTGGGTCGCGACTCGTAAACCGTCCTGTCATTGGGTCATAGCTTCTTGCTCGGAAGAATTGCAATCCACTCTCGGTGTCCTTTTCTCGACCCTGCCAGCCGTAGCGGTCTCCCGGTCCAGTTGGGGGCGCAGCGCCAGGCCCGAGGTCGATGTTGTTCCCCCAGGCGTCGGTGAGCAGCTTGCGGGCGATGCCTCCAGCGGAATCCGTCACCTGGTGGACCGACCCCTGCCCGTCGCTCATGTAGTACTGGGGAGTCCCGGAGGGATCGAGGCGAGCCACGCGGCCGTCCAGTCCCGGCGAAACGTAAATGCCCGTGAAAGTCTCGGTCCCGCTGTTCGTGTAGTCGCAGAGGGTGTCGCCGTCACTGGGCAGGTACCACTCGTTCGCGCCCGAGGCGCCGATGTCGTACTTCTCAATCCGATCCCCGGTCGGAGCATAAACGTAGCCCCAGTCGAAAACCCCGGTGGATGAGGCGTGCGTTATCCGCCCCAGGAAGTCGTTTTCGTAGTTCGTCGTGACGCCGCCGACGACCTTGCTGGTCATGTCCCCGCGAGCGGCGTAGGCGTAGGTGATCGCCGTCGTACCGCGGGTCTCCGAGAACATCTTGTCTTCGATGTCGTACCCGTAAACCGAGTCCTCCGTGGTCCCGCCGGCGACGTCCTTCGTGACGCGGTTGCCTCGCAGGTCGTAGATGTACGAGATGCTCCGGCTGATCACGGGCACGGTCGAGCCACAGGTAATGGCGCTGATTCCTGTGTCGCCGGACTCGTTCCCGCCATACCGGATCGCTTCGAGGTTCGTGTACGCGGGGCCACCCGTCGGGGAGATGTGGCTCTCGGACTCCAGCCACGAGTTGTCCGTGTAAGTGAACGTGGATTGGAGGTCGAGGTCCGAGTAGTAGACGCCAGTCCGCCGGTCGCGGGTGTCGTAGCTGTATTCGATGAGGGAGCGCGTCTGGCCCCATGGAGCGACGTGCGCCATGTAGTCGAGGCGCCCCTTCTTGTCGTAGAACCTGCGGACGTACCCGCCGTTCCCGAAGGTCGTCTTTCTCAGGAATCCATAGGCGTACTGGAACGACGCCATGAAGACGGAGTTGTTGTTGACCTGCGTCAGCCGGTTCGCGTCGTCGTAGTAGTAATCCTGGGTCCGGCTGGTCGTGGTGCCGTCGTCCTTCACGCGCGTCTGGGTGCGGCGGCCGTCGTTGTCGCAGTCGTACTCCAGGACCTTCCACGCGGGGCCGCCGCTTCCCAGAAGCTTCCACGTCACTTTCCGGAGCCACTGAGTGTGAGGATCGCTGGAGGTCGGCTTGTACACGTAGTCCACGTGGATGCCTGACGCCAGCGAGTTGATCGAGGTCAGGTTGCTCGCGCCGTCGTAAGTCCGGTCAATGGTCTCCCACGTTCCCCCGCCGGTGTGCTGGTAAACCGTCTGTGTGAGCCGATTCCGGAGGTCGAAGTAGTAGTAGGTCAGGTTGTGGTCTTCGTCCTCCTCGAACGTGACGTTCCCGAGTGCGTTGTACGCACGCGTCTGCGAGTGGCCGGCGATGGGCGCGTTCGCGGTGGTCTGCCGGTTGCCTTCGTCGTATGCGTACGTCCAGGAAGGCCCGCTTGAGAATCCAGGAGGCGCCCATCGAGCCGTCATATTGCCGAGCGGGTCGTACCGCATGTCGTAAGTCAGCGTCGTGGTGGAGTTCTTCTGCACCTGTTGCCGGGTAAGCCGGTTGCCATCGTCGTACACCATCGAGGCGTTCAGCCCCAGAGGACCGGTGTTCCCCGTAAGGCGACCGGAGGCGTCGTAGAGATTGTTGAAGTGGTCGCCGGTCATGTTGTCGTACGAGTAGTCCACCTGCCCGAGCCCGTTGTAGTGGTTGCGGACAGGAATCTGGAGACCCCAACCGTCGGGAATCTGCCGCTGCGTCCCCGCGAGCAGGTTTCCTTCATATATGGTGCGCGAGTAGGTCCCGGTGGCGTCGGTGCTTTGGGTCATGCGGTGGGCCGCGTCATACAGCATCGTGGTCTCGTGCAGGAGCGGGCTGATCGTCTTCGTCATGTCGCCTGCGGGGTCGAACTGGTACTGCGTGGCCAACCCCAACGGCTCCCCGGTGCCGGACCAACTCGCGTTCATCTGCACCGTCTTCGTGGCTCTGCCCTGCGTGTCGTAGACGTACCCGGTGCCCTTGAGGAAGGCCATTCCAGTGCCGGGGTTCCAGAATGTCTCCTCGGACACGAGCTGGCGCTTCACGTCGTACTGGTAGTGGATCTCCGTGTCGCCGCCTGGCAGCGTCACTTTGGTCAACGTGTTCTTAGTGGGCTCGTAGGCGTAGTTCGTGGTCTGCCGCGGGGGGTTTCCCTCCGTGGTCCCCGTTAGGCCGTACACGGCAACCCAATCGACGAGGCTGGAGGCGTTGAAGTGTGTCTCGTTCACGAGCTTCAGGTTGCCAGTGGCGTTGACCATCCGAAGCGTCTTCGTGGTGCGACCGAGCGCATCCTGCTCAAAATCGGTCACCTGGTTGTTGACGTTCGTGAACTTGGCCATGTCGCCATTCGGCGTCCACGCCGAGTTGGTCGTTTGAGAGAGCGCGTCGATCACCTGCAAGTTTCGACCGAGGACGTTGTTCACGATTGTGGTCGCCGGGACGGCCGGTCTCGTTTGCGTGTGCAATTGCCCATTCTCGTCTTTGTTGTACCCGTAGACTGCGGGGCCATTGTCCGAGGGCAGCGTAATCTGATTCGGAGACAGAACCCCGTCATAAGCATAAGAGGTCAGCCCCTGGAGTGGCGGCGTTACCGTGTCCGGTGCGCCGAAGGCCGTCCAGGTGCAGGCGGTAGGAACCGGATAACCGGAGCTGTTGACCACACCATCGACTTGGATCGACGACGGCAATCCGTAGCTGCCGGGTGTGTAGGTGACCTTGTGAAGATTCGGGTCCTTGGACTCCGTCATAAACCCGTTGCTATTCCAGATCGCGGTCCACGCGACAGCATCGCCGGGCTTCAACACCGAGTCGGGATGGCCGCTCCCGTTAAACCCGATCGTGGTTTTCTCGCCGGTGCCAGTTACCGGGATGATCTCCTTCACCGCGTTCCAGGTCGTGTGATAGTTGTAGGTCGTGACTAGCGTTTCGCCCGGCAGCTTCACCGTCTTGACGAGGTCGTGGACCCAAGCCTGCAAGCCTTCCGTGACATCAACGTACGTGTACGTCACGGTCTTGCTGCCTGGATCGGTGAAAGCGAGCAGGTTGCGCCGGGTGTCGAACGCCCGGAGCGTCGGAGCCCCCGAGCCATTGACCGGATCCTCGATCTTGAGCGCCAGGCTGCGCCAGTAGTCCGAGTAGACGACCCACGCATAGCTCTGGCGATCCGTGTACGTGGTCTTGAAGGCGTTTGTGACCGTCCCGATCGTGTAGAGGGTGTCGACGGTGTAGGCGATTGTGCGAGACTTCCGCGAAGCTGCGGCGCCTGCGTACGCGACCGATGGATCCCACCCGACGTTCGCTCTGCCCGCGATGACTGGCACCGTCCCAACGGGGGACTTCTCCGTGTACCCGATCCAGGAATCCTGGTTGGCGGGAGACGGCGGGATAGTCATCGCAGCCACAACCGGGGTGGTGATCGAGGCAAGCAGGCCCTTGATCCCGGTGATGGCCGTGATATCCACGGGCAAGGGCGACGGAGTCCCGGATAGCGCGTAGTAGGTGAAGACCCACTTCCGCTGCACGACGGCCGCGGGGTTCTCGTACTGGATGTTCAGGAGCCGATTGTTCGCAGCGTCGTAACCGAACTCGTACTGCGAGATGACCGAGGCACTGAGCTTCAGTTCGATCTTCGAGACGCGCGCGCGGTTGTCGTACGTGAACTTCACCACCCGCGAGTAGGCGTCTGTCACCGTGTCCAGGGTGTAGTCCGTCCCCGGGATAGTCCCGTTGTTGATGTAGGCAAGATTCATCGTATTCCCGTCGCGATCGGCGATCGACACAGGCTTCCCGCGCACGTCGAACCGCCACTTCATCCCATCGACGGTCTGGAGTTCCTGCGTCGCTGTGCCCGGACCCACGACGGGGTAAATCTTGAAGCTGATCCCGAAGTAGTCCTCCGCGACGAAGTTCCCACTCCCGTCGCTCACGCAGCTGATGCACCGGCCGTCGGGCATGTGGAGGATGTACCCGGCACCGTACGTGGACTGAAGGTAGAGGTCGTAGTTGTGACGCCACCCCGGGCCAAAACTGCCGTCGTGGACTGCCTGGCTGTTGTAGTAGACGGTCATCGCCGGCACTGGCCCGTTTCCCGCCGTCCCGAAAAGGTCGAACGCAGCGAAGACGTTTCCGTTCGCGAGATTGGCGACCGTTCCGGGGGCGATGCCGATCATGTCCGCCGGATCCTGAGAGCCGAGGTCGGGCTCCCACATGTACTTCATGGTTGCCGATCCGAGATATCCGTCCGAGACGTAGAACCGGTCCAGCGCGTCCCATCCGATCGCGCGAAGCGGCGCCCCTGAGCCAGTCATCGCGACCGGGCTAGACCACGCGCTCCCCGTCCAAAGCGAATGGTAGGTCGATCCGCCGTTCACCCAGAACCGGTGGATGTTCCCGTTGATGTCAGCGCGGACGCCGACGCTTGTCCCGACCTCAAGGAATGGGGCGCTACCGACGCCGCCCGAGCCTGCCGAGTATTTCACTTTCGGAGTTCCGGCGTCGTCTTCGATCCAGGCGATATGGTCGGTTCCCGTCGAGGTGACGAAGAGAGCGCACATGCCAAGCTGAAGATTGGCTGTACGAATGAGCGTGGCGCTCCCGCCCGTGGAGAGGTACATCCTGGGCGTTGTGCTAGCGATGGGGTAGGGATGGCACCTCCACAAGCCGTGCCCGAGGTGCGAGCCGAGGTTTGCGGTCGTGTCGGAGAGGTCGTTCTCGACTCCGCCCCCGATTTCAGAAACGGCCCCGGACCCCTTCGCCCACAGCTTTGAGATGGCCTTCGTGGCCTCGTAGACGTGCGACGTCGGATTCCAGGTGTAGGTGCGCTCGATCTGTTCGTAGTAGCAGTAGGGAGTTCCGTCCGACGCCACGCTCGGGGCGATCTCGCGGACGGCTTCCCGCCAGACATTGCTTCCCAGGTTGGCCCCGACACTGAGTTGCGTCGCCGTAGTCCAGCTTGTCGTTCCCCATGCCTTGCTTGTGTAGAAGAGTTGGAGCCAGTACTTCGTGGTCGAATTGATATCAACGTACGGGACCATTTCTGTAAAAAAGACGTGAAGGGTCCCGTTCGGCGACGCGACAAGTTCGGCCGACTCGATGACGCGAGCGGGGATGGCCTCTGTGTAAATGACTTCGCCAAGCTCGCCGATGTTCGTCTCGCCGTAGGCACCCCGGAACGATGGCGTGTTGTCGGTGAGGATGATCTGCCAGCCGACGCCAGCGTTGTAGCCGGGGAAGCACCCGTGAAATCTCCCCCCCGGGTCCTGATCCTGAATCCCTCCGCTCATGAGGGTCGCGACTCGCGGGCTCCATTTCGGCCACGAGGCGTCGGGCGTCCTTGATGGGGTCTGCGCCCCGGCAACCGAGGCAAGGAGAACGAGCGTGACAGCGGGGATCAGCCTACGGGATAGATTCATAAGTGCTCCTGACGAATGATTGGCAATTCTCGGAGACGCGGCCCGACTTCAGAAAATCATTCAGGACTTCCTTCGCGGTCGAGCCGTGCTTGCGGATGGATTCTTCGAGTGGGCGGGCGCGCTCAAGCTCGCCCTTGTCGAGCAGCTCAAGCCAGGTGGTGACCTGCGAGCGCACGGTCACGACGTCCATGGCGTGGCCCGCGACCTTCCTCGACTCCAGCGAGGATTCATGCAACTTCACCGCAGGGCGCTCCTCTGACGAAGTCGGCACACTCGGCGGGTTCGCCCTGGATCCGGTCGCGATCTGCTCTTGGGGCACCGGAGCCTCCGCCTGGTCGGCCTTGCGAGATCGGACGATGCCCCACCCCACGAGAATCGCGAGGAGGGCGGCGAGAAAAACCAGGATGGGCAGACGATTGGGGTTCATGTGGTTAGTTGGTCAACGAGTCATCAACGGCGGTGACCTTGAATTCGTACGAGTTGCCGTTAACCGGCGCGTTCGCACCGCCCTTGTTCAGGTACTTGGTCTGCGTGAGCGGCTTGTCGTTCAGCTTTGTCCAGGGTGTTGTCCCGGTCGCCCTGCGGTAGACGTTGTAGCCAAGGAGGTCGGATGCTTCGACTCCCGACCAGCGGACTTCGATCCAACTGTCGCCGGAGGTGACATTGACGTCGGTAGGCGCTGGAGGCGGCGTGATGTCGATCGTGACGACGACTCCCGAGCTGTACCCGGACGTCGGGGACCCGGCGATCGGGACCGTCGCCTTCCCCTGAATCACATGGCTTCCTTCCAGCAGGGTCGCGGTCGTGCTGATGTTGAAGTGCCCTGTGCCGTCTACCGTTCCCGATCCAAGTACCGTCACGCCCTCGTAAAGGGTCACCGTCCAGCCCGCGGTGGATGTGCCCGTGATGGCGGGGGTCTGATCGTTCGTCTTTCGCGTGTTCGCGGAGTCGAGAGTCGGCGGGGGTACCGACGTCGTCGAGGCGGGCAGTTCGACGGAGTAAAGGCTTTCGTCGGACAGCGGCCCGACGGCGGTGACCACGTAGTAGTAGGT
The DNA here is from genome assembly GCA_021413805.1 of Planctomycetota bacterium. Taxonomy (GTDB): domain Bacteria; phylum Planctomycetota; class MHYJ01; order WSZJ01; family WSZJ01; genus WSZJ01. Next base: position 10,773 of record JAIOPR010000204.1, read on the forward strand.
GCCGCTGGAAAGCCCGGAATCCGTGAAGGTAGTCGGCGAGATCGGGGACGGCGTCAGACTCGCGTAACCGGAACCCGAGGTTGCGGATCGGTAGACCTTGAATCCGACCAAGTCACCCGAGCCGAAGTAGGACCAGTGGAAGGTGATGCTGTTGTACGTCGATGAGTCGAACGTAAGGGCGGTCGGGATTGGGTAAGTCGGAGTCGCGGTCACGTAAGCCGACTGAGGGCTCTCGTTCGTTGAGATATCGAGGGCGGTTACCTTGTAGAAGTACGGCGTCCGGTTGGTGACCGTCGTGTCGGAATAGGTGTGGGTCGGAGCGGCAATGAGACTGAGGTTGATCTTCGTGTAGCTCCCGCCCGACGTAAGGCTTCGGTAAACGTTGTACCCGGCGAGATCCGCCTCGGTGTTCGCGGTCCAACTCAGGTTCACAACGTGGTTGCCGCCGATGGCGGAAAGCCCCGAAGGAGTCGCGGGAATAGTGAGGTCTTTCGGGCGCACCACGATCAGCGTGGCCTTGGCGGACTCGTTCGCTCGCGTGTCCAACGAGGCGACGGTCAACTCGTAGTCTGTTCCGTTAACCAAGCCCGTGACGGTGTAGGTCGTGCCGGTGATGGTGGAGACGTTCTTCTTGATCCACGTCGGTGATCCAACGACTCGCGCGTAAGCGTTGTACCCCGAGAGATCCGGAGCGGACACGGCGGTCCAGGACAAATTGACCACAGTGTCACCACTCGTACCGGCCAGACCGGTTGGAACCGGCGGCGGAGTGATGTCGAGGCGCACGTACCAGACGTCTTGCTCTCCGCCCACGGTCGCTGCATCGGTCCAGTTCACGACAAATTCGTCTGATCCGGCATTTGTCCCAAGCGTCGGGTTGTATTCCAAGAATGCCGCGTCGTCGTTCACCGTGAACATCCCCTGCCACAGCGTGCCGTCGTTCAAGATCACCTGCCCGTAGATTCCCCCCGTTCCCCCTCCCCACACCGCGTACTGGAAGGTCACAACAAACCGATTGGAGGTTGCCGAATACGCGACATCCCCCATGAAACTCGCGTTGCTCCCGGTTTCAGCTGAGGTTTCGCTTCCTTGGAGTACGCCGTCCGTGCCCCTGACGCGACGGAATCGCACAAGACCGTCTGAGGCGGTGGACTTCGTCCACGCGACCAGGTACTCGTTATTCACCGAGTTCCAGGTGTTCGCGGAGTTGGTCGCGGATTCGCCCGCGATGATGGACGAAATCGTGAACGGGGTCACCGAGTTGGTTGTGAGCCCGGCATTCCAGGAAGTTCCTTTGACCGTGTGGGCGCTCCCGGAAACGCTTCCATCGTAGGACTCGTAGGAAAAGAACCAGTGCGAGGAAGTCGCGTTCCAGACGACGTCGGGGCGGTCCAAGTCAGTTACGCCCGAGGCGCTGGCCACGACCGTATCGTCCTTGATCAAGGCGCCCGCGGAGTCGCGGAGTTCCGCGTAGATTTGCACGATATTCGGACCGACGGCGAAGCCTGGCCACGTGATGCAGAAGCGATCCGTTCCGTTAGACGTGATGCTGTTGACCTGGGCGCCCTGCGCTGCGGTTGCCGAAGCGATTTGGGTCGTGCTGAGAAGCGTCCCGCTGGCGTTAAACCGTTTCAGGTAGACCCATGGGCTTGCGCAGTAGGAAACCCCGAAAACGCCGCTGCTGCCTGAGACGTAAGCAACTCGCGGGCTTGCCGTCGATGTTGCCCCGCTCAGAATCAGGAACTGCGAGCCGCTGAGGGTTCCGTCGGCGTTGAGAAACCGGCCGTAGATGTTCCATGAGGGGAATGACCCTGGGGCTGTGTACACGAGCAAGTATTTCGAGCTTCCGAAGGCGATTCCGCAGCTGTAGTCATTCAGGCCGTTCGCTGTCGCAGTCGCGGGAGACCCGATCAGCGGGTCGATCTGGATCGGGTACTTCGCGCTGGCCAGCCACTTTTCGGGGACCTGCACCGCGAAGTCGAGCCCCGTGGATGTCTTGGTGTAGGTCACCGGGCAGGTCAGCTCCGCGCCCGCCGCGTCCTTCGCGATCGTGGCGCGAATGAGGAGCACGCGATTGTCCGCGCCATCGAGGAAAACAGTGTCGCCGGGGTTCGTGAAGGTCTCCGCCCCCTCCTCGCGCAGAAACGTTTCCTCGATCTTCAGGCCGGTCGTTATCGAGCCTTCGAGCTTGAGGTCGCCCTCACCGCCCGGCTCCGAAATCGTGACCGTGTTCTCAAATCCCTTTCCAGTCGCCTCAACTTTTTCTGAAACCGTTTTGCTGCGTGTGGTCGCCGATGTTTTCTTTTCTGAAATCGACGCTTCCTTCCCGAATTCGGCCTTTTCTCCACCCCAGGTCATGCCCGCGTACTCGAACTTCAAGCTCGACGATCCGGCGGAAACGGTCAGCGCCCCGTCCTCGACCTTCGCGGTGCAGCTTCCACTCTTGGCCTCGCCCGCTTCGGAAAAATCCGAGGGAACAGCATCGGGGATGGATTCCTTCGAGGCGGCGTCGGGCAGCCCTTCGGGAGTCAACGGCGCGGTGCCGCTGGCATCATCCTTCTCGGGAGGCGGCGCGTCGGACTTCGGCGCGGGGTCGTCCGCGAACAGCGCGAGCGTTCCGGCCGCGAGAAGCATCGCGAGCAGGACGCGCTGGAGATAACTCGGGAAAGAGCGCCGAACAGTGACACTTGGTGAAGAAGAAATCATGGGTGGACCTCTTGCAGAAAAAACGGGCGAGAATCTGATCCGGCTTATTTCCCGCTGAAGGTGTTATCAAATGTCGCTTTCGGCGTGCAAGGAAAAATGATAAGACCTCGCCCCGGGATCCGGACGCCGCCACGGCGCGCCGGGAAGGAAGGGAATCTGAGACATGTGGGATCGTCAGCGAAAATACGTGCTGGAAAATGCGGATTCCCTCTGCGCTGAGGACCTCGCGGAAGGGGCGGGGATCAACCTTAGGCAAGTCCGCGAAGTCCTGAAGGAAGGCGGGAAAAAATCCGCAGCTCTCCCCCGAGCTTCTCGACTTCCGTTCCTTTTCCCACAGCTTTCGCTTCCGGAAACGCAGCCGCTTTCAAGGGCTGACCGGTGGGTCGCCTTCGCCTGCGCAGCGGTCGCTTTCCTGGCATACGCGCTCACGTGCACGCGAGACATCTCAGGCGAGGACTGCGGCGAGCTCGTCACCGCCGCTCGCGTCCTCGGCGTCGCCCACCCGCCGGGGTACCCGCTCTGGTGCCTCCTCGGGAAAGTCTTCACCTGGATTCCGATCGGGACGGTGGCGTTCCGGGTGGCCCTTCTTTCAGCGGTCTGCGCGGGAGTCACGGTAGGAATCGTGGCGCTCCTCATCACGCGGATCACCAGGTCCTCCGTCGCGGCGGCCGCCGGGGCGCTGCTCCTCGCGTTCTCGGACGACCTGTGGAGCCAGGCGATCATCCCAGAGGTCTACACTCTCAACACACTCTTCCTCGCCCTGGCGCTCGATCTAACCTGGCGGTGGTACACGGAGCGGACGAATCGCCTGCTCTTCGCTTTGGCCGCAGTCCTCGGCCTCTCCCTGACGAACCACTCAACGATGGGGCCGCTCCTCGTGCTCTTCTTCCTCTTCATCCTCTCCGTCCACTGGAACATCTGGCGGGTCCCTGGGCTGCTGCCAGCCACAATCCTCGCAGGCGCGTTGCCGCTTCTCCTCTACGTCTATTTGCCGATCCGCGCCGAGGCGGGGACGATCATGAACTGGGGCAACCCTCGAACGGTCGATGCGGCCCTCGACCACATTTTCCGAAAACAGTACTCGTCCGAGTACACCGCCAGTGCGCGGACTGTCAGCAGGACCTGGAAGCAGGTGGTGGTCGTCGCCAGGGACGCGTCGCGGCAGGTTACACCGTGGCTCGGCTGGCTCGCCATCGCAGGTGCCGCCATGCTCCTCAAGCGGAACTGGAGATACGGACTTCTCCTCGGGGGCATCTTCTTCGCCTGCACGGCGGGGTTCATCGTCCTCCTGAACTTCGACCCGCTTGATCGAGAATGCACCGCGGCATACCGCATCTTCTACATCCCCGCGTGGGTCGTGGCAGGTATCTGGGCCGGAGTCGCGCTCCAGGAAATCGTAACAATGCTCCGGCACCTCTTCCCCGCCGTTCAACCCCGGCTTGCCTGGACAGCCTGCTCCATCGCCGTCCTTCCCCTCGTCCTTCACTGGCGCCCGAACGACAAGTCCCACTACCGCGTTGAGCGGCAGTACCTCGAAGCCATCCTCACGACGCTTCCCGATCGCGCGATGATCCTCCCTTCGGGGGACCACTCGTCATTCCCTCTCATCTACGCCCAGGGAGTCGAGAAACGCAGGCTCGATATCGTGATCGTCGATAAGTACGGGTACACGGACCCACAGCTCCTCGGGAGCATGCCCGGAGCGCCGATGGTCGGCCCCGAGCGCATCCCGAGTGCCGATGAGGATCAGCGCGTTCAGGACTGGGTATTCAGCCACACGGATCGGCCGGTTTACATGACCACGCGCAGATCGCTCGCTGAGCTGCCGGGCTACAAGCTGGT
>JAIOPR010000077.1 GCA_021413805.1 Planctomycetota bacterium
CGCGGCGTTCGTGGCGCTCCTGGCGGGAGAGACGGCGCTGTCGCGGATACCGGGGGGCGTGGCGGTTGCGGGCATGGTCGGCGGGCTGGGGGCGATCGGCCTCGTCTGGGGGCTCGCGCGGCGCCGCGGCGGCCTGGCCCCGGGAGACACCGTCCTGACCGGCATCACGATCTCGCTCCTTTTTTCGGCGCTCACGCTCGTCGCGCTCAACAAGGTTGCCTCGACGCAAGCCGTCCACGTCGTCCGCTGGCTCACCGGCGGCCTCGACGTCGCCGGTTATGACGCACTGCGTCAATGCGGCCCGTGGTGCGCCGTCGCCATGGTCATCCTCATGGCCGCTTCGCCCGACCTTCACCAGCTTGCGGCGGGTGAAGAGCTGGCCGCATCGCGCGGGGTCGGTGTCGCGCGGGCCCAGCTCCTGACGCTCCTCGGCGCTTCGCTAGGAACGGCGGCGGCCGTCTCGGTCTGCGGCCCGATCGGGTTTGTCGGCCTGATCGTCCCGCATTGCGTCCGGCTGATCGTCGGGCCTGACGCAAGGTTGGCGCTGCCTGCATCCGCGTTGGCGGGTGCAGGGTTTTTGGCGATGTGCGACGCCGCGGCGCGGTATTTCTCGCGGCCGGAAGAGCTCCCGGTGGGGGTGGTGACGGCGATGATTGGAGGACCGTTTTTCCTGTGGCTGCTGAGATCGAGGCGGGCAGGCTAATTGCTTCTTCGGAAGTTGGTTCACCTCCGGGTTGCCGCAAACGGTCCATCCGCGAAGTCCTGCATTTGTCCTGCCGTTGTCCTCAGCCGGCCGTTGTTTCCGTTTTGTGTCTTTCTTTGGACAGGCCAAGGGAAAACAAAAGGGCTACAACGGCTGGCTGAGGACAACTGCAGGACAACGGCAGGATGGACGACCCGGACGCACACATCGGAAGTTGGTTCAGCTCCGGGTCGCCGAAAACAGTCAATCCGCGAAGTCCTGCTTTCGTCCTGCCGTTGTCCTCCGCCAGCCGTTGTTTCCGTTTTGTGTCTTTTTTGGGACACGTGAAGGAAGAAAAAGGGCTACAACGGCTGGCTGAGGACAACTGCAGGACAACGGCAGGATGGACGACTCGGATGCTTACACAGGTTCGGAAATCTATGGTCTCGAGGCATTGCTCTTAGCGCGAGACTGCGAGGATCGTCACCGTCTCCAACCCCGCCTCGGCCCAGTGCGACTTGTACTCCATGTCCGTCCCGAGGTCGTACCAGCGCAGGCCGGGCGCAACGAGGCGCGCGATCATTTCGGACTGCAGCACGTTTCCGAGGGAGAGTTCTCGAAACCGCTCGTCGAAGCTGAGCTGCAGGCCGCGGTACGTATCGCCGAAAATTCCGCCGAACTGGAACGCGACGTCTTCGCCATTGAGCGTGGCGATGAGGGCGCGGAGGCGTCCTTTCGCCGCCAGCCTTGCGACGAGGCGCTCGTAGAACTCCCGCATGCCGCCCCCGGCGAACCCGGTGCCCGAGAGACCTTTCCAGCTCCGCGCCTCGATGCGGACGATTCTCGTGTACAGCGCTTCGGCGTCGTCCGTCCCCGCGAACCATTCGAAGGCCACCCCGGCGTCGCGCGATTTCGCGAGGGCGTGCCGCAATCCCGCGCGGAATTTCCGCGACCTCCGCGACAGCCATCCCTCGGCGCCGCCTTCCAGGCTCGCGGCCCAGCGCAGGAGCGGGAAGCCGGCGCGGACCTGGAAGCGCCGGCCGAGTTGCGCGGCGAGTTCATGGAAGAGGACCGAGTCTTTCCGGAGGCCGCCCAGGCGCAGGAACTTCCAGTCCCCGAACTGCTCTGCGATCGTCTCCGCCGCTTCACGCGCCAGCACCACGGGTTCGGGGCCGGCGAGCGGGCAGGCCAGTCCCCACATGGCTTCCAGCGGCGACAGGCACATCCCGACGCCGGGGACTTCTTCGCGTGAAAGAGCCAGCCACCCGGATTCCGAGCGCGCGGCGATCAGCCTGCCGGCCCCGTGAAACGCCTCGTGCGCCGAGAGGGCCCAGGCGCTGGAAGAGCAGAAGCGATCGATGTCCGCGCTCGCGGCGACGGCCGCGTCGAACTCGGCGGCGTCCCGGGCAAATTCTTCTGGGGTGAGGACTTCCATGCGGGTCGGGAGCGCCGGGGAATCGGGAGGGAGATTCCCATGATAGCGGGATGCGGGGATTTCGAGCATCGGCGGGCGGTGCGCGATTCAATGGCGGGGCATGTACCGCTCCCTCGTCTACCCGATCCTCGCCCGCATCGAGCCGGAGCGCGCCCATGGCCTGGCCTTGAAGTCGCTCCGCGCCGCGCAGGCCACGCCGGGCGGACTCGTCCTCCTCCGGTGCTTCGCGGGGCCGCGCGACCCGCGGCTCGAGGTCAAGGCGTTCGGGCAAACCTTCGCGAATCCCGTCGGCGCCGCGGCGGGAATGGACAAGAACGCGGACGCCGTCGGGGCGCTTCTCGCCCTCGGCTTCGGCCACGTCGAGGTCGGCACCGTCACCCCGCGCCCCCAGCCCGGCAATAACCGGCCTCGCGTCTGGCGCCTTCCCGAGGCCGCCGCGCTGCTCAACGCGCTCGGGTTTCCCTCGAAGGGCGCCGCCGCGGTCGCGAAGCGGCTCGATGGAAAGCGCTTCAAGGGAATCGTCGGCATCAACCTCGGCAAGAACAAGGACACCCCGCCCGAAAAAGCCGCCGAGGACTACGTCGCCGTCTTCGAGAAACTCCGCGACGGCGCGAAGTACGCCGTCGTGAACGTTTCTTCCCCGAACACGCCGGGGCTTCGGGCGCTTCAGAGCCGAAGCGCCCTCGCGGGGATCGTCAAGGCGCTCGCGGCGGTGAACACGCCAAAGCTTCCGATCCTCGTCAAGCTCTCGCCGGACCTGGACGAAGCGCAGCTCGACGAGGCGCTGGCCGGGTCGATGGACGGCGGCGCCAGCGGGTTCATCGTCTCGAACACCACGCTCGACCGCAGCTCGCTCGCCGAAAAATTCCCCGAGCGCCCCGGCGGCCTTTCCGGCGCGCCGCTCAAGGCGCGGGCGCTGAAACTCGTCGGCGACGTCCGCCGCCGCCTCGGGGCCGCGGTCCCGATCATCGGCGTCGGCGGGATCGCCACCGCCGGGGACGTCATCGACCGCATGAAGGCCGGCGCGACCCTCGTCCAGGTCTACACCGGCTTCGTCTACGGCGGCCCCGGACTGATCGGGCAGATCGCGCGCGGACTTCTCGAATTCGTCGAGCGCGAGAAGCTGGCCTCGATCGCGGACATCGTCGGGTCCGCTACTCCTTGAGCTTGTCCGTCTCCTCCGTGTCCATCTTCCAGGTCCCGTCTTCCTTCACCAGCACGCTCTTCTCTTCCTTGCCGTCCGGCTTGATCGTGGTCGCGACGGCCTTGTCGCCTTCGATCTTGACCTCTTTCCACTTCGAGCCGAGCGCCTCTTCCCGCGCCTTGTCGTCGCGAAGGACGCCGTTCAGCGAAGCGATAATGATCTCCTCGTTGGACAGCTTCCGGAGATCGGGCACCGACACCATCCACTCCGCGATCACCTGCGTCAGCTGATCGTCCGGCATCGCCTTCAGCGTCTCGATATTCTTCGCGCCGTCGCCTTCCGTCAGCGCCTTCTGCGACTTGCGGCTGATGCACTTCCAGAGTGCGCGGTTGTCCTTGGCGCGGATCACCTCGACCATGGCACGCCAGGCCTGCTCCGGGGTTTTCTGGGAAGCGGAAGAAGAGGACGAAGCTTCCGACACCGGCAGGTTTTCCGCGCCGCCGGCCTTCAGCCGGTCCGTCTCCTCCTTGTCCACCTTCCAGGTCCCGTCCTCCTTGACCAGCCCTTCCTTTTCCTCGCTGCCGTCCGGCTTGATCGTGACCGCCACCGCCTTGTCCCCGCCGATCCGCGACTCCTTCCACTTCGTCCCCTCGAGCTTCTTCCGCTCCTCGGGGTCGTTCATCATGTGCTTCAGCACGAGCAGCACGAATTCCTCGGCGTTCGCGTTTTTCAGGTCGCGATCCGTGGTCTCCAGGTTCTCCGCGACTTTCTTCAGGTCTTCGGGGGAAGCGGTCTTGAGTTTCTCGACGTTTTCCTTGCCGACGGTTTCGACGAGGTCTTTGCGCGATTTCGCCGAGAGCGTGTTGAGAAGCGCCCTGGCGTCCTTGGCGAGGAAGGCGTCCTTCATTCCCTTCCACGCTTCTTCCGGCGTCTTCTGGCTGGAAGAGGACGAAGAGGAGGAACTGGACGAGTCGGGTTTTCCGCAGCCGGCGATGACGGACAGGAGCAGCAGGGCGGCGGCGATGTTTCGGGGCATGTGTTCTCCTTGGATTTGAGGGGCGGGACTCTACGGGAAAACGGCCTTTTGTGACTGGGATAAAAGAGGGTGAAAGAGGATTCGTTTCAGCGGCCGGACTCTTGCGCGATTATCCGGTAAGATCCCGCTCCCCCATGACTCCCCCTGCCACCGTTTCCCCCTCACGGCTCACGCACCTCCAGCGCCTGGAAGCCGAGAGCATCCAGATCATGCGCGAGGTCGTGGCGGAGTGCGAACGCCCGGTGATGCTGTACTCGGTCGGCAAGGACAGCGCCGCGATGCTGCACGTGGCGATGAAAGCGTTCTATCCCGCGAAGCCGCCGTTCCCGCTGCTGCACGTGGACACGGGATGGAAATTCCGCGCGATGATCGAGTTGCGCGACAAGCTGGTGAAGCAGCTCGGCGTGGAGCTGCTCGTGCACATGAATCCCGAAGGCATCGCCCGCGGCGTCAACCCGTTCACGCACGGCTCGGCGGTGCACACGGATGTGATGAAAACGCAGGGGCTGAAACAGGCACTGGAGAAGTGGGGATTCGACGCCGCGTTCGGGGGAGCGCGTCGCGACGAGGAAAAAAGCCGCGCGAAAGAGCGCATCTTCTCGTTCCGGTCGGACCAGCACCGCTGGGATCCCAAGAACCAGCGTCCCGAGCTGTGGCGGCTCTTCAATGCGCGGAAACACAAGGGCGAGAGCGTCCGGGTTTTCCCGATGTCGAACTGGACCGAGCTCGACATCTGGCAGTACATCTACCTTGAAAACATCCCGATCGTGCCGCTCTACCTCGCGGCCGAACGGCCTGTCGTGATGCGCGACGGCACGCTGATCATGGTGGACGACGACCGCATGCCGCTCCTGCCGGGCGAGAAGCCGATGATGAGAAAAGTGCGGTTCCGCACCCTCGGTTGCTACCCGCTCACCGGGGCGATCGAGAGCAACGCCGACACGCTTCCCCTCATCATCCAGGAAATGCTGCTGACGAAGAGCTCCGAGCGGCAGGGGCGCGTGATCGACCACGACCAGTCGGCGTCGATGGAGAAGAAGAAGCAGGAGGGGTACTTCTGATGTCGCACGTCTCCGACCTGATCGAGAAGGACATCGAGGCGTACCTGCATTCGCACCAGCACAAGAGCCTGCTGCGGTTCATCACGTGCGGCAGCGTGGACGACGGGAAATCGACGCTGATCGGGCGCCTCCTGTACGACTCGAAGATGATTTTCGAGGACCAGATGGCGGCGCTGGAGTCGGACTCGAAAAAGGTGGGGACGCAGGGGGGCGAGATCGATTTTGCGCTTCTGGTGGACGGGCTGGCGGCGGAGCGCGAGCAAGGGATCACGATCGACGTCGCGTACCGGTTTTTCTCGACGGACAAGCGGAAGTTCATCGTCGCGGACACGCCGGGGCACGAGCAGTACACGCGGAACATGGTGACGGGGGCGTCGGGCGCCGAGCTGGCCGTGATCCTGATCGATGCGCGGAAGGGCGTGCTGACGCAGACGCGGCGGCACAGTTTCATCGTGTCGTTGCTCGGAATCCGCAACGTCGTGCTCGCGGTGAACAAGATGGACCTGGTCGGGTTTTCGAAAGAGACGTTCGACAAGATCGTCGCCGACTACCGCACTTTCGCGAACCGGATCGGGCTGGCCGACATCGTCGCGATCCCGATCTCGGGCCTGCGCGGCGACAACATCGCGCAGCCGAGCACGTCGATGCCGTGGTACACGGGCCCGGCCCTCATGGCCCATCTCGAAACCGTCGAGATCGAGGACCGGCTGCAGCACGCCCCGTTCCGCTTCCCCGTCCAGTGGGTCAACCGCCCCAACCTCGATTTCCGCGGGTTCGCGGGGACGATCGTGAGCGGGTCCATTGGCTCAGGGGACAAGATCCGTGCCCTTCCTTCCGGCCGCGAAAGCCGCGTGACCCGCATCGTCACCATGGACGGCGACCTCCCGCGCGCCGTCGCCGGGCAGTCGGTCACCCTCACGCTCGCTGACGAGATCGACGTCAGCCGCGGCGACGTCCTCGCAGGGACGGAATCGCCCCCGGAAGTCGCGGACCAGTTCGAGACCACCGTGATCTGGATGGCCGACGAGCCCCTGATGCCCGGCCGGCCGTACTGGCTCAAGATCGGCACCCGCACCGCCACCGCGACGCTCGCCGAGCCGAAACACAAGATCAACGTCAACACGATGGAAAAACTGCCGGCCGCGACCCTGGCCCTCAACGAAATCGGCGTCTGCAACCTCGCCCTCGACCGCGCCATCGCCTTCGACCCCTACGCCTCCAACCGCGACACCGGCGGGTTCATCCTCATCGATCGCTTCACCAACGCCACCGTCGCCGCCGGCCTCATCCACGTCGCGCTTCGCAAAGCCCAGAACATCCACTGGCAGGCCCTCGATGTGAACAAGGCGGCGCGGGCCGCGCTGAAGGGCCAGAAGCCGTGCGTGCTGTGGTTCACCGGGCTGTCGGGGTCCGGGAAAACCGCGATTGCGAACCTCGTCGAGAAGCGCCTGCTCTCGTTCGGGCGGCACACTTACCTGCTCGACGGCGACAACGTCCGCCACGGGCTGAACCAGGATCTCGATTTCACCGAAACCGGCCGCGTCGAGAACATCCGCCGCATGGCCCAGGTCGCCAGCCTCATGGTGGACGCCGGCCTGATTGTCCTCGTCCCGTTCATCTCGCCCTTCCGAGCCGAACGCCAATTGGCCCGCGGCCTCTTCGAGCCCGGCGAGTTCTTCGAGATCCACGTCGATGCCCCGCTCGCCGTCGCCGAAGCCCGCGATCCCAAGGGCCTCTACCGCAAGGCGCGCCGCGGCGAGCTGAAGAACTTCACCGGCATCGATTCGCCCTACGAAGCGCCCGAAAAGCCCGAGATCACGCTCGACACGACGCGGAACACCGTAACGGAGTCCGCCGATCGGATCGTGGAAGCGCTGCGAAAAGCGGGGATTCTCGCCGGCAGCCACTGAGCCCGAGCGAAAATCCCGCGTGGCAGGCTGCGTCGGCCCGCAGGTGCCGGCCAGCCACGGGAAAAACAATCCGGCCGACCAGTCGATTCAGGGACCAGTCGGCCGGTGATTCATCTAGTGATCGTGATCGTCGCCGCAGCCGCCATGGCCGTGGCCACAACCGCAGCCGCCTTCTTTCGCCTCGCCCTCCGCACCCGGCGCGAGCAGCCCCTTCGCCGCGTGGACCGTGCTCTCCATCGACGCCTGGCGCAGCTTCAGCCCGACGTTGGCCGCCACGACGAGATCCTCGTCGGCGAGCCCCAACTTGCGACCCTCGGCGACGTGGTACTCCACGCCCGCCTCGAACCCCGCGGCCATCGAGGCCGCGACGGCGATCAGCTCCGCAACCGTCGCATTGATGGCGGACGGTCCCTTCGACGTCTGCTTGTCCGTCGCCTGCTTGTCCATGTCCGGTCTCCTCGATGTTGCGCGGTATTCGCGTGGGACCAGTGTGGCAGCGGTCTGCAAAAAGGGCCAGCCGGATTTCCCGCGAACCTTTCCCGGCGCGACGGCGTTGAATCGCAGGCCTGGAGTCCGTTAGACTCCGGCCTCAGGACACACTTCTGCATTCACGAAAGGAGGCGCCCCATGCCGAACACCCACGCTC
>JAIOPR010000146.1 GCA_021413805.1 Planctomycetota bacterium
ACGTGCTGGCGCCCGACCAGGGCGGCGTCTATTACCGCTTCACGCATGACGGCACGCCGGAGCGGGAACTCCGCGTCACGACGCTGCTCTTCACCCGCGTCCGCGCTGTCGTCACGGCCCGCGGCGGCCAGCTTTCGCACGGGGCCATCGTGGCCCGGGAACTGGGGGTGCCTTGCGTTCTCTGGCCCGACGCCTGCACCCGCTTCGCCCCGGCCTCGCGCCTCCGGGTTGACGGCGACCGGGGCGAAGTCACCCTGGTAACCTGAATCACCCGCCGATCCTCGAACCTTCTCGCCCCTCGCGCGCTTCACCAGTAGAATTCCCGCTCCCCGGACCGGGGGCGGACCGGGCCCATTTCCCAGGATGAACCCATGCGCTCACTGCTCGCCATTTCCCTCCTCGCATTCCTGCCGTTCTTCGCCGCCGGCTGCACTTCGGACGGCACCGGCGACGAGCCCGACAAGGGAAAATCATCGATCGGGTCCTCCAAGGAATTGTCGGCGGAAAAGAAGCGGGTGCTGGATCTGCTCCGGAGGTTCGAGGAGCACGACATGGCCGGGATGGATGACGCGGTGGCGGAACTGGAAGAAATGTCGAAGGCTGAGGAGCACCTGGTTTCCGACGAAATCGTGTCGCAGCTGAAGCGGTACCACGACCGGGCGACGGCGGACTCGGCGATCGAGCGGCTGCGCTGGATTTCCAGGTTCGCGCGGACGATTGCGCTTCTGTCGCGGAACACCAAAGAAGACTGGGAGCATTGCCGCGACCTGATGATCCGGCTGGGGCCGGAAGCGGTTGTGCGGTTCACGAGTGTGCTCATCGTGCAGTACACGACCAACCCGGCGTGGATCCGCCCGATGCTGATGGACCTGTGCGTGATGCAGCCGGCCGTCGTGCCCGATGCGATCCTGGAAGGCCTGGCCTTCGAGGGGACGACGCAGGCCGGGGCGATCAAGATCCGGGTCATCGACCAGACGACGCGCGGCGGGCTGGTATCGACGCTGGTCTTCCTGCCGGATCCGCCGATCACGAAGATCCGGGATTCCGCCGTCCGCGCGCCGGCTCCCTCCCGGCAGGCCTGGGCGTCCGTGCTGGCCAAGCCGAAGGCGAAAGACGCGACCACGGGATCGGAAACGTCGCTCGCATGGGCGGTCGAACTCCTCGGCGTCCAGCTCGCTTCGGACCCCGAGTGGATGGTGCGGGCCGAAGCGGCGCTGGCGCTCGGTGAAACCAACGATGCGGAACGCGCCCTTCCGGCACTCACGAAAGCCCTCAAGGACAAGGACCATTGGGTCCGAAGAAATACGTGTCTTTCGCTGGGTCGTTTCGGCGCCCGGGCGAAGGGAGCGATCGGTCCGATGGTCGAGATGCTGAAAGGGCTGGACTCGGAGACGATCGAGGTTGAGCAGGATGGGAAAAAAGTGAGGCGCCCGTTCGCCGGGAACCCTCGCCGGGAGCTGGAAGCGGCAGCCCTTTCCGCACTTAAGTCATTGACAGGCAAGACGTTCCAGGAAGTCGGCTCCTTCATCGCCTGGTGGGAAGAAACGAACCAAAAATGAGCATCGCCTCCGAATACAAAGTCACCCGCACCACCGGCACTTGCGCCTGCGGCCGCGTTTTCAACGAGGGCGAGTCGTTTTTCGCCGCCCTCTTCGAGACCGACGAGTCCTTCGAACGCCGCGATTGCTGCACCGCCTGCTGGAATGAGCCCGCCGAGGCCTATTCTTTCTGGCACTCCCGCGCGTCCCGCAAAGACGAGAAAAAGCGCGAAAACCCCATGGCCGTCTGGGCCTTCTTCGAGTCCCTCGCCGGCGACTCCGACCCCCAGCGCAAGAAACTCACCTTTCTCCTCAGCCTCACGCTTCAGCGCAAGCGCATCCTCAAGATGGTCGGCACCCGCCGCGACGGCCCGCGCGAGTTCCTCGAGCTCGAAAAACGCCCCGACGGGACGCGCTTCTCCGTGGAAGTCCCGGACATCCGGGACGAAGAGATGGCCGCGCTGCGCGAAGAGCTGGTCCGGCTGCTCGATTCGGCGGTTTGAGCGCGCGAGAAACAGTCGCCCTACGGCCCGCGACACCAGCCTGCCACGCGGGAATTTCGCTCGCGCTCCAGGCGCGGGTCAGGTCCGTCCCCGCTTGCCTTTCTCCAGCAGCCGCCGATATCTCGGGTCACGCCTGACCTGCGCCAGGTCCGGGTCCGATTGCATGAACGCCAGGTCCTCGTACCCGAGATCGATCGACTCCCCCAGCTCAACCAGCGCTTCGTCCACACGCCCCAGGTTTGACAGGCTGCACGCGAGGTTGTAGCGGACGAAGGCGTTGTCGGGCTGAAGCGCGACCAATTTGCGATCGACCTCCAGGGCCGCCTCGTGCTTTCCCTGTCGCGTCAGGGCGTGGCCGAGCATTTCCAGGGCGTCGCGGTGGCCTGGTTCGCTCCGAAGGAACGCGGAGGCGATGCCGATCTCGAAGGAGAGGGCCATCTCGCGCGAGACGGACTCCGGAAGGGGAATGGGGTGGGAAAAGACAGGTTCTTCGGGCATCGGGAGCATTATCGCGGATGGGGAGGAAGGGATGAATGATCAATTTTGAATCTCGCTTGTTCCAGCTTCCGCCCCGGCGGTAGAATTCACCTCAGTGCAGTCATCTTGAGGATTCGCCGAGATGCCGATCACGACTTCGTGCGATTGCGGACGCAAACTCAACCTCAAGGATGAGCTTGCGGGGAAGACCGTCAAATGCCCGCAGTGCGGCACCGCGTTGAAAGTGCCGGACTCGAAGTCAACGGCCACCGCGGTCGCCACGCCGCCGCCGCGTTCTGCCCCCGCCGATTCGCGGATCATGCCGAAGCCGCCGTCCGGCAAGACGGAGGAACCGAAGGCCGGGCCGAAGGTCATCATGTCGAACTTCAAGTCCCTCGAAGATTTCGACGACGCCGGAAACGCCAAGAAGAAAAAGAAGGTTTTCGACGATCAGGACAAGACCGCCCACGAGGAAGGCACCACGGGCGGCGAGATGGCGAAGATCGCCGCGGAGGCGATGAAGCAGGCGGACGAGCGCCCGAAGGCCCGGTGCCCGGGGTGCGGTCGCGGGGTGAAGCCCGATGACGTGATCTGCATGAAGTGCGGCACGAATATCAAGACGGGCCGCCGTATCGGCGAGTCCGCGTTCGCGATCACCCCGAAAAAAGTGATGCTTGCGCTCGGGATCATGGCGATTTGCGCCGCGGGCGCACTGTGGCACTTCCTGAAAGTGCCCCCGATCACCAAGCAGGGCCAGGACATCGAGCAGATCCTGACGGAGAAGCAGGAAAAGGAAGACACGATCGCGAAGCTCGACGCGCTCGTGAATGACGCCGATGC
>JAIOPR010000189.1 GCA_021413805.1 Planctomycetota bacterium
GGAGCTTCGGAGATCGAGGCGATCGCGGCGGCATAGCTTCCGCCGGTGTAGTCCGAAGTCCCCGTCCAGGTGTTTTCGAACTTCATCGTCATGCCATCGACCCATCCGTGGCAGGTGATGAATTCCTTGCAGGCGGCGAAGCGCTTGCGGGCGTCGGCGAGGTTGCCCCCGAAGAAGGCGTTGTTGATGAAGACGACGTCGAGGACTTCGGACTTATTGTTGTAAGGGACGCCGCGGGCGACCGCCTTGGTTGCAATCTGGTCGCCGAGGTTGAATCCACCGGCGTTCAGGAGCGTGCCGTCGGCGCACTTGAGGATCGACCCGAGGTTGTTGAGCATGCGCTGGACGTTCTTGCCGCCGTCGTTGACGTTGATCATGGAAGCGCAGTCCATGACCTTGAGGGCGTAGACATCGCCGCGGTTCTCGTAGGTCCCCGCGAACTGGCCGCTGAACGGCTCGTTGGCCGTGGGCGAGAGGGACTGCGGGAACGAGACGCCATTGGCGGTGCCGTTGACGATGCCATCGTCGAGGGCGGCCTCGAGGGATCGCGGGGGCATCCCGTAGGCGCGGGTCGGCTTGAACTTCCAGATGTCCGTTTTCACGGTCGCGGGATAGGTCAGGCCCCCGGCTTCGGCGTTGATCATCTCGCGGTAGTACCAGTCGTTCCTGGGATCGTCCCAGGACTGGATCATGGCGCGGCCGCGGATTGAAGCGATGGCCCGTTCGATCCCGGACTGGGCAAGCATCTTGGCGCGGACCTTGTCGACGTAACTGTTCGAGACGGCCCGCTCCACGCGGGACAGCGTCGCGAAAGTCGCAGCGAGAAGGCCGAGAACGCCGAGGACGCCCAGTGCCACCAGCAGCACGAAGCCCCTCGAGTCGGTTCTCGAAAATGTGTTCATGACAGTGGCCCCTAAAGAGAATCGCGGCGGATTTGCCTGCACAAGGAATGATACGCCGTACAAAGGCGGCGGGGGATTAATAATTAATTATCTTAATTAAATGGGACAACGGCGGTCCTGTTGCCGTTCCCCGGGCCCGCTTACCTCTGCACGAACAGCTCCAGGATCTTCTCCCGCGACCGGGCGCCGACCGCCAGCTCCGCCTGCCGGGCCTTGACCAGCGCATCGAACGTCGCCGGCGGCTTCGGGTCGCGGAAGAACACCCCGGTGTACAGCTCCCGCCCGTAATCCTGCGCCAGCCCCAGCGCCTTCAGCCGGTCCGCCGGGTCATGCCCGATGCTCTCAAGCGTCTTCATCCGCGCCTTCTGCGCCTTGATCTGCCCCGATTCCTCCCCGTACGTCACACAGGGCGACTGCACGTTGACAAAGGAGAAACCCGGGTACCGGATCGCTTCCTCGATCATCGCCGTCAGCCCCGGCAGGTCCGCCGGCGTCCCCTGCGCCACGAACGGCGCCCCGTAGGACAGCACGTACATCAGCGGGTTCAGCGGCTCTTCCAGGCTCCCATAACTCGACGTCACCGTCTTCCGCCCGCGCGGCGACGTCGGGGAGAGCTGCCCTTTCGTCAGCCCGTAAATCTGGTTGTCCATCACGATGTACGTCAGGTCGATGTTGCGCCGGATCGCGTGCGCCACATGCCCTCCCCCGATCGAAAACCCGTCCCCGTCTCCCCCCGCCACCAGCACCAGCAGCTCCGGGTTCGCGATCTTGATCCCTTGCGCGATCGGAAGCGCCCTCCCGTGGACGGAGTTGAACCCGTACGCGGTCGTGTACCCCGGGATGCGGCTCGAGCAGCCGATCCCGGACACGAACGCGATCTCGTGCGGCAGCCGGCCGATCGCGGCCAGCGCGCGATACACGGCCTGGACCACGCCGAAGTCGCCGCAACCCGGGCACCAGATCGGCTTCAGGTCGCTCCGGAAATCTTTCGCCAGCAGGACAGGCGCGGGCATCGCGATAGGCATCGGTTACTCCTCCTGGGGCTGCGTGTCGCCCTGCTGCTGCAGGACCATGGCCTGGTCGCGCAGCCGGGTGACGATCTCGGCCGGTTGGAACGGGTTCGCGCCGTCGCGGGCAAACGACTTCAGCCCCTTCGGCACTTCAAGGAACATCCGCATCAGGCGGTAAAACTGCCCCTGGTGGCTCTGCTCGACGACCAGGCCCGTCTTCACGCCGGACAGGAACTCGTTGAAGAACTCCTCGGCGACCGGGTAGAGCAGGTGCGGCACGAGCAGCTTGACCTGCAACCCCTGCGCCTTCGCCAGCGCCAGCGCTTCGCGTGCCACCCCCGCAATGCTTCCCCACGCGATCAGCGCGAGCGGCGCATTCGGGTCGCCGTACACGCAGAACAGGTCCCTCCGCGCCCGGATCGGGTCGAGCTTCCGGAAGCGCTTCTCGTTCATCTTGGCATGCATCACCCCGCCCGAAACCGGCGCGCCCTTCTCGTTGTGCTCGATCCCCGCCGCCAGGTAGGTCCCGCCGAGCATCCCGGGATGGCTGATCGGGCTGACGCCGGAATCGGTGAACCGGTAGCGCGAGTACCCGCTTTCGAGTTCCGCCGCCGTCGGGCGCAGGCGGTCGACGACGGTGAATTTTGAAGTATCAATCGGGTCGCACGTCTCCTTGCGCTGCGAGATTTCCTGGTCGGAGAGGATCACCACCGGCGTCTGGTACTTCTCGGCCATGTTGAAGGCCTCGACGGTGATCTCGAAGGTGTCGGCGACGCAGGTCGGAGCAAGCACGGGGCGCAGGACGTCGCCGTGGGCGGAGAAGACGGCCTGGAAGAGGTCGGACTGCTCGGTCTTCGTCGGGAGGCCGGTCGAAGGGCCGCCGCGCTGCACGTTGACGAGCACGAGGGGAAGCTCGGCGATCGTGGCCAGCCCGAGGATCTCCGTCTTCAGCGACATCCCGGGCCCCGACGTCGCGGTCATCGACTTCCGGCCCGCGAACGAAGCGCCCACGGCGGCGCCGATCCCGGCGATCTCGTCCTCGGCCTGCAGGACCGCGCCACCGTATTTCCAGATCTCGCGTGTCATGAACTGCATGATCTCGGTCGAGGGCGTGATCGGGTAGCCGCCGAAAAACTGGCACCCGGCGAAGATCGCGGCCGCGGCGCACATGTCGTTGCCGTCCGTGAGCAGTTTCACCGTCGCCGCGGGCGGCCTCGCCATCGTGCGCGGCGTCCTGAGCGGATGCTCCTTCGTGTACCGGATGCCGGCCTGAAGCGCGCGCTCGTTGGCCTCCAGCACTTCCGGCCCTTTCTTCGCAAGCCGCTTGCGCAGGCCCTTCATCACCCCCTCGCCCCCGATCCCGAACCAACCGGCGATCAGGCCGAGGATGACCGTGTTGCTGGCCTTGTCGGTTTTCGTCGCTTCACGCGCCATCTCCGAAATCGGCACGGCGAAAACTTCGGCGGGAGTGACGCCCGTCAGGGGCAGCTTGTCCGGCGCCACCCCGGTCTTGCTCTCGTAGATCACGATGGTGTTCCCGCCCACCGGGAGCTCGCCGCCGAACTTCAGGAAGTCCTCCCAGTTGAGCGCGATCGCGACGTCGAGCGTTCCGCCGGGATTCAGCACCGGCTCGGTCGACAGCCGCACGCGGCAGCTCGATTCACCGCCGCGGATCTGCGAGCCAAAACTCTTCGTCATCATCGCGTGGTAGCCCTCCATGGCCACCGCGGACGTCAGCGACTCCCCGGCGGAGACGATCCCGTCGCCGCCGGAGCCGGCCATGCCGATCACGAGATCTGTGGTCATAGAGCCCCTGGAAAAGTGGAGTCGGCGGGGATCGGGAGAAGAGCCTTGAGAACCGCAAGGGCGCGCAAAGCGCAAAGCTCCCCGTCGAGTTCTCTCACGGCGCGAAGGCGCATCATGAAAGTACGGTCCCGGACCTGAGGAGGCGTGGCGGGCCGATGAACGACTCACGACCTCTGCCCCTCTGCCAATAATTTCATCGAAGGGCGCCGGTCCGGCAATAGAAAACTTGGAACCGGAGTCGCCGCTTGACTTCGGGGCGGGCTCGTCCCGTCTTCCTTCCCCATCGAAACAACACAAGCCGCGAGGTTATCGCGGCTTGCGGAAACGAGGGCGAGGGGGGTCGAACCCCCAACCTTCGGCGTGACAAGCCGATGCTCTAGCCAATTGAGCTACGCCCCCAAATTCGGGACGCGGAGTCTAGGCAAGGGTCCGGGCCGCGTCAAACACAAACCGGATCGCGCCAGCCCCTGCTATTTCGGCGCGACGTACTTGCCGTCGATCCCGATCTGGCCGGCCTTGATCTGCACCGGGATGAGCTGGCCGTTGCGGTTCACCATCACCGTGACGAGCCGGTTCGCCGGGACCTTGCCGATCTCGGCGCGCAACTGCTGAAGCGACGTCACCGGGATTTCGCCGTACGTCGTGATGATGTCGCCCTTCAGCATTCCCACGCCCTCGGCCTGCGACTTAGGGACGATCGTGGTGACGAGGATGCCGGGCGCGGGCGGGCGGACCGTGAGAAGCTGCATCAAGGCGGGCCCGGCGACGGCGGGATCGCTGCTGTGCGAGAGGCTTTCGAGCGCCTGCGCGCCCTTGTCGCCCTTCAACGCGCCGAGACTCTTCAGCAGCGTCTCGAGCGCCTGCGGATTTTTCGCGTTGGCGAGGGCGGCGGCTTCGATGGCGCCAGCCATGTCCGGGCGCGCCAGGTTGGCGATCGCGGCGGCGAGCTGCGCGGCGACCGCGGGGTCGCGCTCGGCCTTCAGGAGATTCAGGTACGACGTCGCCGCACCGCTCCCGGTGCGCCACGGGAGCCACGACGCCGCCTGCGCGCGGAGCCAGGGCGAAGCCGCGTCGGGATGCTGAAGCGCCCAGTTCAGCACCGGGACCATCGCGCCGGTGAGCGAGCGCTGGAAATCGTAGGTGTTCAGCCCGAATTCGAGCCGCCCGCTCGCCACGTCGCGCGCCAGCAACTCCGCAATCTGCGCCGCCGACGCGTACCCCGCCGGCCCCAGCTTCGCCAGCGCCCGCATCACCCCCATCAAGCCCTTCCCGTCCTTCTTCGCGATCAGCGCCGCCATCTGCTTGCGCAACTCCGCGACTTTCTTCGCCGCCGCCTGCGGGTCCATCGACTGCGGCAGATCGATCCCCGCCTCCGCCAGCAGCGCCTCCAGTTCCGCCACTTCCTTCAAGGCCGCTTCCAGCGCCCGCGAATCTTCCGCTTCCCTTGAGGACTCGGCAGAAGCGCCGTCGGCCACGGGTGGGGCAGGGTCCTCGGGAGCGGGTTCGGGCGCCGTGACGGGGGTGGGGACGGGCGCGGAGGATTCGAGCGACTGGAGGCGGGCTTTGGCGATGAAGAGCCCCGCGGCGATGCCGGCGGCGAAGGCGAGGAGCACGGAGAGGACGGTGAGGCGGAGGGGGGGCATGGGGATCCTTGAAGAGCCTACCGTATTGAACGGCCGGGAGGGTGCAGACGTTGGGCCGCCGGGTTGCGGGGAGTGCGGCTTCGGGTAAACTCAGGGCACAAGGGACCGGCAAAGTAAGAGGGCGCGCGTGTTGATCGAGGGAGTGGCGGCGGCAACGTCGGCGGCGGTGCTCGGCACCGTCGGCTACGGAATCCTCGCGCCCCGGAGCCAGTTCTGGGGGCCGGTGATCGTGCGCGGCGATGCGTCGGCCCCGGGCCGCGTCGCGCTGACATTCGACGACGGGCCGCACCCGGAGGGGACGCCCGCGATCCTGGACGCACTCGCGGAGCGAGGCGTCAAGGCGGCGTTCTTCGTCGTCGGCGCGCAGGCGGTGAAATGGCCGGGCCTCGTGCGGCGGATCGTGGACGAAGGCCACATCGTCGGGAACCACAGCTTCGACCACCACAATTTCGGGATCTTCTGGCTGACGCGGTACTGGGAAGACCAGATCGCGCGCACCGACCGGGTCCTTGCGGACATCACGGGCCATCGCCCCGCCTGGTTCCGGCCCCCGATGGGGTTCAAGCAGTACCACCTGTTCCAGGCGGTCCGCCGCCGCGGTCATTCGGTGATTTCGTTCAGCCGCCGCGCCTACGACGGCGTGCCCACGACTCCCGAACGCGTCATCGGGCACATCGTCCCCCGGGCGCGGGCTGGCGACATCATCACCCTCCACGACGGCATGCTCACTTCCACAACCCGCACCCTGCACGCGGCGTCGCTCGCCATCCGCCCGGTCATCGACGGCCTCGGCGCCCGGGGCCTGGCATTCGCGCGCCTCGACGAACTCATCGCGCCGCCGCCGTACGTGGAAGAGCTGAAGACTCCCGAGGTCGCGCGCTCGCAACAGGGCGCGCTTTAGTACCTCCGGAACCGCATCACCGCCGCGGCCACCGCCAGGGCGATCCAGCACAGCTCCAGAGTCCCGAAGCCCTTCGACACAATCCCCCCGAGCGCAGACCAGGTGCGAGCGTCGAAGAGCCCGACCGGCGAAGTGTCGCCCGCCAGCCGAGCGGCGTCGCGCGCGGCCAGGAAGGCGCTGAGGAAGCGGCCGAGCGCGTAGCCCGGGAAAGCGGCCGCCGCGCTGACCAGCGGCCACGCGCAGCCGGCGCGGTAAGGGAGCGCAGCGCGGACGCCCAGGCGGGCGCCGATGCCGGCGAGGACGCCGAAGATCCCGAGCGTGGTGCCGAGCATCGCAACAGCGCCGGCCCACGCCAACCCGCCGAGGAGCGAGCCCGCGACCCCGCCGCCAAAGGCCTTCGGGATCTGGCTGAGGTTGACGAACTCGAGGAGCGGAACTTCTGCCTCTGTCGCGACCGGATCCGGGCGGTCGACGCAGGCGGAACAAACCATCGCCCCGCGCGACTTCACCCAGCAATTATGGCAGATCCACTTTGTGGAGCACCGGGGGCAGAGGCGCATGGATCCCGCGAAAGACTGCGCGCAGCAGGCTGATGGCATACCACCACTCTAGCGGGGATTTCGCGGGTTCACCATGAACCCCAACGCGCCATCGGCAGTTCGCAGTTCGTCACTCGCCGCTCGCCGCTGGCCACTCGCACTCACGCACTCACGCGTTGACGCTCAACCACGGTCTTGCGATAAACCGCGAAAACCGCTCTAATGCGGGGCTCCCCACAACTCAGGAACTCACCGAACTCATGCCGCGCTGCGTCATCATCCAGTCTGACCGCACCATCCTCCTCGAAGTGGATACCCCGGGGTTCGAGGAAGCACGCGACCTCCTTGCGCGCTTCGCTGAACTCGAAAAATCCCCGGAGCACGTCCATACCTACCGCGTTTCCCCGCTCTCCCTCTGGAACGCGGCCTCGTCCGGCATGGGTGCCACCGAGATCCTCCTCGGCCTCGAAAAACACGCCAAGTACGACCTCCCCCAGAACGTCCGCGCCGAAATCCGCGAACAGATGGCCCGCTTCGGCCGCGTCCGCATGGAAGCGTCGGGGGACGGGTACGTCATCAAGTGCGCCGACCCGGCGCTCGCGCTCCAGATCTGGAGCCACCCGAAGATCCGCCCGCTCCTCCTCGAACGCGCGGACGACGTTTCCATCCGCCTCGAAAAAGCCCTTCGCGGACCCGTCAAACAAGCGCTTCTCAAGCTCGGCTGGCCCGTCGAGGACCTGGCGGGGTATGTGGAGGGCGACCCGCTCAAGTTCACGATGCGCGACAAGCGCTTGCAGGGGGGCGACTGGGGATTGCGGGGGTACCAGAAGGAAGCCGCGGACGCGTTCTGGGCGGGGGGCGCCTTGAAAGGCGGGAGCGGCGTGGTGGTGCTTCCGTGCGGCGCCGGCAAGACGATGGTGGGGTTGGCGGCGATGTCGAAAGTGGGGATGCGGACGCTGATCCTCTGCACGAACGTTGTCGCGGCGCGGCAGTGGCGGGACGAGCTGATCGACAAATCGTCGCTGACGGCGGAGGACATCGGGGAGTACACGGGGCACTCGAAAGAAATCAAGCCGGTGACGATCGCGACGTACCAGATCCTGACGTGGCGCAAGAAGCGGACGGACCCGTTCATGCATTTCGACATTTTCAACCGGGCGAACTGGGGATTGATCATCTACGACGAAGTGCACCTGTTGCCGGCGCCGGTGTTCCGGGCGACGGCGGAGATCCAGGCGCGGCGGCGGCTGGGGTTGACGGCGACGCTGGTGCGCGAGGACGGGCTTGAAGGCGACGTGTTTTCGCTGATCGGGCCGAAGAAGTACGACGTGCCATGGCGCGTGCTGGAGAAGCAGGGCTGGATTGCGAGCGCGGTCTGCCGCGAAGTCCGGGCCGACCTGGGGCCGGCGGAGCGGCTGCGCTACGCGACCTCGACGGAGCGGGAGCAATTCCGGATCGCGAGCGAGAACCCGGCGAAGGTGGACGTGGTGCGGAGCATCCTCGACCGGCACTCGAAGGACCAGGTCCTCATCATCGGCCAGTACCTCGAGCAGATCGAGGGCCTCGCCGAGGGCCTCGGTGCGCCCGCGATCACCGGGAAGACGCCGATCCGCGACCGGGAGGAAGCCTACACCGACTTCCGCCTCGGCAAGAAGCGCCTCCTCGTGCTTTCGAAAGTCGGCAATTTCTCGCTCGACCTGCCCGACGCCAACGTCCTGATCCAGGTGAGCGGCACGTTCGGGTCGAGGCAGGAAGAAGCGCAGCGGCTGGGCCGCGTCCTGCGGCCGAAAGCGGACGGCGGGAAGGCGCATTTCTACAGCCTGGTCACCCGCGCGACGAGCGAGGAAGAATTTGCCCAGAAGAGACAACTGTTCCTGACCGAACAGGGGTATCGTTACGAGGTGCTGGACGCCCTGACACTGCTGCCGAGGGAAGTGTAAAAAATGCAAGCCCCCACCCGGATTCGCAACCTGAGCCCCAAGGATTCGCCTTCCCAACTCGAGCCGGAAAAGAAATCTACCATGCGCCGCAAACACTCCTGGACCCACCTGCCGCACCCCGGCCCCGATCCCTCCGTCACCAAGACGCTCCGCGAGCTTTTCGACTCGCTCGGCGACGGTTCGCTTCTCTCGATTTCGCAGGGACGCCTTCCCCCGCGCCCGACGCCTCGGACCCGCGTGCAGCTTGCCGATGAACTCGCGGACATCCTGGTGCACACGGAGGTCTTCAAGCGCGCGTGGTGGGATCTGCGGCCCGACCTGCGCGACGCGTTCTGGCGCTGCATGGACGCGCTGTACCGCGCCGGCGGCATCGCCCGTTTCAAGGACATCGTCGAGCCCCCGACCGCCCAGGAACTTCACGAACTCGAGTGCGCCGGGATGCTCTACCCCATCCCTTCCGCCGTCCGCCCCGTCACGCTCGCGATCCCCTACGAGTGGTTTTTCATGCCCGATATGCCCGGCACCGGCCCGCGCTCGCTCTGCCAGGCGCTTCGCCACTACTCCGACGCCGGCGCCCGCGTCCTCGCCGTTGATCTCGGCCTGCGCGAAACTCTTCCCCGCGCCGCCGCCCTCGCCCGCCTTCACAGGAAACTGATCGAAGCGTCGTCGCGGCTCTCGGAAAATCTCGCTCCCCAGGCGATGCAGCTCCTCGAGTTCGTGGCGCGCCGCGGCGGCGTCATTGCCGCACGGTCGCTCTCCGACCGCGTCGCCCAGATCAAGCCCGAATGGGCCCTTCGCCTCCCCCTCTCCGCCGACGACCTCCTCGGCGCCCGGTTCAATCCCAACTCCCCCGTCCAGATGCTCGCGCGCCGCGCCCTCCTGGCGCCCTGCGGCGAGCCCGGGTGGAGCGCGTTCCCGCAGGTGGTGATCCCGGAGGAGCTGCGTGAAGCGGCGTGCGCGAAAGTTTCCGAGCGTGCGAACAAGGCGCTGGCGGCGGAGCGCAAGTCCCTCGGCGTGCGCATTGCCAACGCCCATCCCGACGCCCGCCCCGGGCAGTTCGCGACGGACCTGCGGCGCCTGGCGACCGTGACTCACCTTGAAAAACTGGATTCGCAGAAGGGCGGAAAGGTCGGGAAAGCGGCGCGGGCGCGGCTGGAAGGGCTGCTGCACCTCTCGACGGCCGAGCTGGACGAGCTTCTCGGTTTTGCCGCGCGCCGTGAGGCCGCGGGGTCGAACCTGGAAGGAGAGACGACGCCACAGGCCGCTCAGGCGCTGGAGTCGTTCCAGGCGCTTCCGATGGTGGAGCAGACGCGCGCGCTGGCCGAGGATTTCCTGGGCCCCGCGGGCTGGCTGCGCGATTTCCGCAAGCACCTGGTCTCGATCCTGGTGGAAATGAAGGAGCAGTGGGCGCCCCTCGACGCGCTGAGCAAGCACGTCGTCGGCGACCCGGTGGCCATCTCCGCCTGGGAGACCGCGCACTCCGGGGAAGTCGGCCCCGCGGAAGACGTCTGGATCCGCGCCCGCGTTGCCGCAGACCTGCGCACCCTCCACCGCCTCGGCTTCGCTGAGCGGGCCTCGGGCGCCACCCAGGAAGCCTGGCGCCTCGCCAAGGCCTCGTCGTGGGCGCTTCTCGGCAAGAAACCACCCCCGTCCGCCACCCGCGCTTCACGCACCGCCCCGGACAGCGAAACGGGTTTCGCCGTGCTGCCGACGATGGAAATCCTGGCGTCGCCCGCGGGCGGGATGGCGCTTCTGTCCGCCCTTTCCCGTGTCGCCCGGCTCGAGCGCGCCGACGCGGCGTTCGTGTTCCGGCTGGACAAGAAGTCCGTCGCTGCAGGGCTGAATGAGGGGATGTCCGTCGAGGAAATCCGCGAATTCCTTGAGAAGCACTCGCGGAATCCGCTTCCCGACACCGTCCGTTTCATGCTGGCCGATCTCGGCGGCGAATCGATCCAGGTGGTGTGGGACGAACCGGCGGGGCTGCTGCGGTGCGCGGACCCGATGGTGCTGCTGAAGCTGCGGCGGACGAAGTGGTTGAAGCCGTGGATCCTGGAAGCGGGGCCGGAGGGGGCGTTGAAATTCGCGCCGGAAGCGGCGTGTGACGAGCTGGTGGCGCGGCTGGCTAAGGAGGGGTTTGTAGTGGGGCGGAAGTAAGGAGGGCGGACGAGAGTTTCTTTGCAGCGGCTGTGAGGGGCAGCCCGGCGAGGGATTCCATGCGGACCCAGTTCAGCCCGTCGTACCCCCTGGCGAGAGGCGCGGCGGACAGGCGGGCGGCGAAGAGGCTGGCGGCGATGCGGTGGTGGGTGATGGAGTGGCGCGCGGTCGCGACGGCGGCCCCGATTTTCGCGGCGACGCCCAGTTTCTCCCGGAGCGTCTCCCGAAGTTTTGTTTTCGGAACGCGATCCCCGGGAAATTCCCAGAGCCCGCCAAGCGGTCCCGGCGGGCGGCGGCCGAGAAGGGCGCTCCCATCCTTGAGGATCAGCGCGTACGACGCCTCCTGCGCAACCGTCGCCGGGCGCGCCTTCGCCGCGGGCAACTGGCCGACGGTCCCCTCAGCCCGCGCCCGGCACACTTTCCCCAGCGGGCAGAGCAGGCAGGCAGGGTCGCGCGGCAGGCACACCGTCGCGCCGAGCTCCATCAGCCCTTCGTTCCACACTCCCGGCCCGGACTCCGGCACCAGCTCCGCCGCCCGCGCTTCCAGCTCCCGCGCCCCGTAGTCCCTCCCGTCCAGCCGCGAAATCACCCGCCGCACGTTCCCGTCCACGCAGGCCGCCCGCACCCCGTGCGCAATTGAGAGGATCGCCCCTGCGGTGTAGGCGCCGATGCCGGGAAGCGCCCGCAGTTCTTCCGCGGTCCGGGGCACTTCACCGCCATGGCGCTCGACCATGATTCGCGCAGCGCGGTGCAGGTTCCGGGCCCGCGAGTAGTAGCCGAGCCCCGCCCATTCCTCAACGACGTCCTGTTCCGTGGAAGCGGCAAGCGAAGCGACGCCGCGGAACCGCGCGACAAACCGTTCGAATCGCGGAACCACTGTCTTGACGGTGGTCTGCTGCAGCATCAACTCGCTGACGAGCGTGCGGTAGGGGGAACGCTCGAAGCGCCACGGCAGGTCGCGGGCGTTGGCGACGAACCAGGCGGCGAGGAGGGCGGAAAGGTTGGGAGGTTGAGAGGTTGAGGGGTTGGGAACGGCACGGCGGGATCCCTGCGGCATTCGCTCCCCGTCACTCATGTCAGCTTTTCCCAACCCCTCAACTTCTCAACCCCCGAACTCTACTGCAACGCCCGCGTCTTCCCCCGCGCCACCACCACGATTCCGCTCGGATCCACCACATATCCTTTGCGATCCCACGCCGTCTTCGCGTCAATCACCTCGCCCGGCGCAATCTCGTTCCAGCGGTCCACGATCACCCGCTTCAGCTTCGCCCCCGCGCCGATCGTCGTGTGGTCGCAGATAACGCATTCCTCCAGCTCCGCGCCGTCGCCGATCGTGACGTCGCGGCTGATCACGCTCCGGTGGATCTTTCCGCCGTGCACGATCGCGCCGCCGCCGAGCGTCGAGTCCACGATCTCCCCTTTCACGATCCGTGCCGGCCCGCTCGTCATCGGCCGGCTCTGGATCGGCCAGTCGCTGTTGTTCAGGTCGAGCTTGGGGCGCTCCCCCAGCAGGTCCATGTGCGCTTCCCAGTAACTCCCCAGATCCCCCACGTCACGCCAGTACGCATGTTCCTCGTACTCCTTCATCCCCGCGATCTCGTTCTTGCGGAAGTCGTACGCGTAGATGCGCTTGGTGCCGTAGAGCGCGGGAAGGATGGTTCTGCCGAAGTCGTGGGCCGTGTCCTGGTGGGCGTCGGCTTCGAGGACTTCCTGGAGAAGTTTGGCGTCGAAGAGGTAATTGCCCATCGAGGAGAAGGCCATGCCGGGTTCGCCGGGCATGGGCTTTGGCTGGCGGGGTTTTTCCTCGAAGCCGATGAAGCGGCCGTACTTGTCGATCTGGATGATGCCGAAGCCGGAGGCCTTGTCGACAGGGACGGGGCGGGCGCAGACGGTGACGTCGGCCTTGCGTTCGAGGTGGAACTCGATCATCTGGCGGATATCGATGCGGTAGATGTGGTCGGCGCCGAAGATGGCGACGAGGTCGGGGTTGTAATCGGCGATGAGGTTGAGGTTCTGGTAGACGGCGTCGGCGGTGCCGCGGTACCAGGATTCGCCCCAGCGCATCTGCGGGGGGACGACGCTGATGAAGTGGTCGCGGATGAGGGGAGCGAGGCGCCACGCGGCGTTGAGGTGGTCGATCAGCGACTGCGACTTGTACTGCACGAGCAGGTGGCAGCCGTAGATGCCGCTGTTGATGAAGTTCGAGAGGACGAAGTCAACGATGCGGAAACGGCCGCCGAACGGGACGGAGGGTTTGGATCGCTCGAGGGTGAGCGGGTGGAGCCGCTCGCCTTTTCCGCCGGCGAGAATGATGCCGAGAACGCGTGGGGCCTTGATCATGGGGACAGTTTCGCACGCCGCGGGAAGGCAGGGCAACTGTTAGGCGAGCGAAGCGAGCCCCCTTAACCTTAACCTTTCCCTTTTCCTTAACCCGCCGTGACACGGGCGACGACAGGTTAAGGATAAGGGAAAGGTTAAGGTTAAGGGACCGCCTCCGCGCTTCGCGCTCCGGCGGCTTCCCCGTTTCTGGTCACTCCCCCGGACCGCGCTTATACTCCGCGCTCTTCAAACACCGCCACACAGGAGACCTCCCGAATGCCCGCCTACACCGCAGATCAGCTTCACTGGAAAGCCGTCGCCCACAAGGTCGCCGAGGAATCGGTGCGGCCGATCGCCAAGAAGTACGACGAGTTGCAGCAGTACCCGTGGGAAGTCAAAGATGCGATGGCGAAGGCGGGGTTGATGGGCGTGTGGATCCCCAAGGAGTACGGGGGCGCGGGCGGCGGCGTCGGCTCGCTGTGCGTGGTGATCGAGGAATTGTCGCGGGCGTGCGGCGGCGTCGGGGTGGCTTACGCCGTGAACGCGCTGGGATCGTTCCCGATCCTGCTGGGCGGGACGGAAGAGCAGAAGAAGAAGTGGCTTCCCGAGATCGCGGCGGGTCGGAAACTGATCGCGTTCGGGCTGTCGGAGAAGTTCGCGGGAAGCGACGCGGGCTCGATGAGGACGCAGGGGAAGCTGGACGGCGAGCACTACGTGATCAACGGCGAGAAAAAGTGGTGCACGAACGGCGGCTGCGCGGACCTCTTCAGCGTGTTCTGCGTGACGGACCCGGAATCGAAGACGCGGCGGATCAGCGCGCTTCTGGTGGAAAAAGGGACGCCGGGGTTCACGATCGGGAAGGCGGAGGACAAGATGGGGATCCGGTGCGTCCCGGTGAACGAGCTGGTGTTCAAGGACTGCCGGGTCTCCGCGAAGAACCTGCTGGGCGGGAAGCCGGGAGTCGGGTTCAAGCACGCGATGCAGACGCTGGACCACGCGCGTCCCGGGGTGGCCGCGCAGGCGGTCGGGCTGGCGGCGGGCGCGCTTGAACTGGCGCAGGTTTACGCGCAGAAACGGCACCAGTTCGGGGGGCCGATCTCGAGCCACCAGGCCGTCGGGTTCATGCTGGCGGACATGGCGATGAAAGTCGAAGCGGCCAGGCTGCTCGTGCTGGAGGCCGGACGCCTCGTGGACGCGGCCGCACCGAACGTCACGAAGACGGCGGCGATGTGCAAGTGCTACGCGACCGACGTGGCGATGGAAGTCACCACCAACGCGGTGCAGATTTTCGGCGGGTACGGGTTCATGAAGGACTACCCGATCGAGAAGTACATGCGCGACGCGAAGATCACGCAGATTTACGAGGGCACGAACCAGGTCCAGCGGATGGTCATCGCGCGGAATCTCGTGAAGGAGACGACGGAGCTGGATTTCCTGGCGAAGTGGATCCCGACGGAGGTGCAGAAGGGCGGGCTGGACCCTGTTGTGGAGCCGGCCAAGGCCTAGACGTTCCCTTTCTCACGGCAGGACAGGGCAAAAGACCTCACCACAGAGTCACAGAGGCACAGAGAAAAACTTCTTAGAAGAACAAGAAACTGGCTAGTTGTGTACAGGGGCGCTGAGAAAGGCAGTTCACCATCCAGCGGACTCCTGACTTTCTTAGCTGATTTCGTTTTTTTTCTTTCTCTGTGCCTCAGTGCCTCTGTGGTGAGGCTGTAGAATGCTCGTATCTACAGACCGCGCTTGCCTTTCGCGATAAACTTGATTATCATTAAACGCAGCAAACCCATTAAACCGCCGTACACCTTCGCCCCGACCCCGGAGACCCTGCCATGAGCATCGAAATCGGCGGCGTCGAAGTCTTCTCACTCGAA
>JAIOPR010000078.1 GCA_021413805.1 Planctomycetota bacterium
GGCACGTTCGTCACGCGCTGCGCCTTGCCTCCCTCGAGTTCCATCACCCAGACGTTCCAGATCCCGCCTTCGTCGCTGGAATACGCCAGGAATTTCCCGTCCGGCGAGAACTGCGGCGTCATCTCGTTCGCCTTCGTCTCCGCCAACGCCGTCCCCTCCCCCGTCGCGACGCGCACCGCGATCAGGTCCGTCTGCCCGCCGCGCTCGCTCGCATACACGATCGTCTTCCCGTCCGGGCTCCAGCACGGGAACTCGTCGTGCCAGCGGTCCTTCGTCAGCTGCCGAAGCGCCCCGGTCGCTACTTCACCGAGCCAGAGGTCCGTCCGGCCACCCTGCATCGCGCTGAACGCGATCCATTTCCCGTCCGGGCTCCATGCCGGGCTCGACATTTCCTCGAACCGGAACCCGAGCCGCTTCACCGTGCCGAGCGCCCCCGTCCCGCAGACGTACACGTCCTTGCGCTGCCCCCACTCCCCCACGAACGCGATCCGCTTCCCGTCGGGCGACCAGCTGACGCCGCTGGGCGAAGGGTCGGCCGCCTCGACGGTCATGTTCGCGCGGAAAAGCAGGGGCGAACTCCGCGACGATCCGTCGGCGTCCATGACATGCACCGACCAGACCCCGCTGCGGTCGCTCAGCCACGCGATCCGCGAGCCATCGGGTGAGTAACGCGGCGAGAGGTTCCAGCGCCGGTAGTGCGAGTCGTTCTTCGTGAGCGGCGTCGCGTAGGCGTCGGGATCGCTTGTCCCGGCCGCCTCCTCGCCGAATTCCTTCTTCAGCGCGGCCTGGAACTCGTCGTCGAGCGCCGAATAACTCTTCTTCGTGATCGGTTTCAGCTTCGCCGCGGCGGGCCACGGGAATCCGCTGTACGCCTGGAACAGCTTCTTCACACTTCCGTCCCCGTACGTCCGGTCCAGGTGCCGAAGCGCGTAGTACCCTGTCGTGTACGCCTCCCTGATCTCGTGCGGGTTCAGGTGGCCGAAGCCGTGCAGGTTGTAGAGGTGATGCACCCGGTCGTCGAGGACCGCGTCGCGCATCAGCATCCGGTCCCACGTGTCGATGTCGTGGCTCTCGTACTCCGCGAGCCCTTCCACGAACCACTCCGGCAGGAACAATTCCTTCGCGAACAGGTACGAAGGGATTTTCCAGGCGTAGTACGCGTTGAACATGAGCTGGTGCGTGAATTCGTGCTGCACGACGCGCTGCATGAGCTTGTCGCTGCCGAAGCAGGGGACGACGATACGGTCCTGGTAGAGCTCGGTCACTCCCGCGACGCCTTCGGGAAGGCCGTCCTCGAAAACCGTCGTGGATTGAAAATCGTTTACGCTGCGGTAGACGAAACAGTGCGCGGGACGACGGAGCTTCGCGCCCAGGCGCTCGCTGTCCTTCAGGTACGCATCCTCCAGCCACGCCCCCACCTCGAGCGCCCGGTCCTTGATCTCATCGTCGGGGTAATGCACTTCGAAGTTCTCGGTCTTGATCGTTTTCCAGTCGCGCTGCGTCCGGGGGCGGAGTTCCTGCTGGGCGGCGGCGGGAAGCGCGAGGCATGACAGGAGGGCGGCAAACAGAATGCGGCGCATCGAAGGCTCCCTTGGTTTAAAGCGGAGAGCCGATTGAAAGCCGTGCGGGCGCGGGGCGGAAGGACAAAGGTGGAATTACTAAATACTTAACGCCGGATCGCCGCCTCCACGCTCATTCCGGCCTCGAGCCCGATGACGTCGTACGCCGCCCTCGGTTTCGAGATCCGCCTGGCGGCGTCGGACATGCGCCTGCGAAGCGGCTCATCGGTGAGCAGCAGCCGGATCTTGTACTCGAGCGTTGCGGCGTCCTTCGCCTTCACCGCGGCCCCCGATTCCATGAGGTAGTCGCAGTTGCGCTCCTCCTGCCCGGGAATCGGCGCAAACGCCACGATCGGCAGCCCGCGCGCAATCGCCTCGGACACGGAGAGCCCCCCGGGCTTGGTCACGACGAAATCGGACGCCGTCAGGTAATTCTCCATGTCCGTCACGAACCCGCGGACCTCGAGGCGCTTCCCCGACGGGGCCTTGAGCGCGTCCAGTTGCTTCTTCAGTTCCTCGTTCCGGCCGCACACGACGACGGCCTGGAAGTCGCCCGGGGTTTTCAGGACCTCGGCAACCGTGTCCGCCACGTTGCCGACGCCGAACCCGCCCGAGAGCACCAGCACCGTCGGCATCGCAGGATCGAGCCCGGTCGCCTGCGCCGCGGCAGCACGGGTCCGCTCCTTTGAGAACACCGGGTGAATCGGGATCCCCGTCACCACGATCCGGTCGAGCGGAATCCCCTTCCGGTGCACCTGCCAGCGCACTTCCTCGCTCCCCACATACCACCGCGACACGTCGCGATGAATCCAGAAGAAATGGATGTCGTAGTCCGTCACGCAGACGCTGATCGGCGGAAGCGTCGCGCGTTCCTTGCGCTTCGAGTTCAGCAGCACGTTCGACGGCAGGAAATGAGTCGTGAGGATCCGGTCCGGCTTGAATTCCTCGACGAGCTTGTACAGGCCGCCCGCGTTGAACCGGTCGAGCAGGCGGATCACTTTCGACGTCTTCGACTCGGCGGTCTTCTTGTCGTAGTACTCGTAAAAATATCCCCAGACTTTCGGGATGTGGTTCACCGATTCGAGGTAGGACTTCGCGTACCACTTCTTGAAGAGTTTGGGCGTGAAATCGAGCGCGTCGTGGTTGCGGACTTCAAGGTCCGGGCGCATTTCGTGCGCGGCGGCTTCAAGGGCCTGCGCGGCCCGAAGATGCCCGGCCCCGGCGGAAGCGGCGAGGATGAGAAGTTTCATGCCGCGAGAATAAGTCGAAGCAGCGGCCATGGCCAAAGATCCCGCCTACAATGCCATCCCCATGCCGCTCCTCGCCCCGCGATCGTTCGGACCGCTTCCCATGCCCGTGGCCACGCTCGGCCAGGGAACCTGGAACATGGAAGGCGCCCGCGAAGATTCCATCGCCGCCCTTCGCCGCGGGCTGGACCTCGGCATGACGCACATCGACACGGCGGAGCTGTACGGGAAGGGGCTTGTCGAGGAACTGGTGGGCGAAGCGATTGCCGGGCGGCGCGAGCAGGTCTTCCTGGTTTCGAAAGTGCAGCCGTCGAACGCTTCGCACAAGGGAACGCTGGAGGCGTGCGAGCGGAGCCTGAAGCGCCTGCGGACGGACCGCATCGATGTGTACCTGCTCCACTGGCCGAGCGCGCACCCGCTGGAAGGCACGATCCGCGCGTTTGAATCACTGGTGAAGAGCGGGAAGATCCGGGCGTGGGGGCTCTCGAATTTCGACGTTCTCGACCTGGAAAAGGCGTTCCGTATCGCGGGGCCGGACCGGATTGCGTGCAACCAGGTGCTGTACCACCTGAAGGACCGGGCGATCGAACATGCGGTGGCGCCGTGGTGCGAACGGCACGGGATCGCGGTGGTGGCGTACAGCCCGTTCGGCCACTCCGACTTCCCCGCCCCGGCGACGCCGGAGGGACGGGCGCTCGGCACCATCGCTTCCGCAAAAGGCGCGACCCCGAGGCAGGTGGCGCTGGCGTGGCTGACAAGGCGGCCGTCCACGTTTGCGATCCCGAAGGCGTCCTCCGTGGCGCACGTGGAGGAGAACGCCCGGGCGGCGAAGTTGGTGCTCACGCCGGTCGAGGTCGCAGCGATTGAGAAGGTCTTCCCGGTCGGGGCGAAAAGGGCGCTGCCGAGGTTGTAAATGGAGCGGAAGTATCAGCGGCAGTTTCCGCGTGATCCGCTTTTATCTGCGTCCGCATTTATTTTTAGAATCAAAAGAACAACGACGGACGCAGATCACGGCCGATTTCGCAGAAACGGCCGCAGATAGGGCCGGACGGGAGCGGATTTCAGATCCTCGACGGTATCCCGATATCCGCGACGACGACCTCTCCCGTGAACGCGCGTCCCCGTTCAAATCCCGCCTTCGGCGAGTGCATCTCCCTCAAGCCGCGCGGGCTCGATGGCGACGACGCGCACCCCGACGCCGCGGTTGTCGAGGTGCCGCGCCGCGACGAATCCGTCCCCCCCGTTCGCGCCTTTGCCGCAGACGATCACGACGACTCCGCGGGGCGCCATCGTCTGCGCTTCGTCGGCGACCGCGCGCCCGGCGTTTTCCATGAGCGCCGCCGCAGGAATCCCGGCGTCCGCGATCGCGCGCCGGTCGATCTCGCGCATCTCCTGCCGCGTCACGGTCCGCATCGTTTCCCCTCCACGTTCAACCCGACAGCCCGTCCGCCCGCCGCAGGTCCGCCTCGTAAGTGTCGCGTTCCCCGGGGAGAAACTTCCCTCCCGCCCCCCGCGCCTCTGCCGCGCCGGCCGCCGCCGCTTCCCTGTCCCCCATGCCTGCCGCCACCGCCCCGGCACGGGCTGCCGCCAATGCCAGCAACCGCGGGACGCCCGACTCGCGCGCCAGATTCAATATCTCCTTTGCCACAACCCCGGCTTCCGCCAGGTCCCCACGCTCATCGAGCAGCCGCGACAGCCTCAGCCTCGCCTCGAACGCGCGGACGGGTACGCTGGAAGCGCATGACACGGCCTCCCGAAAAAGCAATTCCGCTCCCGCCAGGTCCCCATACGCCAACGTCAGGCTCGCGGCCCGCTCAAGGGCATCGACGCGGGAACCCGGGACCTCAACCGTGCGGACACTCGCCAGGCCTTCTGCGAGGGTTGCCCGAGAACCGTCGGGATCGCCCAATCGCCACAGGGCTTCCGCCATCACGATGCGCATGCTCCCCGCTTCGTGACCCAACCCGATTTCGAGGGCGAGCGAAATCGATTCCTCCAGCCTTACGCGCGCCGAAGCCGGATCTCCCCGGATCAGGTCAACCTGGGCATTGTCCTCGACCGTTCTCGCCAGGAGGCGTTTCCCGCCAATGGAGCGCTGAATCTCCAGGGATTCGAGCAGCAGCGCGTGCGCCGCTTCAGCATCCCCGGCCACCAATCGCGAGCTTGCCAGGTTGGAAATCGCGACTGCGAGGCTCGAACGATCACCGATGGAACGCTGGAGCGTGGCCGACTCCGTCCAGGCGGCCTCTGCTGCCGCATGCTTGCCTTCGTCGCCGAGGATGTTGCCGAGCGCCAGGAGGGTCGATGCCAGCGCCGGTCTCAGTGCCATCTGCCGCGCGATTCCAGCGGACTCCTCCGCGGTCGCCCGGGCTTCGGGAAGGTTTCCGGCGTTCCGGAAGATCGTCGCTCGCTGGATCAGGCACTGCGCGAGGCCTGCCCGATCGCTGCTTTCCCTGAAGATCCCGACCGCCTCGTCGATGGACGCGATCGCTTCGGCATGCCTTGCGAGATTGCGGTAGAGGAGGGCGCGGCCGCGAAGCGCGATGGCGAGGTACATCGACTGTCCTGCCGCCCGCTGCACCGCCACGACTTCGTCGTAATCCGCGCCGGCAGCTGCATAGTCGCCCCGGCGCTGGCGGAGCAGCGCCCGCTGCTGCAGGACGCGGGCGCGGAAAACCCGGTCTTCGCTGACGTAGGGATCCCCGAGCAGCTTCTCGGCGAGCTCAAGGGCATCGTCCAGCCGGCCCACCGTCGCCTCGGCGGACATCAGGAGCAGGCGGACCTCCGCGCCCTCGCGCCCCGTCGCTGGAGCGTCCTCGGCGGCTCGCCGCGCCGCCTCCTGGAATTCCCGGGCCCCGCGGACGCGCTGCGTCCAGACCGCGAAATCGAAGCGTGCCCTGGACCGCAGAAGGGGTGTTGAGGCGGGATCGTCGAGAATGCGGGCCAGGAGGTCGCCGGCGTCCGGGTGTGAAGCGGTTGTCGCCGTGACATGCAGTTCGATTCCCGCGGCCTCCGGCCCTGCCCCAAGCCGCCCCGCCTCCTGGGCCGCAACGGCCGCTTCTTCCCACGACTTCGCCACCATGGCCTCGCGCGCCGACTCGAGCCACAGCCGCGCCGCTTCATCGATGCGCCCCTCGAGTTCGCGTTGCCGGGCCGCCAGCGGTTTCGCGCGCCGCCCCGCCGCGGGAGCGAGCGCCTCGAGCGCCGTCGCCGCGGAACCGTGAAGCCGCGCCCGGTCGCGTTTGGTCAGGAGCGAATACGCGGCCTCCTGGATCAGCGACTGCCTGAACGCGTACTCGCTGTCGCCGGGGAGCATGGAGACGGCGCGGGACTCCACGACTTCCGCCCGTGAAGCGGCGACAAGGTCGGATGCGGGATCGCGCCCCCCGACGGAGGCCAGCAATTGGCTCCAGAAGGACTTCCCGAACACGGAAGCGGTCTTCATGGAGTCGCGGGCCGCCGGGTCGAGAGCGTCGAGCCGGGCGATCAGCAGGGCCTGAAGGCCGTCCGGCAGGCGTTCCGGGCGCTTCGCCAGCCGCGCCGGATTTCCCTCGAGCAGGCCCTCGTCGTCGAGCCAGCGCGCGAGTTGGGCGGCGTAGAACGGGGATCCGCCGGTGCGCTCGAGCAGGAACGAGACCGTTCCCTCGGAGAGCGGGCGCCCGACGGCGTCGGTGGCGAGCGCCGCCAGCGCTTCAGGCCCCAGCGGTCCCAGTTCCATTCTTTGGAACCCGGCGGGCACGGCAAATCCGCGGCGGGCGGTGAGCAGGATCGTGAGGGGGGCGTCCGTGAGGCGAGCCGCGAGGTCGGCGAGAAGAGCGAGGAGCGCGGGGTCGGCGTTTTCCATATCGTCCAGGCAGAGGGCGGACGGGCCGCGGGCGCGGAGGAATTCCGACCAGGCGGCGCGTGTTTCGTCGGCGAGGCGGGCCGGGTCCAGCTCGGATCCCGGTTTTGCGCCGGAGTCGAACCCGAGCGAACGGGCCAGCAGCCCCGCCCGCGCGGTGCGTTCGCCGGCGGCGAGTCTTCCCGGGAGGCCTGATTCGAACCACGACGCCACTTCCTTGCCGGCGGCCGCGCCGCGGACCAGGTCGGAGAGGGCGCCGAGCGGAATTCGGCCGCCCTCGGGGGCGCGGCCGGAAGCGGTGAATGGCGGGGATGGGAACGAGCGAAGGCGGTTGAGGAATTCCGCGGCGAGCCGCGATTTTCCAATGCCGGCGTCGCCTTCGATGACGACGAAGGCGCCCTTGCCGGCGGCGTGAAGGTCCAGAAGCCGCGCCAGTTCCGGTTCGCGGCCGAAGAATCCCGCGGAGGGCAGGTCGGGCGCATCCGGGCGTTCCCGGACGGCTTCGAAGGCGGCGACC
>JAIOPR010000214.1 GCA_021413805.1 Planctomycetota bacterium
CCGGCGAGGGGTTCGGCGCCGGTGGGGAGGGCGACGGTGACGTCGGCGCGGATGCGGGGGGCTGGGTTGGAGGTGACGAGGATGGTGCCGGCGCCGCGGCGGCGGGCCTCGCGGAGGGCGCCGTCGACGTAGGGGGTGACGCCGCTGGCCGTGACGCCGACGGCGACGTCGCCTTTCCGGAGCCTTCCGGCCGCCCGGGC
Source organism: Planctomycetota bacterium (assembly GCA_021413805.1). GTDB lineage: Bacteria > Planctomycetota > MHYJ01 > WSZJ01 > WSZJ01 > WSZJ01. The sequence continues at coordinate 201 of JAIOPR010000214.1, forward strand.
GCCTTCCGCGGCATCGTCCTCGGCCCCTTCGACCGCCTGGACAAGCGCCTTGTGCCCCCCCGCGATCGCTGACGCTGCTTTAACGCGGAACGTCGGCCACAACTCCGCCGCTTCCATCACCGCGAGCCGGCCGCTGGTGCCGGCGCCGAGGAAGAGCAGTTTCCGGCCGGCGAGCTGGGCGCGGGCGACGAGCTGGGAAGCGCGGTCAATCGCCGCCGCGGCCCGGCCGACCGTCATCGCCGCTTCCGCTGCCGACGCCGCCAGTGCCCGGATGGCGCGCGGCCCGCCGTCGAGGGGCGGGAACGACTTGCGGACCGCTTCGGTGGGGAGGTTGGAAAAGCGCATAGGGGAGCCCGGCAAGACTTTATCGGCCGCGCACCGCCCCGGGGCGAAGGCCCGTTTAGCCCGTCTGCGCGCTCGACCCGTGCAGGATGACCAGAAGCTCATCCTTGATCTTGTCGAGGACGAACACGATCGCCATGACCCGGTGGTCGCGCCAGCCCGGCGCGTGCCTCATGCACCACTCGCGGGCGACCTCCTGGCGGTCGACCTGGCCCCCGGCGTTCTCGCCGCGGTACCAGATTTCCTGCTCAATTTCCTTAAGCTGGTCCCGGATCTCACCCTGCGGCGAAATCGAGCGCACCTGCAGGATGTACATGCGGATCGCCAGGTAGTCGGAAACCTTGGCCCCGCGGAGGCGCTTCAGGTGCGCATCCCGGTAATTCAGGATGTCGGCGCGATGGTTACGGACGAACTCAAGGAGGTCGCGCGCGATCGACGCGAGCCTCCCGGCGTCCCACTCGGTCTTCAGTTCCTGCAACTCAGGCATGGGGTGCGATTCAACTAGGTGTAACAGGGAATCATACCGCACGTGCCGGGAAGCGTCCAAGCCCGGGTGGAACGATGAAAATCTATCGGCGCGGCCGGGGGGCGAACTTTCGGCGAAAACAGGTTGGGATCAGGCCCCCGGCTTGTCGGCGGCGAGGGCGGGAAGCGCCGGCGGCGGGGCGACCTGGTCTTCGCGGTGGACGGGGAGGGTGACGGTGAACGTCGTCCCGACGTTTTTCTGGCTGGTGACGTCGATGCGGCCGCCGTGGTTCTGGACGATGTTGTAGACGACGGAGAGGCCCAGCCCGGTGCCTTCTGCGCCCTTGGTCGTGTAGAACAGGTCGAACGCCTGCGCCAGTTCGGCTTCCGACATCCCGCAGCCGTTGTCCGTCACGTTGCAGGCCACTTCGCCCTCGCCGGACTGGTAGTGAACCCGGATCTGCCCCTTTTCGCCTTCCGTCGCGTCGGTCGCGTTCAGGATCAGGTTGAGGAAGACCTGCACGAGCTCGGAAGGGTCGCAGAAGACGTTCGGGAGGCGGTCGGGCGCCTCGTGCGCGAGTTTCACGTGTTTCTTGTCGAGCTTGTACTGCGCCAGCCCGACCGCGCGGTCGAGGATTTCCCGGAGGCTTGCGGCCTGCGGGTTCACCTTGCGCGGCGAGAACTGCAGCACCTTCTTGACCGTGTCCTGGATGCGCAGAAGCGACTCGATGATGAGGTCCAGGTACTGCTCGCGCTTCGGCGCCGCCAGGCCTTCCCGTTTCAGGGCCCTCGCCGCGTTCAGCATCCCGCCGAGCGGGTTGTTGATTTCGTGGGCGATGCCGGCGGCGAGCGTCCCGGTGGCCGAAAGCCGCTGCGCGACGATCAGCCGCCGCTCCGCGCCCTTGACCTTGTTCGTCGCCTCCGCGACACGCGCTTCCAGCGTCTCGTGGTACTCGCGCAGCCGCTGCTGCATGAAATTGAACGTGCGCAGGAGGTCGCCGATTTCGTCCTGCGTGCCCGGGTCGGGGACCGGGGCGGCATAGTCGCCGAGCGAGAGGCGTTCGGAAGCGCGGGCGAGGGATTCGAGGGGTTTGACGACGAAGCGCTCGAGGACGATCGTCATGGTCAGGGTCAGGAGGCCGGTGCCCAGCACCATCAGGAGCACGACCTTCCGGAACGAGTCCCAGACGTCGTACCCGGCCGCGACCTCGTGCTCGATCCTTGCGCGCAGCACCATGAACTCCCGCGGCGCCGTCTGCGGCAGCTCGGACGTCCCCTCCGGCGCGTACTCGATCCGCGTCACGAAGATCTTGTTCTCCAGCGTGGACTGGTCGTGCGCCGCCGCCGTCACGAACTGCGGGTCCTTCGCGACCGCCTCGCGCGCCGGGTCCGGCTGCTGGATGCCGCCCTTGCGAAGGACGTTCCCGGAAGCGTCGAACAGCTGCCAGGCGCGGAAAATCTGGATGCGGTTCAGGCGCTCTTCCAGCCGCGCGACCTGGTCCTCGCGGGATTCCATCCCCGCCAGCCCGGTGACCAGGTCCTGCGTCATCACCTGCACCAGCTGCGCGACGTTCGCCTTGTGCGCTTCCGCCCGCCGGTCGTCCTCCAGAAGGAGATTCGCCGTCAGGAGGGCGAATACGAAGCCCATCGTGAGGAGGACCCAGGCGAACACTTTGGTGCGGAGTTTCATCTTGGCTGTTCTTCATCATACGGGCGGCGGGGCACGGGGGAAAGCGACCCGCGCCGGGGCGCCGCCCGGGCAACAAAAAAACCCCCTTCTCGCGAAGGGGGTTTCGTGACGGCTGGAGCTGTTACTTCATGTTGTTGATGAGGCTGACCAGCGGAAGGAACAGCGCGACGACGATGAACCCGATGGTGAGACCCATGCCGATGATCATCATGGGTTCCATGATCGACATGAGCGCGCCGACGGCCGCGTCGACCTCGTCGTCGTAGTTGTCGGCGACCTTGATCAACATCTTGTCGAGTTCCCCGGTTTCCTCGCCGACGTCGATCATGTTCACGACGATGTCGTCGAACACCTTCGTCTGGCCCAGCGGCTCCGCGATGCTTTCTCCTTCGCGGATCGAGTCGTGCACGATCTGCACCGCGTTCGAGATGACTTCGTTGCCGACGGCGTTCTTCACGATCGACAACGCTTCAAGGATGGGCACGCCCGACGCGATCAGCGTTCCCAGGGTGCGGCAGAAGCGGCTGATGACCGACTTCTTGATGATTTCGCCGAAGAGGGGCATGTGCAGCTTGGTCTTGTCCAGCGCCATGCGGCCGCCCTTGTTTTTCACGATCATCTTGTAGACGACGTAGATCGCGAACGGCACGGCGGGCAGGAGCCACCAGAACGAGACCAGGAAGTCCGACATTTTCAGCAGCAGCATGGTCGGGAGGGGAAGCTCGGCGCCGAGGTCGTCGAACACCGTCTTGAACTGCGGAATGACCCAGATCAAGATGCCCGACACGATCAACACGGCGATCGAGATGACGGCCGCCGGGTAAATGCTGGCGCCGATGATCTTGCGCTTCAGGGCCGCGGCTTTTTCCATGTACACGGCAAGGCGCTGCAGGATGGTATCGAGCACGCCGCCTGCCTCACCTGCCTTCACCATGTTCACGTACAGCCGGTCGAACGCCTTCGGGTGCTTGGACAACGCTTCCGACAGGCTGGAGCCGGATTCCACGTCCTCGGCGACCTGCGCCACGATCCCCTTGAGCGCGCACGGCTTCATCTGCTCCGTCAGGATCTTCAGCGAGCGCACGATCGGGAGGCCGGCGTCCTGAAGAATCGACAGCTGCACGGTGAACTGCGTGAGCTGCTTCTGGCTCACGCCGCCGCCGAGCCGCAGGCCTTTCTTCTTGGTGGAAGCGGCCGCGCCTTTGGCGGCTTCCGCCTGCTTCTGCTGGACGTTGGTCGGGAAGAGGCCCTGAGCGTGGACCTTGCTCATGGCGTCCTGTTGCGTGGCGGCCTCGACCTCGGCCTTGATCTTCTTGCCCTTGTTGTCGACCGCTTCGTACGTAAAGATCGGCATGGCGCGGACTCCTAAGGATTAGTTGAACAGCGTCTCGCGGACGACTTCTTCGATGCTGGTGACACCGTCGTAGATGGCGAGCAGGCCCGACTCGCGGAGGACCCGGAGGCCCTGCTCGCGGGCGGTGCGGCGGATTTCGTCCGTGGACGCGTGGGTCATGACGAGATTCTTGATGCGCTCGGTGAGCAGCATGATCTCGAAGATGGCCTGGCGGCCCTTGTAGCCGGTGTTGTTGCAGTGGTTGCAGCCCGTGCCGTACCAGAAGCGCTTGCCCTCGACGTCGGAGGGGCGGAGGCTGAGGGTGAGGAGCATTTCCTCGGTCGGCTCGAACTCGGACTTGCACTTGGCGCAGATGCGGCGGACGAGTCGCTGGGCGACGATCGCTTCAAGGCAGGCGGAGATAAGGAACGACTCGATGCCGAGGTCGAGGAGGCGGGTGATGGTCGAGGGAGCGTCGTTCGTGTGGAGGGTGCTGAACACAAGGTGGCCGGTGAGGGAGGCCTCGACGGCGATCTGCGCGGTCTCGAGGTCTCGGATTTCGCCGACCAGGATGTAGTCCGGGTCCTGACGAAGGATGGCGCGGAGGCAGGCGCCGTACGTCACGCCGACTTCTTCGTTGATCTGGCACTGCACGACGCCGTCCAGGTCGTACTCGACCGGGTCCTCGGTCGTGATCGTCTTCCACTTGATGTCGTTAATGTAGTTCAGGCAGGAGTACAGCGTCGTCGTCTTGCCGGAACCCGTCGGGCCCGTGCAGATGATGATGCCGTTGGGCAGGTCGAGCAGCAGCTTCATCAGCTTGAAGTCTTCTTCACGCAGCCCGATGTTGTCGATGTCCAGCGAGATGACCGACCGGTCGAGGACGCGCATGACGACCGATTCGCCGAACATCGTCGGGAGCGTCGAGATGCGCAGGTCGACGGGCTTCCCGCCGATCGCGAGCATGATGCGGCCGTCCTGCGGGAGGCGGTTCTCGGAAATGTCCAGGTTCGCCATGACCTTGATGCGCGAAATCAGGGCGATGGCGAGGTGAAGCGGCGGCGGCATCATTTCGTACAGCACGCCGTCCACGCGGTAACGGACCTTGAATTCGGTCTCGAACGGCTCGAAATGGATGTCCGAGGCCTGGTCCTTGATCGCCTGGAGCAGGATCAGGTTGAGCAGCTTCACGACGGGCGCCGCGTTCGCCGACGCCGCGGCGTTCTGCAGGTCCACCGGGCCCTTCGATTCCTTGATGATCTCCGCGTCCGCCGCGGCATCTTCGCCCATCTTGGCGAGCAGGTCTTCGACCGTCGCCGTCTGCCCCGCGTAGTAATGGTTGATCGCGCGGGTCACCGCTTCTTCGTTCGAGACGGCGCCCTGCACGTCGCAGTTGAGCATGAACCGCAGGTCGTCCAGCACGCTCACGTTCAGCGGGTCCGCCATCGCCACCGTCAGCATGTTGTTCTCGAACTTCACCGGGATGATCTTGTAAACCTTCGCCATCGTCGGCGACACCTTCTCCGTCGTCGCCCGGTCCAGCTTCATGTCGTCCAGGTTCACTACTTCCATCCCGACCTGCGCGCCCAGCGCCAGCAGCATTTCCTCTTCGCTCACATACCCCAGCTCGACAAGGATCGAGCCGAGAGCGCCGCCTTTTTCGCGCTGAAGCGCGAGGGCTTCCTGGATCTGCCCCTCGGTGACCAGCTCCATTTCCTTGAGCAGCTGGCCGAGCGGTTTCTGCGGTCCGTTCAAAGCCATCCCGGTGTCTCCGTCAGGAAGGTGTCGCAGCTAAGGTGGGGTAGGGCTCAGGCTCCGCGGGGCGAAAGAGTTTTATAGGCCTGACGCGGGGTACGAGTCAAGACCGAAGAACTAGTGTGGCACGCGGGGGGGGGATTTTTGAAGGATTTTGCCCCGGCCGGGTAGTTTTCGGGAGTCCGCGGTTGTTGACGGAGGGGGACGGGCGCCGTAGAAGGGGGGCCGATGCGCGCGGAACTCCCCACGACCCCCCAGCTGAACGAGACGTTCCAGGCGCTCGTGCGGGAATTTTTCCCCGGCCAGCGCGTCCCTTTCCGCGTCGAGTGGAGCCCGCGGATGAGCCGAAGCGCGGGCCTCTGCTACTACCGCCGCAAAGTCATCCGCCTCAGCTCGAAATACCACGCCGCGCTTCCGCAGGAAATCCCGAACACGCTCAAGCACGAGCTGATCCACGCAACGGGAGTCCTGGGCCACGGCTGGAAATTCCGCGCCGAGGCCCGGCGCCTCGGCTGCGACGTCCACGCCCAGCCGATGCCGCGCCGCCCCTACAAATGGGTCTACGCCTGCCCGGCCTGCGGCGTCGAAGTGAAAACCCGCCGGCGAGTGGACCTTTCATGCGGGAAATGCTCGCGGCGCTGGGACCCGAAGTACCGGCTCGTCCTCCGCGGAAATGCCCCGCCGCCGGTCCCGACGGCACCGAAGGCGCCGGCCGGATGCCTTTTCTAGCCGAAGGGCTCTTCCCGCAAATCACGTTGACGCGCCTCCCCTCCTGCCTATAATCCGTCCTTCCGCGGGCGTAGCTCAGTTGTTAGAGCACGACGTTGCCAACGTCGTTGTCGCCGGTTCGAGCCCGGTCGCCCGCTTCGGACAAAGTAAGCCAGTTGAGCCGCACGAGACGGGGCGACGCGCAGGACGCGCCGCCCTTTTTTCGTTTTGGGCCTGAAGAGGTGGGGCGCCGGAAACGTGTTTCCGGGGCGTACAATGTTTCCCGACCATGCGCCCCTTTCTCCCGATTTTCGCGGCACTCCTGTTTCTGCTCCCGTCCCTGGCAGGGGCGCAGGAGGCCGATGCGCCGGTCGCAGAGCTGGACGGCATCCTCAAGCGGCTCGAGTCGCGGGATCCCTTCACCGTCCGCCAGGCCGAGAGGGACCTCGACATCTGGGCCATCCTCGCCCGGAGCGGGGCGCGACCGGCGTTGGAAGCGCTTGAAGGTCGCGGCACGGAGCGCCGTCAGGATGCTGTGACGGCCGCGCTGGAGCATTTGAAATTCGCGGTTCACCTGTCTCCCGAGAAGATCGAGAAGATGCGGGTCGAGGCCGCCGAGCTGGACGCAATGCGGAAGGCCGAAGAGAAGGAACAGGAACTTCGGTTGAAGGAGGACGCGGCCGCGACCGGACCTGGTGAGCACGAGATTCTGCACCTCTTGCGAGCCGCTGCCAGGCCGCACGCCTTTGACCGGGTGCCGGAGATGGATGAACTGGAAGCCTGGGCGCTGAGTGCCCCGCTCGAATTCCGCGGACTCGTGAAGCCGTACCTCACTCATAGGGACGCTGAAGTCGCGGTGATCGCCAGGCACCTCGACGGGCTCCGCGAGGAGGCCGAAGAATGTGCGAAGTTCCTCGCGTCGATCGACACGGGGCTGCAACCGGTGGCCGGTCTTCGCCGCGAAATTCTCTGGAAGGAGACCTGGCATGAACTTCCGAACGACCCATGGTCTGGGCGCAACTGGTTCAGCAGTCGTGGTATCTGCGAATCCGACGAACGCCGTGCGGACCGGATCCACAATTCGGGCATTGCCCGCGACGGGCGCTCTTCGCCCTGGCAGAGAATGAACACCGAAATCCGCGATTACGTACGGGATCGGTCATCATTTCGGGCCCTATCCCCGGATGAACAGTTCTGGCGCGCGGTGCTCTACGCCCGCTGGGCTACCGAGGGGCGCCTTGGCCGTCCCGCGCTCGATTGCTTCCGAATTTCGAAACAAGTGGCTCACGAGGCGTGGCCTGAAGAAGACGACAAGGCTTTGGCCGCGCGCATTGCTCGCCATGCATCTGCCTTGCTCGTGCACGACGCTTCCATGAGCATCCACTGCCCGTACGACGAACTCATCCTATGGAGCCTCGTCGAGGAACTTCCTGTGGAGTTCCGCCCGGCGGGCAATGAAGCGGCTTTGGCGCGAATTCGGCGATATCGCAAAGGGAGCGAGCGGTGGACCCATGCTCTCCTCGACGACAGATTGCCGGCTGCCGAGCAGGCGGAAATCGCTTTCTGGGCCGCCCTGACCTGGAGTTCCGGGGCCGCGAGTGATGGCCGTGCGGGGGCGGTTCTGGAGACTGCGCGCAACGGCAAGTCGTCTCGCGACGAGCCCGTAGCCTGGCTGCGCTCCCTTGGATGGGTTGCGGTTCCCCTGCTCATCGAGCACCTCGACGATTCCACGGCAACATCCACGTTCGACGGTGATTATCGCGTCAAGGTCGGGGACGTCTCTTGGCTCGCGCTCCGCTCGTTCGCGGGACTTCCCAATCCCGAGGGCATCCCCGCCGACGACCTGTGGCACCTCCGTAACTCCGATGGACGGGCGTTGCGCGCCGCGTTCCAGGACTGGTGGAAACGCCTCGAACCGCTTCCCGAGGAAGACCGCTGGGCCGCGCTCCGCAAGGACGGCAGCACGACCGCGACCGAGTGGCTGCTGGAAAACGCCCCGGAGCGCTGCCTCCCCGATGCCTGGACCCGCCTCGACCCGGACACCCGCGCCGGGCAGCTCGGGCGGCGGGCGGTGCTGAAATTGCTGTCGCTCGCGCCGCGCGCCAGGCTCGAAGCGCTTTGTGAAAGCACGGACGGCGATCTGCGCGAAGCGTTGATCGAGGTGCTGAAGCCCGCGCCGCCCAAATAGTTTTCGGCCGCCGTCCTCCGCCGTTCTCCTCCGTTGCCGTTCTCGGCGCCCTCTGCGGTCCGCCCTTTTATTTCCCGCGACAAACCCCACTCCACGCTCCCCATTGCGCCGGAAGCCTCCCGCGGCTATATTCTTCCCCCCTTCCTTCCTCCCGAGTCACCGAGACACGCCACGTGGATATTCGCAACATCGCCATCATCGCGCACGTTGACCATGGAAAAACCACCCTGGTCGACGTCCTGCTCCGCCAGAGCGGCGCTTTCCGTGCCAACCAGACCATCGCCACCTGCGTCATGGATTCGAACGACCAGGAAAAAGAACGCGGGATCACGATCCTTGCGAAGAACACGAGCGTCCGGTGGGGCGAATCGAAGATCAACATCATCGATACGCCCGGCCACGCGGATTTCGGCGGCGAAGTCGAGCGCGTGCTGCGCATGGCCGAGGGCGTGCTCCTGCTCGTGGACGCCTACGAAGGCCCGATGCCGCAGACGCGGTTCGTCCTTCGCAAGGCCATGCTCAACAAGCTCAAGCCGATTGTCGTCGTGAACAAGATCGATCGGCCGGAAGCGCGGCCGCAGGAAGTGCTGAACGAGATTTACGACTTGTTCATCGACCTGGACGCAAACGACGAGCAGCTTGAATTCCCGGTGATTTACGCGAGCGGCCGGGAAGGCTACGCGCGCCTCGAGCCGAACGACGGGAACATGGACCTGAAGCCGCTCTTCGAAGCGATCCTCAAGCACATCCCGCCGCCGAAGGGCGACCCCGCGGCGCCGCTTCAGCTCCAGTGCGCCAACATCGACTACAACGATTACGTCGGGCGCATCGCGATCGGCCGCATCGAAAACGGCGGGATCCGCGTCGGGCAGCCGGTGTCGCTGATCAAGCGCCTCGGCGGCAAGGTGCAGGGCAAGGTCGAGCAGCTGTTTACGTTTGAGAACCTGAAACGCACCCCGGCCGAGTCGGCGCCGTGCGGCGAGATCGTCGCGATCGCGGGGCTGCCGGACGTGGACATCGGGGACACGATTTCGGACCGCGAGAACCCGGTCGGGCTTCCGCCGATCGTGGTGGACGAGCCGACGCTGTCGATGATGTTCAGCGTGAACACGAGCCCGCTGTCGGGCAAGGAAGGGAAATTCCTGACGGTGCGCCACCTGCGCGACCGGCTGATGAAGGAACTGAAATCCAACGTCGCCCTGCGCGTCGAGGACACGGCGGAGCCGCGCATTTTCAAGGTGAGCGGCCGCGGCCTGCTGCATCCCCGAGTCGTTCGCCGGCAAGGTCATGGAACTCGTCGGCCAGCGCCGCGGCATCGTCCGCTTCATGGACACCCGCCGCGGCCACATGCACTATGAATTCCTCATCCCGGCGCGCGGGCTGATCGGACTGCGTTCGAAGCTCATGACGGCGACGCGCGGCGAAGCGGTCATGTACCACAACTACTCGGGTTACGAGGCGTACAAGGGCGACATCACCCAGCGCAAGGCCGGCGTCCTCGTCTCCATGGGCGGCGGGCTCGCGACGAACTACTCGATCAACGGCCTCAAGGACCGCGGCGACTTCTTCGTGGCCAACGGCGACGACATCTACGAAGGCATGGTCGTCGGAGAGCACTGCAAGGAACGCGACATCGTCGTCAACGTCACACGCCCCAAGGCCCTCACGAATTTCCGCGTTTCCGCCGCCGACGCCACGATTTCCATCGCGCCGCCGCGGCAGTTCACGCTGGAAGAAGCGCTGGAGTACCTGAACGACGACGAGTTGCTCGAGATCACCCCGACGCACCTCCGGCTTCGCAAGCGGCTGCTCAAGATGAACGAGCGGAAGAAGGCGGGGCGCGAAGAAGCGGAGCTGGTCGAAGGGTAAGCCGGGCCCGGATAGCGCTTCCCATCGCCTGAAATCACTTTCGGCCCGGCTTACCCGCCGAAGCTCCGGACGCGTTCCGCCTTTGCCCTCCGGGCTTCGGCGGACAGGAGCGCCGGAGCGAAGGCGGGTGGGTGGTCACGTCAGAAGGGCCTCGCTTACGGTCGCCTGTCCTACCTTGCAATCGTCGGGGCCTGGCTCGCGACGTTCTTCCCGGCCCGGGCTCCGTGCCTGGCGCGGAACCGCGAGTGGACTTCGTACGCGAAGCGGTCGAGGATCTCCGGGTCCACGGGGTCGCCGTTGAGCGCTAGCGTGACCGACGGCAGTCCTTCCTTCTCGGCGACATGGAAGAACTGCGCTTCCGCAACCTTGTTCGGCATGCACTCGTGCGGCCCGACGCTGACGGCGCCGTCGATGAGTCCTTCGCGCCACTCGGCGACCGACTCGCCGATCGTGAGCGAGGCCTCCCCCTCGAGAGCCGGGCGGATCCAGGGCGTCGCGGTTTCAATGCAGTGTTTCGCCGTGGTGCGCGGCGGCCAGTCGAGCGGCGTCGCCGCGGCGGCGTAGAGCGTGTCCTGGATCCTGTTCTGCATCCAGTACGCCAGCCTCTCGCCGAGCGCCCAGCCGAATCCTTTCAGGGCGTTCACGTCCGAGGTGTACTCGAACCACTCGCTGACGGGAGCGAAGCGGACGCGGATGCCGCGCTCCTCGATCCGCGAAATCACGTCCCCCGACGCGAACGGGTCGCAGCGCACGTAGATTTCCCCGACCAGCAGGACCGTCGGCATCGCCGTCTCGCGCCGCGCCGCTGCAAATTCCGCCGCCGCGCGCTTCAACAGCTCCGTGCACCCGAACAGCCGCCCCGTCGCCGTCTCCTTGAGGACCCGCGGGATGGAGAGCGGCGTGCGCCCGGCGGATTCCAGAAGCGCGAGCAGCTCGGCGTAGTACCGGTCGCGGATTTCCTTCGCACGGCCCGGCGCGATTTCGCCCATCCGGATTTCGCGAAGCGCGTGTTCGAGCATGTCCGCGGCCATGATCCCCGCGAACGCGATCGCCCCGAACCCCCGGCCCGCTTCGTCAAAATAGTCCTCGTCCGACGGCGACCAGATGCGGACGCGGCTCCCGATGTCCATGCGCTCGATGATGATTTTCTGGAGGAGGTGATAGACGCCGAAGCGGCACGGGCCGGTGGAGGTCGGCATGAGGACGGTGAAATGTTCGCCGGGGGCGGCGTGCTCGACGCGGTGGAGGAAGCTGCCGAGGAGGAGCGTCATGGGGACGCATTCCTTGCCCGAGGTCTGGCGGCGGCCGGCGCGGAGGGCCTCGGGGCCGGGGATGCCGAGGCTTTCCGCCTTGTACCCGACGCCGCGCAGGCACGCGGCCACGGTTTCGGACGCCTGCGAAAGCCACGGGACGAGCAGGATTTCGCCTTTCTCGCGGATCGCCTTCATCGTGCTCCCGCGGCCCTCGACGTCCTTGAGCGAGTTCGGCGGCGTCGGCCGGGCTGCGGCGAGATCCTGCTTCACGCAGTAGAGAAACGCCTCGACGCGCGTCTTCGTCCCCGCGTCGCCCGAATGGCCGTCGGTTTCGATGATGGCGAAGGGCTTGCCCTGCATGATGTACGAGTAGAAATGCGTGCTGAACGAGTCGGGGCCGCAGGAGTAGTTGCTGCAGAAGAGCGAGTAGACGCCGGGGGAGCGGCGGACCTGGTGCGCGGCGCGGAGGGAGCGGTGGCTGTGCGCCCAGTAGATGCTCTCGAAGACGGGGACGTCGGCATCAACGGGGAAGCAGTCGCCGGGGATCGCGATCGCGCCCTGCTCGCGGAGGATCGCGGGGACGTTCGAGTTGAGGACCTTGTTGTGGATGGAGTAGACGCGGCCGAGGACGACGACCGGCGTCAGTCCTTCGAGCGCGCAGTACCTGAGTGCTTCACGCCCGAGCTCGACGCAGGCCTCGTCGAATTTCTCCTGCTCGCCGAGCGCCGCGTTGTACGCCTCCCGCCAGCGCGCCGCGCCGCCGAGCTGCTTCGCCAGCGCTTCGCACATCGACACGAACACCTTCGAGCGCAGGTTGCCTTCGCCGATCTCGATCACGGGCGACACGATCGCCTTCTGCATGTGCTGGCCGAGGTCCCATTTCAGGAGGTCGGCGCTGCCCTGCTCGATCGGGCACGTCCCGGCGTGTTTTTCGCCGGCGACGCGGGGAAGCGACAACAGCATCGGGAGGAACAGGTAATCGATCTGTTCCTCGGCGAGCGTCGAAACGAGCCCGTGGTAGAGCTGCATCGGCGCGCAGAACGGGATGTTCGATTCCTCGATGCCGCGCTTGAGGATCGCGTGGTCCGCGCCGGTCCGCACGACGGGATCGAGGCCGAGGCCGTGGAAGAACGACACGAAAAACGGGTAGATGTCCTTGAGGAGGAATTCGTCGGTGAGCGCGATTCGTGGCCGGCCGCGCGGGGCGGAGAAGCGCGCCGTCAGCTCCGCGACCATTTCCTCGCGTCGCCGGAACGGGTCGGGCGCGAGGTCCGGGAGTTTCTTGCGCCCCGTGCCGTGGTCGTACAGCGAGCAGGCGCCGCCCCATGTGAAGCGCTTTCGGTTCCCCTCGACGATCGTCACCAGCCGGTCGATGCGGCACTTGTTCCCGGCGCCTCCGCACCCTTTCGTCGAGCCGCACACGAACGTGTCTTTCGCTTCGAGCTTCGCATTCAGGAACCGCTCGGCGTCCACCGGCGGCAGGGCGGCGGCGTCTTTTTCGTCGAGCGTGAGAAGCGCGATGCCGACGGCGCCGATCGTGCCAGGGTTCGGGGGGATGACGATTTCGCACCCGGTCTGGCGCGCGACGGCCGCGGCGAGCGCGGACGAGGCGAACGGCATTCCCTGGCAGAAGATGACCTGCCCGACGCTGCGGCTGCCCTTGACGCGGTTCAGGTAGTTCTGGATCACCGAGTCGTAAATCCCCGGGATGATCGTTTCCTGCGCCACGCCGCTCGCGGCCGCGTTGTCGATGATCTCGGCCATGAACACGGAGCAGTGCTGGCCGAGCGACACGCCGCACGGGGAGTCGATGGCTTTCTCGGCGAGCTGCACGACGTTCTCGACGCCGGCGAATTTCTTCCCCTGCTCCTCGATGAACGACCCGGTCCCCGCGCTGCACGCCTCATTCATGGCGGCGTCCACGACGCGGCCCTCGGAGAGCCGGATGTATTTCGCGTCCTGCCCGCCGATCTCGAAAATCGTGTCCACGCGCGGCTCGTAACTCAGCGCGCCCGCCGCATGCGCCGCGATTTCGTTCAGCACGAAAACCGAATCCGGCCCGTAGCACGTCGCCATCAGCGAGCCCACGATCTCCCGGCCGCTTCCCGTCGCGCCGAACGCGAGCACCGGCACGCGGCCCACGGGCCCGTCGAGAAACTGCCGCGTCAGCGCCTGCGCCGCGCCGACCGGGTCGCCCGAAGTATTGCGATAC
>JAIOPR010000079.1 GCA_021413805.1 Planctomycetota bacterium
GGAAGGAAACCTCATCGCCGTCTGCGAGGACGGCGTCATCTACGAGCTGCGCTTCGGCACGGTTTTCACCGGAAGCGGCCTGGACCTCACGGCCGGCGGCGAGGGGAAGAAGGACGAAAAGAAAGACGAGAAAAAGGACGAGAAGAAAGACAAGCCCGCCACCGGCACCGAGGCGCGCTACCTGATGATCGTCGTCGAGTTCGACGAGAAGGCCGCCAAGCCCGAAGTCCTCGCCGATCCCCCGAAATCGCCGGTTCGCATCAGCACCAAGCCGTGGAGCCCCTGGCGCATCCAGCAGGCCGCCGAAGACGCCCGCAAGGTCTGGGACCGCGCGATGCTCGAGTACGGCAAGAAGAAGGCCGAGGCGAACAAGCGCCTCAGCGACCGCAAGGACGCCGGGAAAAAGCGCGCCAAGGAACTCGGCGACCGCTTCGCCGACTGGTACTACGTCATCGGCGCCGACTCGTTCACGAAGCTGCACGTGAAGCGAGAGGACGTGGTGAAGAGCAAGAAGGAACCGGTGGGGCCGAAGGGGCCGCCGGACCCGGAGGACCACGGCGACGATTTCCCGGGGGGCGGGAAGTAGCGCGATGACGCCGGCGGCGCGCCGGGCGTTGGCCGTCGCGGGGCTGCTCGACGCCCGCAGCGCGCGACCGGCTGCTCCTGATCGCCGAAGTGCGCGCCTGGGGCGAGCGGGAACTCGGCCTCGTCCACACGAGCAGCTACGAGACGTACGTCGACCTCCACGGCCGCCCGGTCTCCTGGCTCGTCACCGCCTGCCCGCCCGATTCGCTCAAGCCGGAATCGTGGTGGTTCCCCGTGGTCGGCCGCGTTCCCTATCTCGGGTTTTTCGACATCCAGGACGCGCGCGAAGAGCGGGATTCGCTGGCGGCAAAGGGATTCGACGTGAACGTCCGGCCCGTCCCGGCGTACAGCACGCTGGGGTGGTTCGCGGACCCCGTCTTCTCGACGTTCGTGGACTGGCCCGCCCACCTCGCGGTGGACACGATCCTCCACGAGACGACCCACGCGACCGTCTGGATTCCCGGAAGCGTGGCCCTGAACGAGTCGCTCGCGAACCTCGTCGGCGAAGAAGGCGCCCGCCGCTTCCTCCGCGAGCGCTTCGGCCCCGACTCCGCCGAGGCGCGCGCTCTCGATACTTCCCGCGCCGAGTCGAAACAGTTCCGCGCCTTCATGATGGAGCTGAACTCAACGCTCAAGTCGGCCTACGCGCTCGACCTGCCCCGCATCGAAAAAATCGCCCTCAAGGCCGCGATCCTCCGCCGCGCGAAAGAGCGCTTCCGCGAAATAAAAACACAGTTCACAAACCGCTACTACCGCGAATTCGACCGCCTGGACTGGAACAACGCCCTGGTCGCTTCGATGGCCGTCTACGACGAAAAACAAGGCGCCTGGCGCCGGCTGTTCGAGTCGAAGGGCGGCGATCTGCGCGGATTCCTGGAAGCGGCCAGGGCGCTGGCGAAGGAAAAGAACCCGGAGGCCGCGCTCGGGCGTTAGTGGTGAGGCATCCCGCCGGGCTTCGGCGCTTCCGACGGCCGCCGCCAGACGCGCGTCATCAGCCGCTGCGTTTCTTCCTCGACCGGGTCCACCAGCGGCGCGGGAAGCGTCTTGCGGAAATACCACGCTAGGGCGAACCCCAGACCCGCGATGAGGCAGAGCAGGAGGGGATAGGACCACCGGTAGTGCAGTTCGGGCATGTGTTCGAAGTTCATGCCGTAGATCCCGGTCACGAGCGTGAGCGGCATGAAGATCGTCGCAAACCGCGAGAGCTTCTCCATCACCCGGTTCATGCGGTTCGAGACCTCGGCAAGCCGGTTCGCCGCCATCGCCGCGTGGCCCTCGAACGCGCTCGTCAGCAGCTCGCGGTGGATTTCAAGCTCCGTCAGGATCCAGTACAGCTCGTCGTGCGCCTCGCGAAGATGAAGCACCGCCGAGCCGCCCGCCAGCCGGAATTCTTCGCGCGACAGCCGCTGGATGACTTCGCGCTGCGGCACCAGGGAGCGGCGAAGCGCGACGACGGTGTGGCGAAGCGAGAGGATCCGGCCGTAGGCGTCCACCGCGTGGCCCCCGGTGAGCATCGCTTCCTCGAGCACGTCGATTTCCTTCTCGAGGAATTCCACCATGGGGAGGTACTTGCTCATGATGACCTCGACGATCTCGGCCATGAGGCGTGCGGGGCCTTCCTGGATGAGGTCGGTGTGGGTCTGCAGCCGCCGTTGAACGTCGTCCACACTGGTCGAGGAATCCTGGCGGACGGTGATGAGCCAGTTTTTCCCGAGGAGGAAATCGATTTCCTTGAGTTCGACTTCGCGGGTTTTCGGGTCGAACTGGATCCGGTGAAGGATGACCAGGAGGTAGTGGTCGAAGTTCTCGACCTTGGGAAGTGCCGTGTAGTCGCGGCATTCGTCGATGGCGGTCGGGTGGATGTTGAAAGGGGACCTGAGGATCGCGATCTCGGAGGGGGTGGCGGCCTCGATGTCCAGCCAGAGAACGACATCGTCGCGCTTCATCAACTCCGCGAATTTTTCGCGCGGGGGATCCGCGACGAGGCCGGTCCCGGGAATCCATGCGGAGGCTTTCAGCACAGTACGTTTTCGACCTTTTCGGCAGGCCGGCTTGAACCGGGGCGGGTGTGGAGCGATAAAGGGACGGCCCAGGCGCGCGAAATCCGGGGGATGTCAGTGGAAAGTTAGGCTTCCCGGCGCTTCTCGATTGAGCGCAGATATCCCTTGACGGGCGCCCGATCCATCGCAATAATCCCGCTCCTTTTCGTGCCGGCTTGGGGACGTACCAGACCGCCCTTCGCCCCAGCGCGAAGGGTGTTTTGTTGTCGTGGAATGGCTGGCGTAGCTCAGCTGGTAGAGCACATCCTTGGTAAGGATGAGGTCGTGGGTTCGATTCCCATCGCCAGCTTGAACCGGCCAGCCGGCAAAATTAGAGATCCAAAAGGAGAACGACGATGGCGAAGGAAATCTTCAAGAGGACGAAGACCCACGTCAACGTGGGGACGATCGGGCACATTGACCATGGAAAAACGACGCTGACCGCCGCCATCACGATGGTGTCGGCTGCGCTCGGGCATGGCAAGGCCAAGGAATACGCCGACATCGCCAAGGGCGGCACGGTGCGCGACGATTCGAAGATCGTGACGATCGCGATCTCGCACGTCGAGTACGAGTCCGATGCGCGCCACTATGCGCACATCGACTGCCCGGGCCATGCCGACTACATCAAGAACATGATCACGGGTGCCGCGCAGATGGACGGCGCGATCCTGGTCGTGTCGGCTGCGGACGGCCCGATGCCGCAGACGAAGGAGCACGTCCTGCTCGCGCGCCAGGTCGGCGTGCCGCGGATCGTGGTCTTCCTCAACAAGGTTGACATCGTCGACGATCCCGAGCTGCTCGACCTGGTCGAGCTCGAGATCCGCGACCTGCTCACGAAGTACAACTTCCCGGGCAACGATGTGCCGGTCGTCCGCGGCGCCGCGCTTAAGGCGATGCAGAACCCGGCTGACCCGGCGTCCAACAAGTGCATCCTGGACCTGCTGAAGGCCCTCGACTCGTACATCCCGGACCCGGTTCGCGCCAAGGACAAGCCGTTCCTCATGCCCATCGAGGACGTCTTCTCCATCAAGGGACGCGGCACGGTCGCCACGGGACGTATCGAGCGCGGCCTCATCAAGGTCGGCGAAGACATCGAAATCATCGGCCTCGGCATCGGCAAGGAGACCCGCAAGTCGGTCTGCACCGGCGTCGAAATGTTCAACAAGACCCTCGATGACGGCCAGGCGGGCGACAACGTCGGCCTCCTCCTGCGCGGCATCGAAAAGGACGACCTGGAGCGCGGCATGGTGCTGTGCAAGCCCGGAAGCGTGAAGCCGCACACCAAGTTCAAGGCCGAAGTTTACGTCCTCAAGAAAGAGGAGGGCGGCCGCCACACGCCGTTCTTCTCCGGCTACCGTCCCCAGTTCTATTTCCGCACCACCGACGTCACCGGCTCCGTCAAGCTCCAGCCCGGCGTGGAAATGGTCATGCCCGGCGACAATGCTCAGTTCGACATCGAGCTCGGCTCCCCGATCGCGATGGAAGACCAGCAGCGCTTCGCAGTCCGCGAAGGCGGCAAGACGGTCGGCGCTGGCGTCGTTACGCAGATCATCGAGTAAGGAAGAACCATGGCAGCGCGCGAGCCGATGTTCCTGGAGTGTTCGGAGTGCGGGACGCGTTATTACCGCACCACGAAGACCACGTCCGCCTTGAAGCAGGGCCAGAAGATCGAAAAGATGAAGTTCTGCCCCAAGTGCCGCATGCATCGGGTTCACAAGGAGCGGAAGAAGTAAGTCGTTTCCCCGCAGGGCTGTAGCTCAATTTGGTAGAGCAGCTGATTCCAAATCAGCCGGTTGGGGGTTCGAGTCCCTCCAGCCCTGCCAGCGAGCATCGCCCGGACCGTCCGCGACTGCGGGCGGCCCGGGCTCGTTTTCGGTAGAGGCCATGGCAGACACGATAAAAAAGAACGTCGAGTTCGCTTACTACAAGCCGGGACAGGGCACCTGGACGCGCTGGACTTCCGGCGCGCTCCTCATGCTCATCGTCCTCTTCGGCTCCCATTCGCTTTATCGCTTCCCCGGCATGACCAACCTTGAAAACGGGAAAGTGATCGGGCGTTCCTGGTGGGGCCGGCAGATCGTCAAGGAACTGCCCGGGATTTCGGACGGCCTGACGGTAGGCCTGATCGTCTCGGTGCTCGTGTTCCTGGCTGGCTGCACCTGCGTCTACCTGTTCATCGTCAACCACAAGAAGCTTGCCGACTTCCTGATCGACGTGGAAGCGGAGATGCACCGCGTTTCGTGGCCGCCCAGGCACGAGTTCGTGGGCAGCTCGATCGTGGTCTTCGTCTCGATCGCGATCATTGGCAGCTTCATCACGTTCGTCGACATCGTCTTCCGCACCGTGATGCTGAAGACGGGTCTCATGGGGGGATGAGTTCGCCGTGGCGAAACAGTGGTATGTGGTGCGGGTGCAGAGCGGTCGCGAAGACAAGGTCCGCGATTCACTGGAGCGCCGCGTGAAGGCGGCAAGCCTGGACGCCGTGATCACGCGCGTCCTGGTGCCCAGCGAGAAGGTGACCGAGATCAAGTCAGGGAAGAAGCGCGTCCGTGACCGGAAGCTCTACGCCGGTTACCTGCTCATCGAAGCTGACGGCCTGGACGGCGACGTTCCGGAACAGGCCTGGTACCTCGTCCGCGAAACACCGGGTATCGGCGACTTCCTCGGCTCGAAAAAGCCGGTGCCGATGGCCCAGCACGAAGTCGACAAGATCCTCATGACCACCAACGCCAGCGCGGACAAGCCGAAGCTCGTCATTAACTTCGAAAAGGGCGACAGCATCCGCATCAAGGAAGGCGCCTTCGAGAACATGGACGGCGTCGTGGAAGAAGTCATCCCGGAGAAGGGGCTCGTGAGGGTCACCATCACGATCTTCGGCCGGGCCACCCCGGTGGAGCTGGAGAGCTGGCAGATCGAGAAGATTTAAGCCGCAAGCCAGGCGCGGGGCGTGCCCCGGGCCAGCCTCGAACGATACAGGCAATCACGGTCAGAGGTCGGTGCCGGGGGACCCGTTCCCCCAGAGCGCACCATCCAAAGGAGAAGTCAGATGGCGAAGGAAGTGACGGCGAAGATCAAGCTTCAGTGCCCCGGTGGCCAGGCCACGCCGGCCCCGCCCGTCGGCCCCGCGCTGGGCCAGCACGGCGTGAACATCGGCGAATTCGTGAAGAAGTTCAACGACGCGACGAAAAAGGACCCGGGCACCATCTTCCCGGTCATCGTCACCGTCTACAAGGACCGCACCTTCGATTTCATCCTGAAGTCGCCCCCCGCCTCCGTCCTGCTCAAGAAAGCCGCCGGGATCGTCAAGGGCGCCGCTTCTCCCAGCAAGGAAACAGTCGGCACGGTGACCTGGCAGCAGTGCAAGGACATCGCGAAGGCCAAGCTGCTCGACATCAACACCGCCGACCTGGAAATGGGCGCACGGATGGTGGCCGGAACCGCCCGTTCGATGGGCGTCAAGGTCGAAGGAATCCCGGCCAGGAAATAACAAACCGGAAGCCGGCGGGGGCAACCCCGGCGCGCTTCCATGACCTGTAGTCTTCGGGCGGATGCCGAGCCGCGGCCCGAAGAATGGCGACCTCCCCGGAGGCAGCGGCCCGGCAGGAGACACGGATGAGAAAGCGCAGCAAGCGGTACCGCAAGAACGCCGCGCTCGTCGATCCGAAGAAGCGTTACGACGTGGCGGCGGCGGTCGGCATCCTCAAGAAGTTCGAGGGGATGAAATTCGACCAGACCGTCGACGTGTCGTTCGCTCTTCTGCTCGACGTGAAGAAGGCCGAGCAGGCGCTTCGCGGCGCCATCTCCCTTCCTCATGGCATCGGCAAGGCGCGCAAGGTGGTTGTATTCGCCGAGGGCGCCGACGCGGAGGCCGCGAAGGAAGCGGGGGCGGACGAGGTCGGGTCTGACGACCTGGCCAAGAAGGTGGAGGGTGGATGGCTCGACTTTGACGTCGCGATTGCAGTTCCCGCGATGATGAAGAAGATCAGCCGCCTGGGTAAGGTGCTGGGTCCGCAGGGCAAGATGCCCAGCCCGAAGAACGGCACGGTGACGGACAACGTCTCGAATGCGGTCCGCGAGTTCAAGGCGGGCAAGCTCGAGTACCGCGCCGACGCCGGAGGCAACATCATGGTGGCCGTGGGCAAGATGTCATTCCCGCCGGAGAAGCTGAAGGACAACGTGTCCTTCATCGTCGACCACATCCGGACGATCAAGCCGGCGGGCCTGAAGGGACATTACTTCAGGAAGGTCGTGCTTTCGGGAACGATGACTCCGGGCATTGCCCTGGACGTCCAGTAAGGAGCGACCGATGTCCAAGGCCATTCGCACGAGGATGATGACCGAGACGACTGCCCGCTATAAGGGGCAGATCGCCGGGGTGTTCATTGATTTCCGCGGCCTCGACGGCAAGCTGGCCGATGCGCTTCGCAAGGAGCTCAAAGCCGCAAAGATCGAGGTTGATGTACTGAAGAATTCGCTGGCGGTGCGCGCGTTCAAGGACATGGGCATCGTCGGGCTTGAAAACACGTTGACCGGGATGACGGCGCTGGTGCACGGGCCGGATCCCGCGGATGTGGCGAAGAAGTTGCTGGCGTGGAAGGACAAGAACAAGAAGCTGGAGATCAAGTCGGGGATCTTCGAGAACAAGGTCCTGACGGTCGACCAGGTGAAGCAGTTGTCGAAGCTCCCGAGCAAGCAGACGCTTCTGACGCAGCTGGCGGTCGGGTTTGCGGCGCCGATGACCGGGTTTGCGCGCGGGATGAATGCGTTGCTGACGCAGACGGCGAGGCTGTTGAAGGCACTTGAGGAAAAGAAAGCGAAGGAGGGTGCCGCGCCGGCGTCGGCGTAGGGCTCTCGTAAATTTCAAAAAACCGTCGTGATAAATGAGGAGGCTTGAGATGGGTGACGTGGCTGGCGTGCTGAACGGCGTGAAGGGCCTGTCGGACGAGGAGCGGAGCCAGGTGGTGCTGGAGACGATCGCCGGGGGTTCGGTGATCTGGCTTTCGACGCTCGTGAAGGCGTTCGAGACGAAGTTCCAGGTGTCGGCGGCGGCCGCGGCTGTTGCGGCGGGCCCGGCGGCGGGTCCGGCGGCGGCGGCGGAGGTCCAGACGGCCTTCGACGTCATCCTGGAGCCGTGCACTCCCGACAAGAAGATCGGGATCATCAAGGTTGTGCGGACGATGACGGATCTCGGGCTGAAGGAAGCGAAGCAGCTCGTGGACGAGGCGCCGAAGACGTTGAAGTCGGGCCTGTCGAAGGAAGACGCCGAGAAGGTCAAGAAGGAGATCGAAGCGGCGGGCGGAACGGTCAAGATCAAGTAACGAGAGAGAATCCCGGCGCGCCGGGGCGGAAACGTCCCGGTGCGCCGCTTTATCTGCGCGAAGTCCAGCCGTGGGTCCGGCGTGGTCCCCGCACTCAGATGCGGGGGAAGCCGGAGTGGAGGCGGACGCGTGCGGTGCCCGTGACGGCGTTTCCGTAAAGCATTGACTACGGTCCCCGTGTCTTTCAAGGGAGCCTCCATGGTGGATGAAATCCGGAGTTTCGGGAAGGTCGGCGAAGCCGCGCCTATCCCGAACCTGGTCGAGATCCAGACGAAAGCGTACGACCGGTTCCTGCAGGCCGACCTGCCGCCCTCGAAGCGGGAGAAAATCGGGCTGGAGGCGCTGATCCAGGAAATTTTCCCGATCCCGTCCTACGACGGCGCGAGCGAGCTCCAGTACCTGGGGTACGAGCTCCGGCCGCCGCGGTACACGCCGGAAGAATGCCGGCGCCTGCGCCTGACCTACGGCGCGCCCCTTAAAGTCAGGATGCGCCTCCAGAAGGCGGAGCCGATCGAGGAAGACGTCTACCTCGGCGAAATCCCCCTCATGATCGGCGGCGGCGAGTTCATCATCAACGGCGCCGAGCGCGTCATCGTCTCGCAGCTCCACCGGTCTCCCGGTATCGATTTCACCGAAGAGAAATCCGGCGACAAGAAGCTCCACTCCTGCTGGATCGTGCCGGAGCGCGGCTCGTGGATCGAGCTTTCCGCCGGGAAGAAGGACTCGCTGTACGTGAGGATCGACCAGAGCGGGAAGATCCCCGCGACGACGTTCCTCCGCGCGATGTCCCCCGAGTACTCGACCAACGCGGACCTCATCCGCCTCTTCCACGAAACCAAGAAGATCAAGATCGGCAAGGACCCGGAGCAGCTCAAGGGCAAGTTCCTGGTCGAAGAGATCACCGACCCCGAAACGGGCAAGGTGCTGATCGAGCGCGGCAAGGAGCTTCTCGACGGGGCGATCAAGATCATTGCGGCCCGCGAGGAGATCAAGGAAGTCGAGATCATCGCGACGATGGACGACCCGTGCCTCGTCAACACCCTCGCTGAGGACCCGACGAAATCGCACGAGGAAGCCCTCCTCAAGATCTATGCGCGCCTCCGTCCCGGCACGCCGCAGCAGCTGGACCGCGCCAAGGCGCTCTTTAACGAGCGCTTCTTCGACGCTTCCCGCTACCGCCTCGGCCGCGTCGGGCGCTTCCGGTTGAACCGGAAGTTCCAGATCGTGAAGGGTCCTGAGGACCAGGTGTTGATGAAGGAAGATATCGTCAACGCGATCAGCTACATCATGAAGATGCGCAAGGGGCTCGGGTTTGCGGACGACATCGACCACCTGGGCAACAGGCGTGTGAGGACGATCGACGAGCTGGCGGCGGAAGAGATCCGGAAGGGATTCCTGAGGCTGCGGCGGACGATCGGGGAGCGCCTGAACCTGGACAGCCAGGAGCAGATCACGCCGCGATCGCTGATCAACGCGAAGACGGTGTCGAGCGCGATCGAGTTCTTCTTCGGCCGCGGCGAGCTTTCGCAGGTGGTGGACCAGACGAACCCGCTGGCGCAGCTCACGCACGAGCGGCGGTTGTCGGCCCTGGGCCCCGGGGGTTTGAACCGGAAACGGGCGGGCTTCGAAGTCCGCGACGTGCACATCAGCCATTACGGCCGCATCTGCCCGATTGAGACGCCCGAAGGCACGAACATCGGGCTTATCTCTTCGCTGGGCATTTACGCGACGATCGACGAGTACGGGTTCCTCATCACGCCGTACCGGGTCGTGAAGAACGGCAAGGTCACCGACGACATCGTGGTGCTCCGCGCCAACGAGGAGATGGACAAGATCATGGCTCCGGCGGACCTCAAGACGGACGCCAAGAACCACATTGTTGACGAGAAGGTGATCGCCCGGGTGAACGGCGAATTCATGTTCGTGCTGAGCCAGGACGTTCACTACATGGACGTCTCGCCGAAGCAGATGACCGGCGTTTCGGCCGCGCTCGTCCCGTTCCTCGAGCACGACGACGCGAACCGCGCCCTCATGGGTTCGAACATGCAGCGCCAGGCTGTGCCGCTTCTCATCACGGAAGCCCCGGTCGTCGGGACCGGGATGGAAAAGCACGTGGCCGAGAACAGCGCGATGGTCGTGGTGTCGAAGAAGGCGGGGACGGTGACTTTCGTTGACGGCAACATGATCAAGATCGACGACCACGAGTACCCGCTTCGCAAATTCGTCGGCCTGAACGAGCGGACGTGCCTGAACCAGACGCCGATCGTGAAGATGGGGCAGAAGGTGACGAAGGGGCAGGTGATTGCGGACGGGGCGGCGACGTCGTCGGGCGTGCTGGCGCTGGGCAAGAACGTGCTGGTCGCGTTCATGTCGTGGGAGGGCTACAACTTTGAAGACGCGATCATTGTCGGCGAGAGCCTGATCAAGGCCGACAAGTACACGTCGATCCACATCGAGGAGTTCGAGATCGAGATCCGCGAGACGAAGCTGGGACGCGAGGAGTTCACGCGCGACATCCCGAACGTCTCGGAGAAGCAGTTGAGGAACCTGGGTGAAGACGGCGTGATCCGGATCGGGACGAGGGTCAAGCCGGGCGACATCCTGGTGGGGAAAGTGGCGCCGAAGTCGAAGTCGGAGCTGACGCCGGAGGAGAAGCTGCTCCACGTCATCTTCGGCCGCGCGGGCGAGGACGTGAAGAACGACTCGCTTGAGGTGCCGAGCGGCGTGGAGGGGATCATCCTCGACGCGCAGAAGTTCAGCCGGAAGGTGTCGCTCTCCGAGAAGGAGCGCGAGGAAGTACGCAAGGAGAAGAAGAAGATCGAGAAGGAGTTCGAGGACAGGGTGCAGGAGCTGTTGAACGCGCTGATCAAGGAAATCAAGCCGACGGTCGGGAGGGGCGTGCCGGCGACGCTGGAGTTCGGGGCCAAGACGAACGGGGTCCGGGACCTGCGCGAACTGTACGACCGCCTGGATGTCGAGCGGTGGGATTTCGAGAAGCCGAGCGAGAAGAACAAGATCGGGACGACCATCCGGGAATTCCGCCGGAAGGCCGAGATCTTCGAGAACGAGAAGGAACGCAAAGTCAACCGCCTGGAGCGTGGCGACGAGCTGCCGACGGGCGTGCTGGAGATGGTGAAGATCTACCTGGCGACGAAGCGCAACCTGTCGGTCGGCGACAAGATGGCCGGCCGTCACGGGAACAAGGGAGTCATCTCGCGGATCATGCCGGACGAGGACATGCCGTTCCTCGCCGACGGGACGCTGGTCGAGATGGTCCTGAACCCGCTGGGCGTGCCGAGCCGCATGAACGTCGGGCAGATCCTGGAGACGCACCTCGGCTGGGCGGCGCGCAAGCTCGGTTTCCGGGCGATCACGCCGGTCTTCGAGGGCGCGAGCGAGCAGGAGATCGTCGAGCTGCTCGGCCAGGCCGGGCTTCCGCTCGACGGCAAGTCCGTTGTCTACGACGGCCGGACCGGGGATCACTTCGACGAGCGGGTCACGGTCGGCTACATCTACATGATGAAGCTGCACCACCTGGTCGACGACAAGGTCCACGCCCGTGCCACCGGCCCGTACAGCCTCATCACCCAGCAGCCGCTGGGAGGCAAGGCGAGGTACGGCGGACAGAGGTTCGGAGAAATGGAAGTGTGGGCGCTCGAGGCGTACGGCGCGGCGAACATTCTCCAGGAACTCCTGACCGTGAAGTCCGACGACGTGGACGGCCGGACGAAGATTTACGAGTCGATGGTGAAGGGCGAGAACACGCTGGAACCCGGGACGCCGATGTCGTTCGAAGTTCTGACGAACGAAATCAAGGGCCTCGGGCTTTCGCTGAAACTCGAAAAGAGAAAGGGGATCTAACGAAATGGATCTCTTTTACGACCGAATCAACGACTACTCAGCGGTGACGATCAAGCTCGCGTCGCCGGAGGAAATCCGCAGCTGGTCCTACGGCGAAGTCAAGAAGCCGGAAACGATCAACTACCGGACTTACAGGCCGGAGAAGGACGGTCTCTTCTGCGAGCGCATTTTCGGCCCGGAGAAGGACTGGGAGTGCTTCTGCGGCAAGTACAAGGGCATCAAGTACAAGGGCATCGTCTGCGACCGGTGCGGCGTGGAAATCACGCTGAGCCGGGTGCGCCGGAAGCGCATGGGCCACATCAACCTGGCCTCGCCGGTGGCGCACATCTGGTTCTTCAAGACGATCCCGAGCCGCATCGGGACGCTGCTTGGCATGAAGACGTCGAGCCTTGAGCGCGTTGTGTACTACCAGGACTACGTGGTCACGGTGGTGCGCAAGAAGGGCTGCCCGTTGAAGGAGAAGCAGCTTCTCTCCGAGGAGCAGTTCCGCGAGTTCAAGGAGCAGTACGGCGACGACTTCGAGGCCGACATGGGAGCGGAGGCGGTCAAGCTGCTCCTGCAGGGGCTCGATCTGGCGACGCTTTCGGACCAGCTGCACAAGGACCTGAAGAAGACGGCGTCGGCGCAGCGGCAGAAGGACATCATCAAGCGGCTGAAGCTGGTTGAGATGCTGAGGGCATCGGGGAACAAGCCGGAGTGGATGGTCCTGGACGTGATCCCCGTGATCCCGCCCGACCTCCGCCCGCGCGTCCTCCTCGAGTCCGGCACCTTCGCGACGTCCGACCTGAACGCGCCGGAAGTCATCATCCGGAACGAGAAGCGCATGCTCCAGCAGTCCGTGGACGCGCTCTTCGACAACAACCGGTGCCGCCGTCCGGT